>CAIKLQ010000700.1 GCA_903828255.1 uncultured Verrucomicrobiota bacterium
CGCGCGACTCGACAACCTCGTCAAACTCGTCCCCACCAAGACCGCGTCGCGCATTGACCGGCTGGATCGCCAGCGTCAAATCAGCTTGCGCGCCGCCGTCGCGCCCGGTTACGCGCAAGCCGACCGCATCGCCGCGCTCCGTGCCGAAGTGGAGAAAATGGGTCTGCCGACCGGCTACTCGACGCGCGTCTCGGGCCGTGCGCGCGAACTCGAAACGACCTTCAAGGAATTTCTCTGGGCCTTCGCGCTGTCGGTCGTGCTGATGTACATCATCTTGGCGTCGCAATTTGAAAGTCTGGTGCATCCCTTCACCATTCTGCTCTCGCTGCCGCTGGCGGTGCCGTTCGCCTTTCTCTCGCTGCTGATCGCAAATCAGACCATTAACCTCTACTCCGCGCTCGGCATGTTGGTTTTGTTCGGAGTCGTGAAGAAGAATGCCATCCTCCAGATTGATCACATGAACAAACTGCGGGCGCGCGGGCTGGACCGTTTCGCCGCAATCCTGCAAGGCAACCGCGAGCGACTGCGCCCCATTTTGATGACCACGTTCACGTTGATCGCGGGCATGATGCCCCTGGCGCTGGGCAACGGACCAGGCGCTGAGGAACGTCGCGCGGTGGCCGTGGTGGTGATCGGCGGACAAGCCCTTTGCCTGCTGCTGACGCTGGTAGTGACACCCGTGGCGTATTCGCTGCTCGACGATCTCGCACAGAAACTTCAGTGGAAGCATTGGCACGTGGAGGCGGGGAGTGAACCCACCGCTCCGGCTGCTGAACCGTAGAGTTGGCGTCACACTGGGGGCGGTGTTCGGCAGAACTTAGGGGGAAGTATTCAGTATTCAGTGTTCAGCTCTTGCGGGCGTGGGGTTCGTTCTTCTGGGGAGCGCATGGCGGAGCACTCCCCCAGAACTTCCAGCGCTCGGCCCAAGCCCGACGCGCGGCTAAAAGTTTGACGCCGATTGCGGCAAAGCTTACGGTCCGCCGCACAATAAACTCCAAACAAGCGCCCCATCGCATGAAATCAATCTATTTTTCCATCCTCGTTGCTCTCTTCGCCGGCATTGGTCTCCACGCTCAAGCCGCTGGCTCGCTAGGTGACCCCGCCGCGCCGCTGGTTATTTCGGAGTGGGTCAAAGGTCAGCCCGCGGACCTCGCCGCCGCCAAGGGCAAGCAGATTGTTGTGGTAGAGTTTTGGGCGACCTGGTGTCCGCCGTGCCGCGCCAGCATCCCGCACCTGACCGAGTTGCAGAAGAAGTTCAAGGACGTGCGGTTCGTGGGCGTCAGCGATGAAGACGCGGCGGTCGTGAAAAAGTTCGTCGCGAAGATGGGCGAGAAGATGGATTACGCGGTGGCCGTGGACAAGGAGCGCAAGACCAGCGCGGGTTACATGGAAGCCTATGGCATTGGCGGCATCCCGCAGGCGTTTATCGTGGACCTGCATGGACAGGTCGTTTGGAACGGTCATCCGATGGACGGTTTGGAGCAGGCGTTGCAAGAAGTCGTCTCCGGCAAGTTCGACATCGCGAAGGTCAAACAGCGGGCCGAGGCGACCAAGAAGCTCCAGGCTTTCTACGAAGCCTCGGGTAACGGCACGGACGAAGCCAAGCTGGCCGAGATGACGAAGGAACTTGAAACCTTGGACACCCAACTCGGCGGGATTGAGGCCGGAAAGAAATTCAACGCCGCCGAAGTCCGCAAACAGTTCAAGTTTCAAGGCCTCCTGCGCGATTACCAAATGGCGATGATGGCTGGCAACAGCAGCACCAATGTCGCCCGGATTGAAAAGTTGCTCGATGAATCCGCGCCGAAGGATTTCGACCTGGCCGAATTCAAGGGAACGATTGCCACGGGCAAATTGTTCAACGACTACATGAGCGCGGTCATTGGAAAGGGCGACACGAATGCGCTCCCGGAACTGACCAAGAAGATCGCCGCCGCCAAGCCCAAGGATCCCCGGATGCTCCTCCAAGTTGCTTGGGCAATCCTCGACGACGGTGAAGTCAAGACCCGCGACTATGTTCTGGCCGCCCAGCTCGCGAAGTCCGCGGTGGACGCCACTGAGGAAAAAGACCCCGGCCCGCTGCACGTTTATGCCCGCGCGCTTTTCGACGGTGGCAAGACCGACGAAGCCGTGGCGGCGGAGAAGAAAGCCCTGGTCGCCGCTGGCGACAACGAAGAAGTGCGCAAGGAACTCGAAGCGACGCTCAAGAAGTATCAGGCGAAGGCCGGCAAGTAATCGGAGCGCCGACCTCCGAATCGGCGCGTTGGTGAGCAACGAATAGAGCCACGCCGAGACGGTGCTCGGGGCTCCGCCCCATCAGGCGAACGCCTGTTTCAAATACTCGATGCTCCGGCTCGCGATAGCCTCCGCGCCTTCATCGAACTTGAACACCTCTACGGAGACGAAGCCCTCGTAGCCCACCTCGCGCAACGTGGCGGCGATCGGCTTGAAATCCACATCGCCGAAACCGGGGCCTTTCAGATTCTTGTCGTTCGCGTGGAAGTGGGCGAAATGCGGCCACGACTCGCGGATGATATGCGGAATCGGCTTGGCTTCGGAAGACATCGCCTTGACGTCGAGAATGATCTTGAAGTTGGGTGAGTTGAACGACTTCACGAACTCAATCGCGTCCGCCGCCGTGTTGATGAAGTTGGTTTCCGAAGGCGCGAGCGGTTCGAAACAAATCGTCACGCCGCGATCCTCAGCGCGCTTCACGGCGTCGCGGAACGTCCCCGCCGTCCAATCCCACGCCTGTTGAAACGAAACGCCGTCCAGCACGTTCCGTTGCTTGGGCGAGCCCACCACCATGATCGGGCCACCGAAATCCGCGCAGCAATCCACCAACTCGACAAAATACTTCGCCGTGCGCGCACGGATGCCGGCGTCGGTGTGGTTGAGATAAAGCCCCTCCGGTTTCACCAGCAGCCAGTGCAGCCCGGCGATGGCGATTTGGTGTCGCGCTGCGAGATCGCGGATGCGCTGCCGCTCGGTGGCGGAGATTTCGCTGACCGAGTTGGCGAGCGTGAACGGCGCGATTTCCAACGCGGCATATCCGACCCGCGCCGCGTGGGCCAGCGTGTCTTCCAACTTCCAGCCCTGGTAAATCTCGTTGCAGATGGCGAATTTCATCGGCGCGAGCTTCCGGAATCAATGCCGGTGGTTCAAGAAGGAATATGGGTGGAGATCGCTCAAATTGCGCGAGCTACACGCAATCCAGGGCATGACTACCACCGGTTCCCGCGCAAATCCATGTGGCATCGGCAGTGCTTGGAGGTTCTTGGCGTATGAAAACACGATGGCACTGGCGGTTGGTCGGCGGATTCAGCTTTTTGGAACTGCTCTTTGTGATGGCGGTCGTCGTCATTCTGGTTGCCCTCTGCCTGCCCCGGCTGGTGAGTTCGCCGCGTCGCTCGATTCGGATTGCTTGCATGAACAACTTGAAAAACATAGGGCTGTCTTTCCGCCAATGGGCGCTGGACCACGGCGACAAGTTGCCAGATCAAGTTTCGGACGTGAACGGTGGCACGATAGAGTCTGTCGGAACCGGCGTCGCTTACATTCACCTTCTGGTTATGTCGAATGAATTGAACACCCCCAAGATTCTGCTTTGCCCGGCCGACAAAAAGCGATTCGCTGCGACGAATTGGAATACCCTGCGCAATTCCAATCTCAGCTATTTCGTCGGCTTGGACATCACCGAGAAGTTTCCGCAAATGCTCCTCTCGGGAGACGACAATTTCACCATCAATGGCAAGAAGCCACGGTCGGGGCTGGTTTTGCTTTCGACCAATGACGCGGCAGCTTGGCTGCCAACTCCTCACGATCACCAGGGCAACATCCTGCTGGCCGACGGCTCGGTGAAAGGTTTCAGCAGTACGAATCTGAACGCCGCCTTCCGTTCAGCCGGCGTAGCCACGAACCGACTCTTAATGCCGTGAATGTTTTTGGGGTTGCGTCATTTCCGGCTTTCATCCCCTGCCCTTCCGCCGCTATCCTCCGGGCATGTTCGACAACGTCAAAACCTTGGTTGCCACCGCCACGCAGAAACTCACGCATCTGCGGAGGTTTCTTTGACGTCCCCAACACTCAAAAACGCATCAGCGAGTTGGACGCGTTGATGGCGACGGACACGTTCTGGAACAATCGCGAGCAGGCGCAGAAGTTCATTGACGAATCGAACGGCCTCCACCGGAAAATTGACCCACTGATCGAGGCCGAGAAGGCGCTGGATGATTTTCGCGTCATGGTCGAGTTGGGCGAAGCCGAGCCGCCGGAGGTTCAGGCGAAAATGGAGCAGGAACTCGACCGCGACACCGCGAAGTTCCTGAAACAACTCGAAGCCCTCGAACTCGGCGTCTTCCTCAGCGCCCCCGAAGCTCGCAAGAATTGCATCTTCAGCATCAACGCTGGCGTCGGCGGCACGGAGGCGTGTGACTGGGCGGAAATGCTTTGGCGCATGTATCAGCGCTGGGCGGAACGCCGCGGCTGGGAGGTCGAAGTGGAGGACGTGCTGCAAGGGGAAAGCGCGGGCATCAAAAGCGTCACCATGTACATCAAGGGAGAAAACGCCTTCGGCTTTTGCAAAGCAGAGCGCGGCGTGCATCGGCTCGTGCGCATTTCGCCGTTTGACTCCAATCAGCGGCGGCACACCAGTTTTGCTAGCGTGGACGTGATCTCGGAAGTCGAAGATGACGTCGAGATTGTCCTGCCGCCGGGTGACTTGCGAACGGACACCTATCGCTCGGGCGGCAAAGGCGGCCAGAATGTGAACAAAGTCGAGACGGCGGTGCGCATCACGCACATTCCTACCGGCACCGTGGCGGCGTCACAAAACCAGCGTTCCCAACACCAGAACCGCGCCACCGCGATGAAGATGTTACTCTCGAAGCTTTACGCGCAACGTCTGGATGCGCAGAAGGCGGAGATGGAGCGGTTCTACGGCGAGAAAGGCGGCATCTCGTGGGGCAACCAGATTCGCAGCTACGTCTTCCAGCCATATCGCATGGTGAAGGATTTGCGAACGGGTGTGGAAACCAGCAACGTGCAGGCGGTGATGGACGGCGAACTGGACTCTTTCGTGAACGGCTGGCTGCGCGCCGGCTCGCCGATCAAGCGGATGCAAGGAGTGCGGGATGTGGAAGAGTAAATCAGTATTCAGAGATTCGCTCGACGAACGAACCTGACCCAGCGGCGCGAAACTGAACACTGCATACTTTCCCCGTGAACATCCTCGACACCATCGTTGAGCAGAAGCGGCGCGAGGTCGCGCAACTGCCCGCTCGGACCATCGCCCCGAGTGGTTTGCGCGATGCCTTGCTGAAACGGGACGACCGCCGCGATTTCCTAGCAGCGTTGCACAACCCGCGCACCGGGGATATAGCCTTGATTGCCGAGGTCAAGAAAGCCTCGCCGTCCGCCGGGGTGATCTGCGCGGACTTCGATCCCACTCGCATCGCAAAAGAATACGAGGCCGCAGGAGCGAGTTGCCTGTCGGTGCTTACCGACGAAAAGTTTTTCCAAGGCTCGCTGGATTATCTGCGCCAGATCCGTGCCGCCGTGAAGCTCCCGCTGCTGCGCAAGGACTTCATCATTGATGAGCGGCAAATCCTGGAAGCCATCGTGTGGGGCGCGGACGCCATCTTGCTCATTGTGGCGATTCTGGACGATGACCGTTTAAGGCAGTTTCACGCGCTCGCCACGGAAGCCCGCCTCGCCGCGCTGGTGGAGGTGCATGACGAGGCGGAGTTGAATCGGGCGCTGGCATTAGGCGCGAGTCTGATCGGCGTGAACAATCGCAATTTGAAGACCTTCAAGGTGGACTTGGCCACGACTGAAAATCTCGCCGCAAAACTTTTCTCCTCCCCCGCAGCTCGCCATTCAACTCTGCTCGTTGCGGAGAGCGGCATCCACACGCGCGCCGACGTGGAACGCTTGGCGCGATGCGGCGCGAAGGCGATTCTGGTGGGCGAGAGTTTGGTGCGCCACGGGAACATCCGCGAGAAAGCCCGCGCGTTGCTGGGCGTTTGACCGAGCCGGCGACGGGCTCGCGATTGGCCCGCCGATCAACGACGGGGAAAGCGCGTCTGGTTGGTCGCGGCTTCGAGCAATCTGTGGTTCACAAGTTCCAGGTAAGTTGAAGCGACGAGATTGGTTTGCGCTTGCAGCCGCAACGAGCGCTCCAGCCACGGCCGGGCGGCGGCATAGTCTTCAATCTCCACGTAATGCCGGCCCACGAAGGCAGAGGTCCAGTAGCCGTTGGGATCCAGTTCGACCGCGCGATCAAAAATCACCTGGGCTTCGTTCGCCCGCTCCAGATAGTCGAGACAGCGCCCCAGCGCCACACAGATTCGGTCGTCGAACGGGTTGCAATTTGTTCCCCGGCTCAGCCAAAGCAGCGCCTGCTGCCCCAGCGCCTGATAATCCGGGCCACCTTCAGAGCTTTGCACCCGGTAGGACTCGCCAATCCCGAAGGCCGTTTCCGAATTCCTCGGCTCGGCGGCAAACGCCTTTTCCAAATCCGCGATTTTCGCATCCGAGAAATTCCTTTGGGTGCTCGCCCGTTCGAGCCAGACGTATTCCCGGGTCAGGCGGACGCTTTGGACCGCGAAATACAAAACGCCCGTGAGCAACACCAGACTCGCCAGCGACTTCAACCCCGGCCCGCCGCCGACCCAATAGGCCTCGGTCGCGAACCGCAAATGACTAGTCAGGAGCGCCATAAAAGTGGCGGCGAGCAGCGCATTGGCGGGAATCTGCAAGTTGAAATCCACCACAGAGTGCCCCAGCAGCGCGATCAACCCGACCGTCGCGCCCACGACGAACGCGAACTTGTTGCTGCGGTTGCTGGCAAACTCGCGCTCCGACCGCCGCACATGTCGCCAGGTCTTAATCACTCCCACGAACAACACCACGAGCATTGTTCCGATGATCGCCGCCCCAACCACGCCCCAGTCCGCGAGCAGGTTGAGATACTCGTTGTGCGCCCGATCCGGCTGCAACTGCACCGCGGGCGGCCGGTAGGCTCGGAAACGGTAATTAAAATGTCCCGGTCCGACCCCATACCACGCATGGTCCTGCCACATCCGCGCCGTCGCCTGCCACAGCTCATAACGGACGTCTAGGTCCACATGGCCGGCGGTGACCGCGCTTTCCGCCCGCAGTTTGAAAAACGTCGCCTGCCGGGCAAAGTAGGTCCCAATGCCCACCAGCAACACCAGCATCAGCACCGCTGGCAACCGGTAACTGCGATGCGACGCCAGCACACCAAAGAAGAACAACAACGCCACCCCGCTGGCCACCCAACTGCCCCGCGAACCGGTCACGCCGATGCCAACGAGGATGACCAGCGCCGCGTAGCCGAGCAGAACCTTCAGCACCGGTTTGGTCCGCCCAGCCAGCGTGTAGGCCAGCGCCAGCGGCAGCAGCATTTCGAGCAAGCCGGCGAGATGATTGGGATTGATGTACGTGCCGCTGCCTCGGGGAGCGTAGAGGCGCGAAAAATACCAATTCTTGTGGGCAAAGAAGCCGGACTCGATCCACGCGCTCAACGCGGGCACCTTGTCCGTCCGGGCGAGATACTGCCACACGGCAATCAGCGCCAGCATCAGGCCGAGGAAGACCGCCGTGAACGCGATGATCTGCGTGGCTTCCTGGGAGTGGAGGTTATTGAGGATGGCGAAGAACACCGCGGCGTAAACCAACACGCGCAGCAACTCCAACCGCCCCACATATTCGATGTCGCAGGTGAGGTACCGCCCGACCGCATAAAGCACGAACGCCAGCACGCACCAGCAGACCGGCGGCCAGAGGAACTTCGGCCGCTCGCTCAACCACAGTCGCACCCCCCAGAGCAGGAGCACCGCCGCCGTCAACCCCAACAGCACGATAAATTCCTGCGTCCGCACCGCGCCAGCGGAAAGCGGCCCAAACACCAGCAGCGCCAGCACAAGGCCCAGAATTCCGCGCTCGCAAAATCGGTCCAGGGTTTCCCGGTTCATTGGCGGGCGGAAGTTGGCACAGGCGGGGGTTTGCTTCCATTTTCGCCTAGGAAGCGCAAGTTGACCGACGCCTTCACGCTCAGAACAAGCTGTAGATGAACGGCGCCAGCGCCGAACCTTTGGCGAACACCAACAGCGCGCCAAACAGGACGAGGAAAATCACGATCGGGGCCAGCCACCACTTCTTGCGGGCACGGAGGAAATCCCAAAATTCCTTGAGGATGGCGAGCTTGTTCACGGGGCAGTCAGATTGGTTATGGTTTCGATAATTTGCTGCGCAACGATCTCGTTACCGCGGGCGTTAAGATGAACCGGGTCCGCTTCCAAGTAAAGCGCCTTCCCCTGCGACGAAAGCCCCGACGTCAGGTCCGCCAACGGCACCCGGAGCGCGGCGGCCACCGCCAGCTTGGCCCGCAACACACGGCTCTGGTTGGTGGATTGCAGATCGTTGAGCGTCGGCAGGAACAGCAACACCGGCTGGACGCGATTGCTCCGCGCCATGCTGCACAAACCCTCGATGGCGGTTCGGAAGACCGCGTCCGGATCGGTTTGCTGCTGCTCCTTGAACAACGCGTCCTGCTTCGGGTCCACGGGAATGAACTTGGTCCGATTGCGCTGGTAAAAATCCTGAAGCTGCACCTCGACCACGTAGTGGTAGATCGCGAACCGACGCAACAGATTCTTCAAGCGCACGCGCCACAAAAACTTCTTCACGAACTCTGGATCGCTCTTTTCCGAAAATTGCGTCCACAAGTTCGCCTCGGCCAGGATTACAACATCCGGTTGGAATCGCAGCCCCACGTCACGGAAATAGACCGCCATCTGCGAATACGACCAGGCATTGACGCCTGCATTGATGACCTCCACGCGCTTTGAATCGCGAAGCGACCGAGCAAGCCTCTCCCTCTCCTCAGCGGATGAGGAGAGTGCTGGGGTGAGGGGTGAATTGGAAATTGAATGTTGAATGTTCAGTGTTGAATGTTCCCTCCCCACCAATTCCCCGACTAACTGCTCCAACCGCCGCGAGTAAGTGTCGTTATCCGACAGTCCCCAGCCGAAGGTCCGCGAATCCCCCAGCGACAAAATCCGAAACGTGCCCGCAGGCTTCGGCGTTTCAAACTCAGTCCCGCGGGTGCCCTGACTGTTGATGTGAACCGGGCGGTGATCCACTTTCGTGAAACAATCCTGGTTGGGACGCAACCGCCAGTACAACCGGGCATCCGGCTCGTAGATTTCCAAGTTGCCATACCCCGCGAAACGTAGCGCCACTTCGCAACCGAGCGCGCACAGCAAGAAGACGCCAGCGGATAGACCCAGGTTTTGCAACGACCGCCGCGCGCGTGACGCTTTGCGCGCCCCAATCATTTCATTTGGAAGCTCCATGAGCGAAATTCAATTGTCTGCCGATATTTTTCTTGCCGGTCAAGCCCTTCCACGCAACACTTCGGCTGCAAGGTTTTTGCGGTCAGATACGAGTGACATTTATCGGAACGATGCGGGCACGGTGCAAAACGTCAATCATAAATCGTTTCATTGGCTCGTGCAGACCGGAAAGACCACGGTGGAATGGGGTCGTAGCTCAGTTGGTAGAGCGTCTCGTTCGCAATGAGAAGGTCGCAGGTTCGATTCCTGTCGGCTCCACCATAAACGTTGAAGAAATAGAAGGTTCTTCGTTTCCTTGCACAGATTTTGCACAGAAACCCGCCGGACATTCTGACAAGCGCGTGACATTTCCGGTGACGGTCCCCCATTACGAGCAACGGGTCAAGATTTCAAGATTTACCAACCCGCTGCCAATTTCCCTTTCTGCTGCGTCGCCTTCAAAGTCGCCGACCAGCGGCGCATGATGACGTTCGCCAGCTACAGTGAGGCGAAAGCTGCGAAAGAGGCGGCAGAGGCGAAGGGGAAGGAGCTTCACAAAGGCCAGCTATCCGCGGGACTCACAGCCCGGGAAAATCAGGCCGCGATCGCCATCCGGGAAACCCTGGGGCAACACTAACGCGACACCGGGCGCAAGGTGCCGGCGGTCGAAGCGGTGACGACCTTCCTTGCGGCGTCCCAAGTAGCTCCCGGACGGTCCCACCCTGCTGGAAGCCGTCCGCAGCTTCCGCGAGAACAGCGGTGCCGTGCCGCGCAAGCCGCTGGCCGCAGCCGTTGCGGAGTTCAACGCCAGCCGGGAGGCCAAGGCCGTGGCCCCGGATGGAAAACGCCCGCAGCTGAATCCCGTCTATGTCGCCGACACGGGCCGCGTGCTCGCGATTACTCCGCCAGCAATCCCGCGCTCGACGTGTGCGACGTGACGAAAGATCATCTCGACCTGTTCCTGTCCGCCAAGCGTGAATTGAGAAACCCATGGCCCAGCAGGCTCGGAAGGGACTTTGTTAAAAACGGGTGAATTGGAGATTAGTTCCTCAGCCGATAAAACCGGTTGCCGCTGGGCGGATTGACGATGAGGGTCTTGGTCGTTCCGTTATCCTGAATGGTAGCGGTGACGTTGCTCCAGTTTACCGAACTGACGC
>CAIKLQ010000701.1 GCA_903828255.1 uncultured Verrucomicrobiota bacterium
CCGCCGGGGGGCGCGAGCTGGGGGCTCGCCGCTCGCCCCCCGGCTCGCTTTAGCTCGCCACGAAAAATCCCGCCAACCGGACTTGACCTGCCCTCCGAACCGCGGTCTACTTTCGCCCAGGTGCCGCACTTTTGGACCGCCACCTGCCGCACTTTTCAACCGCCGTTTACATTTGTATGGACGGGTCAAATTACCGGACCTTGATGACCTTGGATGGAGGCTACACCGGAGATTATTCGGCGCATCAAGTCGTCCACCTTTGGTATCATGTTACAATCGACACTGGGACATCCGCCTCTGACGGCACTGCGACTATCACTGCGACGATGCGGAACACTTGGAATGATCCATACAAATCTGGGGGTCAGTTTGCTGGGTTTTATTATAGCCGCCTTGGGGGCGGTTTAACTGATGATAACGGCCCATATTTTGGTCTCTACAATGAAGGCAATTTCAACAACTACCCCGCAGATAATCGCCAAGCCTTGGCGGTCAAAAACTCTAGCGAATGGCCGAGCATCATTCAGTTTTCCCATAATTCAACGGGCTCTGTGATGGCGGGCAACGCATTCAACAGAGCTATGACAGCGGATGTTCCTTGTCCGTCTTTTTGGACCGGGATCAAAAACCATATAACGGCAACCAGCTTTCTCTACCCTTTACATCTGCGATCAACCCACAACCTTCGACCGCCCGCTCGACACCCATCATTAACGCTGGCGTTATAGTGCCCTCCACCACGCCACCAGGCCATTATTACAATTATGCCATGATCACCAATCCGTATGGGGCCCGCTATCTGTATTCGTTGAATCAGGTTTTGGTTACTGCCAACAGCGGAGGAATTGGCAGCCCCACCACCACCTCGGTTTCCCCGACTTCTCTGCCGACTTCCGCCTCGCCGCAACTCATCACCGTTTATGGCTCAAACTCCAAACCGGCGGGTGATCCCAATGCGTCCATGCTCATTATCCGTGATCCGGCTAACAACCCTTACGTGCGCACGCCCTCGAACGTCACCGCTAACTCCATGCCATATTGCGTCAATGTTCAGTCCGCCACCGGCACGTGGTCTGTGGTTGTCACCAACGCGGGACAACCCGCCTCCAATGCCCAAACTTTCACCGTGGCCACCCCACCGCCCAACACTGGTTCGTGGGTTGTGAATCTTGCCCCGGCAGCGGCCAATACCGCTGGAGCGCAGTGGCAGGTGGACGGCGGCAGTTACCACAACTCCGGCGACATCGCCGCCGGTCTAACGCCCGTTTCACACCCGATCAGTTTCAAGACGGTTAGCGGTTACACCGCCCCGGCGAATGTCCCCGCCAATATCGTCGCTGGCCAGCAGACCGCCATCAACGCCACATACGCTGTCGTTGTAGCCAGCACCTACACGCTCACGCGCAATTATGACGGCGTGCAACGCAGCGTTTCGGCCTCACCGACAGCCAGCGGCAGCATTTACACCGCCGGAACCGCCGTGCAACTCACCGCCAGCGCGAATTACTGCTACCACTTCGTCAGTTGGAGCGGCGATGCCACTGGCACCGCGAACCCGACCACTATCACGATGGATGGGAACAAATCCGTTACGGCCAATTTCGCCGCCGGCGACCCGAATCTGGGCACCGTGATTGTGAGGATTTTACCGCAGGCAGCGGCAGCGGCGGGGGTGACCTGGGGTGGCCGCGCTAATGAGTTCCGGCTCAGTGGGGACAGCGTGATCAATTATCCAGGAACATACCTCCTGACCTTTCATACCGTGGACGGCTGGCTTGGCCCGGCGAGCGGCTCCATACATGTGGTTGCGGGACAAACGGGAAATTACACCGCGACCTTCACGGCGGATACGACCCCCGGCTTGTGGACGGTCACGCTGTCGCCACCCAGCGCCGCCGCAGCGGGCGCATGGCATGTCAACGGGGGCGCAGCCCAGGCCAGTGGCGTCACCGTCTCCATGCCGCCCGGAGCGAATTACTCCCTCACGTTTGATCCTGTTCCCGGCTGGACTGCCCCTGCCGCCCGAACCGTGAATTTAGCACGCGGGCAGACGACGTTTGTGAATGCCAGCTATACGCCGCCAGTGGGCCAACCAGTGATTGCGGCGGTAAATCCCAGCACCAGCCCGCTGGAAGTTACGCTGTTGATGATTGACGGGCTAAACTTCACCGCGCCGGCGACGGTGCTTGTTGGCGGACAACTGGCAACCAATGCCACAGTCCTCAGTGCTACCCAAATCTCCTGCTTCGCGCTGCCCAATTCTGCTTTGGGCACGGAACCCGTGGTGGTGCAAACCGTCGGCGGAAGTGCAACCAATTTGAACGGATTCACGTATGCGCTGAGTTCAGGGAATGGGCTTTGAGGGTGCCTCGAATTGGCGGACAGAAAATTGGGTAAACCGTGTAACATGAAATCCATCAAAGAAAACTCTGTCAAACCCCGGCGACAATTCGCGGAAACGTTCAAACGGGAAGCGGTGCAAAACTGGCTCGTCAGCGGCAAGTCCGCGGAAGTGATTGCCCAGGAACTGGGCCTGCATGCGGATCGGCTCTAC
>CAIKLQ010000702.1 GCA_903828255.1 uncultured Verrucomicrobiota bacterium
GCCGAAAATGTGCTGGCCTTGCGCTGCATTCACGCCAGTCGTCGGCTGGATCAGTTCTGGAAAGCACGGCTCAACACCCACGCCGCACGCAACGATTGTCTGTCGCTCGCAGCTTAGCCGTAGAATCCTGTCGCGCACCCTTGTTTCCGCACAACCAGTTTCCAGTATTGACACCCCCCGCCCCGGAAGAGAATCATGCGCGGGTATGAACGAACTCAATTCTAACTCCACGTCTCGACGGGATTTCATCAAACAAACCGGCACGCTGGCCGCCGCCTCCGCTTTCGTAGGCATGGCCGTGCCTTACGTTCACGGGGCCGAGAACAGCACCCTGCAAGTGGCGCTGGTCGGCTGCGGCGGGCGCGGCACGGACGCCGCAGGCAACGCGCTCTCGGTCAAGGGCGGGGGCACTAAACTCGTCGCCATGGCCGACGTGTTCCCGGAGAAACTTCCGGCCAAGCAAGCCGCCCTCAGCAAGCAATTCGGCGAAAAAGTGGACGTGCCCACGGATCGGAGATTTAGCGGCTTCGACGCCTACAAGAAGGCGATGGACTGCCTGAACAAAGGCGACATCGTAATCCTCACAACGCCGCCGGCGTTTCGCTGGGTGCATTTCACCTACGCCATTGAGAAGGGCTTGAACGTCTTCATGGAGAAACCGGTCACGGTTGACGGACCGGGCAGCCGACGCATGTTGAAGCTCGCCGAAGCGGCCAAGGCCAAGAACCTCAAAGTCGGCGTGGGTTTGAACTCCCGCCACGCCCGCGCGCTCCAACAACTGGCCGAGCGCGTTCACGACGGCGCGATTGGCGACATCATCTTGGAGCGCGGCTACCGGATGCATGGACCGGCCGCGTTCTTTAATTCGCTGCCCAAGCCAGGCGGCATCACCGATTTGATGTATCAGATTCAACGCTTCCACAGTTTCATCTGGGCCAGCGGCGGCAACTACAATGACTTTTACATCCACATCATTGACCATCTGAGTTGGATGAAGAACGCTTGGCCGGTCAAGGCGCAGGCGCTGGGCGGCAAGCACTACAAACACGACCCCAATGGGATCCAATTCGTGGACCAGAATTTCGACACCTACTCAGTCGAATACACCTACGCCGACGGCACCAAGTTCTTCTTCGATGGGCGCTGCATGACGGGCTGCAACGACAACTTCTCGAGCTACATTCACGGCACCAAAGGTAGCGCGATTGTCTCCAAGAGCGGCGATTGCGGAGCGCCCTCCAGTATCTACAAAGGCCAGACGCCGACCGGGTCCGATCGGATTTGGGTATCCGAAGTCCCGAAGGGCGAGGAGAACTGGTACCAAAACGAGTGGAACGATTTGATGGACGCCATCCGCAACGACAAGCCCTACAACGAAGTCGAGCGCGGCGTGCAAGTCAGCACCGTGAGTTCGATGGGCCGCATGGCGGCGCACACCGGTCAGGAAATCACCTACGAAGAGATGCTCAACTGCGAGCACGAAATGGCCCCGGGCCTGGACAAAATCACTGAGGATTCCCCCGCGCCGGTGCTGCCAGACAAGAACGGCCGCTATCCCGTGCCGCAGCCGGGACAGACCAAAAAGCGGGAATACTAGAAACGCGAACCGTCGCGGAAGTTAGCCGGGCGCGGGGAAATTCTCCGCGCCCGTTTTGGCTTTTAGCGCAAAGATGGAAAGGGAATCCAAATTTTTCGGGACGCATTGCTCACAACGGCGATCAATGAGCGCGAAGGCCGATCATTCTGTTCGCCTATTCTGTGGTCGCTCACACTTGTGGGTAAGGAGGAGTTCATGGGTGAGGGCGAGCCAAATCACACTCTTCTGAGGTTTTTTCAAAACCCACTCGAATGCCGCGTGAGGGCCCGCGGCCTACCAGATTGCGGCCCAAAACCAGCATTTGTAGGCCGCTGCCCTCAGCGGGCGGGGTTTTGAAAGAACCTCTTCTTTTTGCTGAAATTCTTTAGCGACTCACTGTTTCACGATCATTTCCCGCACATCCACCGCCTCCATCCCCGCCTCGCGGATGGCTCTCATGCCGAGATCCGTGTCTTCGTAAGCGCGGCAGAATTTCGGGTCCACGCCAATGAGCCGCGCGGCTTCCAGGAAAATGTCCGGCGCGGGTTTCTGGTTCTTCACCATTTCGCTCGTCACGACGGCATCGAAGAGATGCCGGATTTTCAATTGTTCCAACAACTGGCAGATGATGCGTTGCGTGCCCCCGGAAGCCACCGCCAGGGGGATTTTTCCGTGATGCGCCCGCGCGATCTCGACGACGGCATGGATCGGTTCGACGTCGGCCATCAGCGGCAGATAGGCCTCTTCCTTCTCATGGGCGATGGCGATATGGTCAAGCGAGCGGCCCTGTTCCACTGCGAGGAGTTTGAGGATGTCGCGCGAGGGCACGCCCCCGAGCGAATAGAAGCGGTCCTCGGGAAAATGCAGGTTGTGCCGTTGCGTGATCATCTGCCACGCGCGCCAGTGCAGCGGCATGGTGTCGGCCAACGTGCCGTCGCAGTCGAAGATGATGCCTTTGATTGTCATCGGTGTTTTGGGGAAAGGGTTCAGTATTGGGTATTCGGTATTCAGTGCCAGGAGGTCGTCCGGCGACGATTGCCAGACTGAAGACTGAGTACTTTCCCCACCCCGCAGGTTGAAGCTCGGGAATTGCGTCTCCAGTTCATATTCATTTCAAATCACCTTCTTCGGAATCCACATCGCGGATTCCTCCGGGCGGAATGTGGCGAAGCGGCGGAATAACTCGTCCACGTTCGCCGCCACAATCAAGGAGTCGAGCAGTTCCTGCCGGACAAATCCCTTCGCCACCGAGACGCGCAGAAAGCTCACGAGCGAATCGTAATAACCCTCCACATTTAGCAGCGCACAAGGGAAGGCATGCAAATGCAACTGCGCCCAAGTGATCGCCTCAAAAATTTCCTCGAACGTCCCGAAGCCGCCGGGCAGCGCGACGAATCCCTGCGCCAGTTCGGCCATCATCTGCTTGCGCTCGTGCATCGTGTCCACGAGGTGCAGTTGCGTCAGGTTCGGGTGGGCGAGCTCCTTGTCGGCCATGAAGCGCGGCAGGACGCCAATCACTTTTCCGCGGCGAGCCAGCGCCGCGTCGGCCGCCACGCCCATCAAGCCCACATGCGAGCCACCAAAAACGAGTTCCATGCCACGGGCGGCTACGGCTTCGCCGAGTTCCCGGGCGGCGGCGGTGAACGCGGGAGAATTCCCGGGGCTCGATCCGCAGAAGACGCAGAGCCGTTTCATGCCTCGTAGCGCAGACTGGTAGCCTGCTGGGTCGCGGATTGGTAATCCGCGTCCGCACGGCAATCAGAAGGCCTGCCGACTGCCAGTCGGCGATACCGCAGATTGCCGATCTGCGCTACGGTTACAGGCCGTTCAGTCTCGAATAATTCAATGCGACTTGGCCGATTGCTCATGGCTTTACGCATTGAGCGAAGCGAGGCGTGTTTCCATATCGTGCGTGATGAGCGGGTCAATCAGCGCGTCGAGATCGCCCTCAATGACGTTCGAGAGATTGTAGAGCGTGACCTCCAAGCGGTGATCCGTGACGCGGTTCTGCGGAAAATTATAGGTGCGGATTTTTTCGCTGCGCTCGCCCGTGCCGACCTGGCCTTTGCGTTGCGCGGCGTATTTGGCGTTTTCCTCGGCCACTTTACGTTCCAGCAGGCGGGTGCGGAGCACGGTCATCGCCTTGAGTCGGTTCTTCTGTTGTGAGCGTTCGTCGGCGCAGCGCACGATGAGACCGGTCGGTTTGTGGATGATCTGGACGGCCGAGTCAGTGGTGTTGACGCCCTGACCGCCTTTGCCGGAGGCGCGGCAGCAGTTGATCTCGATTTCGTCGGGCTTGATTTCGATGTCCACCTCCTCGGCTTCGGGCAACACGGCCACGGTGGCGGTGCTGGTGTGGATGCGCCCCTGCGCCTCGGTGGCGGGCACGCGCTGGACGCGATGCACGCCGCTCTCGTATTTCAAGCGTTTGAAAATATCTGTGCCGGTGACTTCAAAAATGACTTCCTTAAACCCGCCGAGGTCGGACGAACTCGAATCGAGCGTCTCGACTTTCCAGCGGCGCGCTTCGGCGTAACGGGTGTACATGCGGTAAAGGTCGGCGGCGAAGAGTGCCGATTCTGAGCCGCCCGCGCCCGCGCGGATTTCAATGATGCTGTTGCGCGAATCCGTGGGGTCCGGCGGGATGAGGCCAAATTGCAGAATCTTTGCGAAGCGTCGCTCCTCGGTTTCGAGTCGCGCGACCTCCTCTTTCGCCATTTGGCCCATCTCGGATTCCGGCGTTTCGGCCTGGAGCAGCGCGCGGTTCTCGTCGAGATCGGCGAGGGTTTTCAAATAGCTGGTGCCGGCCGCGACGAGGTCCTTGAGCCGGGCGTATTCGCGAGAAAGCTCCTGGGCGCGCTGGGCATCGTCAAAAGCCTTGGGGTCGCTGAGCGCGGCTTCGACCTCGGCGCAACGTTTGCAGAACCGTTCAATATGCGGACGGAAATCCATTTTTGATTTCAGATTGCGGATTTGGGAATTCAGATCCGTTGATCGGAGACCGCCTGCAATCTGCAGTCGCCAATCCGCAATAAAAACGCAACCGCCCGCCACCCGGTCTGAATCGGGCGGCGGGCGGTGGGCGGTAGCGGGGTTACTTCTTTTTCTTCTTGCCGGCCTCGAACACGGCTTGTGCGGCCTGCGTTTTGGCGGCGCGCTGCTGGAACTTGTCCACGCGCCCGGCGGTATCCACAAACTTTTGCTGGCCCGTGTAGAACGGATGGCAAACGTTGCAAATACCCACGATGATCACGGGTCTGGTGGAGCGGGTGGCGATCACGTTGCCGCAGGCGCAACGGATTTCCGCCGCCACATATTTCGGATGTATGTCTGCTTTCATAAAAGGGCGCAGAACATAGCAGTCGCGAACGGGTTGACAAGCGGGAATTTTGCGGCCGATTCTCCCGGGTGGAATAAAAGTGGGTGACCACAACGCCGCGCGTGGTGGGAATCCACAAACCGCCCGCGCGGGTTGGCCAAACGGATCGGCACTCCGCCCCGGCGAGTTCCCTCCGGCTGGGTTGAGTGCCCCGCTCCGTTCTCAATGCAACTGATTCCTTCGAGCGTTCCCACCCAATCGGCCAAGCTGTCTCGCGTGGTGTAGGCAAGCACCTGCCGCTTGCGCAACTGGAACAACCCCCGAACGGGGCCCAACCACAGATTGCCCAGCGCAGCCTCCTCCATGCAAACCGTGGCCACGGGGCCGGTGCTATCCCCCAAGTCCACCTCAGTCCAGCGCTCCCGCTCCTCGCGAAACAGCCTGCCCGGGCGCACCTTCCCCCACAGATTCGTGGCGTGATCTTCGTACGCCTGCAGTCGCCCGTCTCCACCAGCGCGGTGACGGTGTCGGCCACCAACTCCGGGGTGTTGAATTTGTCGAACACGATGCACCGCACCCCATCAAAGCAGACCAACCCGAACCAGGTGCCGAGCCACAAATACCCGTCGCGGGTTTGCTTGAGGCGGAAGATGCGATTCTGCGGCAGACCATGATCCGTGGTCCAATGAAGCACGCGATACGGTTGCTTTGGGCAGGCGTCGGTTCCGGCCGCCGCCGCCAACAAAGTCCCGCCCATGACGCCCATTAGCCATGACCGGAGCGTCCGGGGAAGAATTCGACGGCACATGCAACTCACCAATTACCAAAAACTGCGATCCGTTAAAACATTGATTGCAAATCCAAGGCGGCACGGCACGGCAGAATTTCCAGGGTGCGTTTGGAAATGACGGTCAACGGACGTCTCCCTATTAATCTTCGACGCCTGTGGCGTAGGGTAACAGTAAGAATCCATGGCGTGACCGCCACTTCCCATCGCACTCCCCTGTGGTCCCGCGCTTGTTCCTGCGCGCGCGAACCGCTACGCTCCGCCCATCAAAAATGAGTGAAGTATTTGTCATCGGCCATCGCAATCCGGATACGGACGCCATTTGCTCCGCCATCGGTTACGCGGAGTTCAAGCGGCGCACCGGTCTGCCGGAAGCCGTGGCCGCGCGCTGCGGCGACACGAACGAGCGCATTGATTTCGTGCTGCACGCTTTTGGCGTCCCCGCGCCGCGCTTTGTGGCGGACGTGTCGCCGAAAGTGCGCGACGTGATGCAATCGCGCGTGCTCAGCGTCACGCCGGAGGCCACCGCGGCGGATGCGCTCGGTCTGATGGACGAACACGACATCCGCATCCTGCCGGTGCTGGATGGGACGCAACGCTGTCGCGGACTACTTTCGTTGTTCAAGTTGAGCAAATTTCTTTTCCCCGCGGCGAACCGGCCGATTGACTCGCGGCGCGTGTTGTCGTCCCTGAACAATCTCACCCGCACGCTGGGCGGTAAACTGCTCGTGGCGCACGAGGCTGAGGACGAGCAGGATTTGACCCTGATGATCGGGGCGATGGGGCTGGAGACGTTCGCGGAACGGTTGGAGCGGTATCCGCACGAAAAACTCGCGGTCATGGTGGGCGACCGCTGGGACATCCAAAACCTCGCCATTCGCGAAGGGGTGAGGGTGCTGATCGTAACCGGCGGATTGGCGGTGGAACCCAAAACCCTCGACGCCGCGAAACGAAAAAACGTGAGCCTGATTTCTTCGCCGCACGACACCGCCACGACGGCGGCGCTGTGCCGCGCGGCAGTGGCCGTGCGCCACATGCTCAACGAGGATTTCCTATCCCTGCGCGAAGATGCGTCACTCGCGGCCGTGCGGGCTTCGGCGGCGGCTTCGGGCTTCGCCGCGTTTCCGGTCGTGGACGAGCAGGGCCGTACGGTGGGCGTGATGTCGAAGGCGGACTTCCTGAAAACGGTCCCGCGCCGCTTGATTCTGGTGGATCACAACGAACTCTCCCATGCCGTGCAAGGGGCGGACCAGGTGGAGATCATCGAGATCATTGACCATCACCGCATCGGCTCGCTGACGACGCCGCAGCCGATTCTGTTCCGCAACGAACCGGTCGGCTCGACGAGCACCATCGTGGCGGACTGCTTTTTCCGGCACGGCGTCGAACTGCCCAAACCTATTGCGGGCCTGCTGCTGGCGGGGTTGGTTTCGGACACGCTGAACCTGACTTCCCCTACCACCACACCGCGCGACGCCGAGGTGCTGGCGAAGTTGGAAAAAATTTCAGAAGTGAACGCCCGCGCGTTCACGGAAAAACTTTTTGCGTCCGGCTCGCTGCTCACCCTCAAGCCCGCGCCGCAAGCCATCACCACCGATTGCAAGGAGTATGAGGAAAACGGCGCCCAGTTCAGCGTGGCGCAGATCGAGGAAGTCGGGTTCGACCAGTTTTGGAAACGCAAAACGGATTTGCTCGCGGCGCTGGGCGAGTATCAGCGCGGGCGTGGTTACGTCTTCTCGGTCCTGATGGTGACCGACGTGGCGGGCCAATGCTCCATGCTGTTGGTGGCGGGGGTGAAGGATTTCGTGGCGCGCATTGATTATCCGCAAGTCGAGCCGGGGATTTTCGAGCTGCGCGAAGTGGTGTCGCGCAAGAAGCAGCTCCTGCCTTACCTCACGCACTGCCTGCAACGCATGCGCGGCGGAGCGTAGTGGTGCCAGCCTCCGGCTTGCGTTGGTGGCGGCAACCTTTCAGGTTGGCGACCGCGGTTGGGGACACTGAAGGGAGCACCGCGCGACGCCTTGGCGCGAGGAAATTTCTTCCCATGAATCTCCCGGAGTGCGCCCGGGGACGGACGCACTCCGGTTCATGGCCCCGATACGCATCCCACGTTGGCGGTCGAAACCTCCCATGAACCGGAACGCTGGCTGGTAGCCAGCTTTGGACCCTGGCGACCCGCAAAGCCGGTCCCCGACCGGCGCTCCGATCGCGCGGTTCATGGCTCTGAGGAGCGTCCAATGTTGGGGGAGTGGGGGGGGGGCCAAAACTTCCCATTAACCAACCGTCGGCTGGAGCGCGGACGCCATCGTCCGCGCTCCGGGGATTCTTGGCGGACTCCTGCCAGCGGTTTTGCCCCTTTGCCCCACGATTCATTCCCAGCTTGATGTTCCTCGAGGTCAGGTTCTCAATGGCCCGACGGATCAACTAGCCCGGATGGGGCCGCGGTCTGCGCAACACTGTGGGCCGCTCGCTATCGGCCGGGGCGCTGGCTTTACTGGCGGAGCGCGCCCGTCCTCGGGTGCAGCAACGGCCGAACTTTCACGCGGGAACAGAATTCCCAACCGCGCTTCAACCTCGGATCCCGCGGTGCCCGAGGACGGGCGCACTCCGGGAGGTTCTTGGGAAGTTGTGACTTCCAACCTTGGACGCGCAGCGGAGTCAGTAACCGCGGCGGGGCGCGGACATTCCTGGCCGCGGGTTCGGGCGGCTTTCTGGCCGCCAGTTCCGGCGTCCGGTTTACCAGCCCGATGGGGAACCCAGGACTGAAAAATCCCGTGAACCCGGCCTGCAAGGTAGCGGCGGCGGCCCGCCGGGCGGCCGTGCGGGACGCGAGACGCTGCCGCAACTCGCAGCCGGAATGGACTGCGCCACGCGGTTCATGGAAAACTCCCGCGCCAGCCAGCGCCTTTTTCAGCTTGGCCAAGCAAAGCTTGATTTTACCGCAGATTCTCCGGCTTATTACCCCCGTCAGCCGCGCGTAATTTGCCCGGTTGAACCATTGCATGAACCCAATCGAAGCCGATCTCTCCGAAAGCCAGTTGGCCGAACTCAAGGCCAGTTCGCTCTTCAATGACGACCTCGCGCCGGTGCCGGAGGCACGCCGCAAATGGCGGGTTGGCAGTTTTGCCGCGTTGTGGGTTTCCATGTCGGCGTGCATCCCGACTTACATGCTGGCGTCGTCCCTCATCGGCGGCGGGATGAATTGGTGGGAGGCGATCCTCACCATCTTCCTCGGCAACCTGATCGTGCTCCTCCCGATGGTGCTCAACGCGCACGCCGGGACGAAATACGGCATCCCGTTCCCGGTGTATTGCCGCGCGGCGTTCGGGACGCTGGGCGCGAACCTCCCGGCGCTGTTGCGCGCGTTGGTAGCGTGCGGGTGGTTCGGCATCCAATGCTGGATTGGCGGGAACGCGATTTACAAAATCCTCGGCGTGTTCCTGCCGTCGCTCTTGGGCGGCACGCCGCTGCCCGTGTTGGACATCACGCTCGCGCAGTTTTTCTGCTTCCTCTTTTTCTGGGGCATCAACTTATGGGTCATCTACCTGGGCATTGATTGCATCCGCTGGCTACTGAACATCAAAGCGCCGCTGCTCATCGCGCTCGGATTGGCGCTGCTCTGGTGGGCGTATCGCCATGCCGGCGGATTCGGGCCAATCCTCTCGCAACCATCGGCGTTTGACGCGGGCCAGCCGAAGGCCGGGCAGTTCTGGAAGTTTTTCTTCCCGGCGCTCACGGGCATGATCGGCTTCTGGGCCACGCTTTCGCTGAACATTCCGGACTTCTCGCGCTACGCGAAATCGCAACGCGACCAGGTCCTCGGCCAGGCGCTCGGCCTGCCTGCGACGATGGCGCTCTACTCATTCATCGGCGTGGCGGTGACGTCGGCCACGACGATCATCTACGGCACGACGATTTGGGATCCGGTGGACGTGTTGACGCGCTTCACGAACCCGGCGGTGTTGGTCGTGGCAATGGTCGCATTGTGCATCGCCACGCTCGCCACGAACATCGCGGCGAACGTGGTCAGTCCGGCGAACGACTTCTCGCACCTCGCGCCGCGCCGCATTTCCTTCCGAATGGGAGGCTACATCACGGGCATCATCGGCGTGCTGATAATGCCGTGGAAACTGGTGGCCGACCCGAACGGCTACATTTTCGTCTGGCTCATCGCCTACAGTGCGCTGCTCGGGCCGATTGGCGGGATTCTCATCGCCGACTATTTCGTCTGGCGGCGGCGCAAGCTGAACCTCGTGGCGCTGTATCAAGCAGCGGGCGAATACCGGTTCACGAATGGCTTCAGCGTGGTGGCCATCGTGGCGCTGGTGGTGGCGGTGCTGCCAAGCCTGCCGGGATTTCTTGAAGAGGTGAAACTTCTGAAGCCGGACGCCGTGCCGAAAACCTTGAGCGAGCTTTATCACTATGCGTGGTTCGTCGGTTTTGCGGTGGCGTTCGTGGTTTATCTGGTGGGGCGAAAGTTGACCGTCGCCAGCGTCCGACAAACCGCCTGATGCCCTGAGCTTGTCGCGATAAAACAGGCCCGCGCTGACTTCAAAGTATGATTCGCATAGGTCACGCACGGCACCGGCAGACCGTCAATGTCATGCACGTTTTGGGGAGAAGACCGAGACAAAGCCCGTCTCAAGCCGGAATAATAGCATCCCCGCAACGCCATCCAAAAGC
Source organism: uncultured Verrucomicrobiota bacterium (assembly GCA_903828255.1). Lineage (GTDB taxonomy): Bacteria > Verrucomicrobiota > Verrucomicrobiia > Limisphaerales > JADLHS01 > CAIKLQ01. The sequence goes on from CAIKLQ010000702.1 coordinate 10,366, forward strand.
CAAGCCCAGCGGGTTTGTCTCAACGAAGAACATCTTGCGGGCCCACCCCGGCTGCGAAGTCATTCTTTCCAAGCGGAGCCTCGGAAAAAGCCCGCTAAGCTAGTGGCAATAACTTCCCCAAAACTCCTGGCTGTTCGGCACCACGCTCGCAAATTCATCGCGCGTGGCGTCGTCCAGCAACGGCGGCGTAGCGAGATCGCCCATCAGAATCGACCGGCCGAAAATATCCCGAAAGTTGGATAATGGGGTATTGAGGAAAAGCCGGGAACCGACCTTCAGGTAGGGCTTGATGTCCGCGACCTTCGGAACGTAGCTGTTGGGCTGTCGGTTTTCCATGGCGAATTGGTTCTTGGACTCGTCAATAACGCGGAGGTCGTTCAAAGTGGTGGTTGCCAGCGCCCGCTTCCTGGCCCTGGCAAAACCGGGAAGGGCGATCGCCGCCAGCAATCCGATGATCGCCACCACGATCATCATTTCCACCAACGTGAACCCGGCGCGAACACGGTGTCTGCCTCGCGTCTCCAAGCCGGCGGTTGAAAATTGTGTTGGGGGGTTCACAATGGTTTGCTTGTTCATGCGCGCCCGGCAAACCCCAACCCAAAAGCTGCGGCTGTCGAGTCGAAACCCAGTTTGCGAACGAGCGCGCAGGATTCCGGCGCGCGGTGAAACCGATCCTTGCGACCCGCCTCCCATCTCACCGGGAGCGAACCGCGATAGCCCACGCCGTTCAGCGCGACGATGGTTTCCCCGAAGTGTTTAGTAGCAGGCCACTGCCTTTTTGACGTTCTTTGCTTCACTTCATTCCTTCGTCCAATAACGGCAAACAAGTTGAATCCGCCGCAGTCAGCTTTCCCAAGGAATTACTACGTCGGCCGTGGGACAGCTAAAGCAACATCCTACTTGAAACCAAGGGTTCACTTCCAAGCATGACGCATACCCGCACCGCCGCCTTCAATACTCCCTGCTGCGGACAGGAATGACGCCAAGCCTGTGTCCAAACGGTAGGAACATTGTCCAGATATTGGATTGCAATCCGGCGATCCGCGACATGCCATATGACGCTTGTTGACCAAGCGAGCAACTCCCGTGTAGGTTCAACCCGCCTCTTGCCAGCGTAGCTCAGTGGTAGAGCAGCAGTTTTGTAATTAGAAGCCCCTAAATAAACCGGTTTCCACCCTCACGACGGAGAAGTCGCCAATAACTCTAGATCTATTGGATATATTGATGCTTTTCAGGCATCATTTTCGGGTTTAACCGACTCGTCGCTAGGGGGCAAAATGGATAAATTGGGGGTCAAAACGGGGGTCAAAAGGAGGTTGAAAATGGAGCCAGCGGACGGACTCGAACCGACGACCTGAGCTTTACAAAAGCCCTGCTCTACCAACTGAGCTACGCTGGCGACCTCTTGGAAGCTGCCAGCTTCGCTTCCGCCAGTCAAGTTTGAGGAAAAGACGCGCCGTTCCGGGGATGTATGTGCGGGAACGCGCTTCGTTGCGACTGTGGTCCGACTGGTTGTTTCTGCTTAGGCCACCGCCCGCCCTCATCTCCTTGTTCCCCCCTCCCCCTGTAAAATCAAACCAAAGCGGCTGGCGGCCTGTGCGACCGCCAGCCGGCGTAGCCTACTTGGTGGGTTGCTTGGCGATCCAGGTGAACGCCTCCTTGGCCATGTAAGCCAGGAGCAACAAATCCTCGCGCCCATAATTGTCGGTCGTTTTCCATTCCTCGCCGTCCTTGTAAGACCGCGTGAATGTGGTGTTGTAGCGCGGGCCCTTCTCCCATGAGCGGGAGCGACCAAGCGGCCGCTTGCCAAACGTCGCTCCTAGCCAATCCTAGAGCGTCGGGCCGTGCGGAGTGTGGCTAAAAAACGGGATTTTCGAATGCTAGGGGGGAACGGGCCGAAATCTGGCCGTGCGGACGAAGTTGGAAAAAGCGTGCTTGAAACAGTTCAAATCAGGGGTAAAGTAGTTATATGACAGCGACCGCATCGGCGACAACTTACAACCGGGAGCCTTCCAAGATTCTTGGACAGGTGCAACGGGGGGAAACAGTGTTCGTTGAAAAGCACGGCGAGACGTGCGCCATCATCATTCCTTCGCCCCCGCGAACATCGGGCGCGGATTTGGCCCGCCGAATGAAACACTTGAAACCCGCCCCCGAAGCGGCGGACGCCGTGGCCGCCATCATCAAAGGATTAGATCATGCCGGAAAGTCCGCTTGGGATTCTCATTGATTCCTCCATCTGGATCCAGGGCCAGCGGGACCTGCAATGGTTCGTTGCTTCCGTGGCCGGGGAACCCGACTTGGCCTCGTGCGATGCGGCGGTAGGTGAGTACTCTGTTGGCCTTTACGCTCCGCGGGAAAAAAATACGCGGGACCAGGTGCGAGAATTCTTCATGGCTTGCGTGGCTCCCGTCCGCCGGTTGCCCCACATCCCGGACGATTTTTCCGAAGCGGCGCGATTGATTGGCGAAGCTATTTTTGCCAGCGCTGCCAAGCCATCTTTCCCCGACGGATTGATTGCTGCGGTGGCGCGGCGCACAGGCCGTATCGTTTGGACGGCGGACGAAACGGATTTTCAGGCGCTGGGCTGCCAGACTTTCAACCCGTGGGCGCACAAGCCACCCGTGACGGTTTAGAACAGCTTGCCCGCCAGCGTTCCCCCGCTTAGGCGGTGGTAGCTGATAAAACTGCCCACCGGCAACGCGGCAACCGCTTCCGGGGCGGCCCCGAGCTTGGGCCCCGTCCGCAAACCATCCGGCGCGTTCAGCTTGCAGCAAACCATCTCCGTGCAACTGCCGTCACGCGGGCATTGACCAGTTCCATGAAGGGAGCGTGAAGGGAGCAGTTCTGTCCCACAGCTTGACCGGCTCGCGGGACAGTCCGAGCCTCCTGAAAATAGCGTTTCGGAGTGCCAAAGCCTCCCGCCCCGCGCGCGTGCTCGCAACGTCGGCTGTCCGCGATTCTTCCGCGTTTCTTCCCGAAGCCGGGCGCGAACCTTTTGTCCCTCGATGGGGCAAAAGCGTGTAAAAGCGGGGCTGGGCGGGACCAAAGCGGGACAAAGCCGCGGGCTTGCCGGGGCTTGTGCCCCTCCCAATTCCGCACCATCATCGGCGCGGCTCAATGA
>CAIKLQ010000703.1 GCA_903828255.1 uncultured Verrucomicrobiota bacterium
CCCGATGGCTCACGCCAAATCGCCCGGGTTGTCCGCCCACTGGCCTTGGCAACCGACACCGACAGCGGACTGGTAGTAAGCGATTTGACCCGGGTTCGCAAAGTTCATCCCGATGGGCGCGTGACGACTCTCGCCGGCACTGGGACCTCGGGATACTTGGACGGGCGTGGGTCTGGTTTCTATCGGATTCGCGCTGAACGGCCTTGATCGGGTTCGGCCGAGAGCGTCATTCAGAATTCCGCGAACAGTGGAGGAAACCCTGCGCTTCTTGCAACGCATCTCGGCTGGGAGGGATGCCTTTCTTGGTCGGGAATATCCAGCTTGGGCAACTCCGGTGGGTTTGGTATTGGTTTAATCCGTGTCCGTCAAACCAGACAACTTTCATCCCGGTCAACGCTGGATCAGCGAGAGTGAACCTGAACTCGGATTGGGTTCGGTGCAGCGCGTCAGCCCGCGAACGGTTACGCTCACGTTCGCGGCCAGCGACGAGACGCGCGAATACGCTCGCGACAACGCGCCGCTCCGCCGCGTGCGCTTCCGGGTCGGGGACGCGATCATCTTCCAGGACGACACGCGGTTGGTCGTGCAATCGGTTGTCGAGCGCGGCGGGCTGATTTTCTACCGGGGCGACGGGCGGGAGCGTTGCGAAACCGAACTGAGCAACACCATCAGCTTCAACACGCCCGAGGAACGCCTGTTCGCCGGGCAATTGGATGCGCCGGAAGTCTTCGATCTCCGCGTGGCCGCGCTGGGGCATCAGCACCGGCGCCGCAAGTCCAAGGTGCGCGGATTCGTTGGCGGGCGCATTGAACTCATCCCGCATCAGCTTTTCATCGCCGCCGAAGTAGCGGGGCGGCTTGTGCCCCGCGTGTTGCTCGCGGATGAAGTGGGCTTGGGAAAAACCATCGAAGCCTGCCTGATTTTGCATCGGCTGATTCTGACGCACCGCGCGCAAAGGGTGTTGATTCTGGTGCCGGACTCGCTGGTGCATCAGTGGTTCGTGGAGTTATTGCGGCGCTTCAATCTGTGGTTTCACATCTTTGACGAGGACCGCTGCGACGCCATCGAAACCGCCGATCCCGACGCGAATCCTTTCCTCGACGATCAACTGGTGCTCGCCAGCATTCGCCTGTTCACGGGGAAGGACGCGCGGTTGCGGCAGGCGCTGGCCGCCGGCTGGGACTTGCTCGTCGTGGATGAAGCCCACCATCTCGGTTGGTCGTCCGAAGCCGTCAGTCCGGAATATGCGGTGGTCGAGGCGCTGGGCCGCCAGACGCCCGGCCTGTTGCTCCTGACTGCCACGCCGGAGCAACTCGGCATGGCCAGTCATTTTGCGCGTTTGCGGTTGTTGGACCCGGATCGGTTTTACGATCTTGGCGAATTTATCAAAGAGGCGGAGCATTATCGGGATGTCGCGCGTCTGGCGGACAAGCTTCTGGGCGAACCCAAGCTCACCGGCAGCGATACGAAGTTGCTGGCGCGCATCCTGGCGGATACGGAAGCGAGCGTCCGGTCAAAGCTGGAGGGGATCAAGTCAGGCGATGACGGCGCGCGTGCGGAATGGGTGGAGGCCTTGCTTGATCAACATGGCCCCGGCCGCGTGATGTTCCGCAACACGCGCGTTACGATCACCGGATTTCCGCGGCGGGTTGCCCGGATGTGTTCCCTGCCTGCTGCTGCTGGCGAGCCGGGCTTGCACGACGCTGGCGAAGCAGGCGAAGCGGCACCTCAGCCAGAAAGCCCCGCCGCCCTCCGGCCCTCGCCGCCATCCGCTGGCGGGGAGGGAGAACCGCGCCCGACTTTCTCTCATCCCGAGGGTTCTCCAAGCGCGTGGGATTTCTCCAAAGACCCGCGGCTAAATTGGCTGGCCGAGTTGTTGCGCAGCGTGGCTCCGGAAAAGGTGCTGCTCATCTGCCGCACCCAAAGCAAGGTTGAGGCGATTGATGCGGCGCTGCGACTGCGGCTGAACGTCAAGCAGGGAGCGTTTCACGAAGGCCTCTCGCTCGTGCAGCGGGATCGCAATGCGGCGTGGTTTGCGGAGGAGGACGGCGCGGGCATTTTGATTTGCTCGGAGATCGGCAGTGAAGGACGGAACTTTCAGTTCGCCCATCACTTGGTTCTGTTTGATCTCCCGCTCGATCCCGAATTACTGGAGCAACGCATTGGCCGGTTGGACCGCATCGGGCAGACCGCGGAAATCCAGGTGCATATCCCGTTCGTCGCGGGCAGTTCCCAGGAAGTGCTGGCGCGTTGGTATCATGAAGGCTTGAACTCGTTTGAGAAAAACCTGCACGGGGGCCACGAATTGCTGGAACAGTTTGGCGTGCGCGTCCATGACTTGGCGCAGAACTTTCAACAAAAATCCCCAAGCCAAAACTCCCAAACTCAGAAAACCGACCCGACAGGAGATGGACCCGGTTCGGAGTTTTTGAGTTCCGGCTTCGTTCAGCTTCAAGGACGAAACGCGTCGGCTACCCACGCGGCACTGGATCGGTTGATTGCCGAAACGCAAACCGCCCGGAAGGAAATGACCGCGCGTTTGGAGCAAGGCCGCGACCGGTTGCTGGAATTGAATTCCTTTCGCCCGGAAGTTAGCGCCGGGCTGGTCAAAGAGATCCGCGCCCGGGACGGAGATCAGTCGCTGGACGATTTTATGATCGCAGTGTTCGATCACTATTCCGTCCAGGTCGAGGAACTGACGCCGCGCACGTATCAACTTGGCTCGGCAGGCGTGTTTGCGGAATCCTTCCCGGGCCTGCCGACGGAGGGACTCACGGTCACCTGCGACCGCCTCCGGGCGCTGGCGCGAGAGGACGTCCAGTTTCTGACGTGGGATCATCCGCTGGTCACGGGCGCGCTCGATCTGCTCCTCGGATCGGAGAAAGGGAATAGCAGCTTTGCCCGCTGGCCGGATGCCAAGACCGCCGGGTTGTACGTGGAAACGATTTACCTCCTCGAGTGCATCGCCCCGCCGCACCTGCATGTGGATCGCTTCCTGCCGCCGACGCCGTTGCGGGTGCTGGTGGATCATCGGGGCAACGATGTGGGAAAAACCATCCCGCCGGAGCAGCTCACGCGTTACCTGAAGAGCAGCGCGGCCTGCGCTTTGTTGGATCAGCCGGAACTACGCGAGGAACTGCTTCCCAGCCTGATCGTCAAAACCCAAGCCCTCGCCAACCGGCAGGTTCCGGGCATCGTTGCGCAGGCGCGCAAAGAAATGAGCGCGCAACTGGAGCCCGAAATTGCGCGCCTCAAAGAACTGCGGAAGGTCAACCGCAGTGTCCGCGCCGAGGAGATTGACATGCTTGTGGAGCAACAGCGCGCGTTGGATCAGCACCTCGCCAGTGCCCGCTTGCGGCTGGACGCGATCCGGTTGATCCAGCGCGGCCCGGCATAGCGCGTTCGGCCAACGGACCTCCGAACCAGCGGCCTTTCTACCACACTGCAAAACAGCCGCCGCTGCCCCAGAGCCGGGAGCCACGATAGGGCTTCATCTGATTGATCGGAATCCAGCGGACGGAGCCGTCCAGCGTTCCCACATTACCACCTCTGGCACCGATGGATTGACTGGAAGCGCCGTCCGCGCTGGAGTTGCTCGCGTCGGCATCGGTCAGGATCGGGCCGTTCGCGCCGTGCGGGGCAAACGTCTTGCCGTAGCCGGGAGACCAGTCGTTCAAATCCGTCAGCAACGCCAGGGAGCTATCGTCCGTGATCTTTTGCGGTGAGCGCCAACCAGAGAACTCGCGGAAAGCAGGCCAGGGCGTGTTGAGATGACCGCCAAGATAATTGTAGCCGATCACGAAACCGTAATCCGGATAATACCAACCGTCCGGCTGCCCGAAGGGCTTGCCCAAACCCGGACATTCCAAAAGCTGCGCCCTGCCGGCGTAGGTTGTCAGATTGGATCGCGTCTGCCGCGAGATGAGGGGGATATGGGAATCCACCCCGTCGGAAAATTCCGATTTGCCCGACGGCAGGCGCTCCTGGTTGTCGCCGGCATAGAGGTGCGCGCCGATGAGGAGTTGCCGGATGTTGTTTCGGCAACGCGTGCGCCGGGCGCGCTCCTTCGCGCCAACCAACGCCGGCAGCAACAGCGCCGCCAGCACGCTGATGATGCCAATCACCACCAGCAATTCCACCAGCGTGAAGCCGCCGCGAGCCAGTCGCCGCATCCGCATGAAGGACAAGGCCGTCATGATTCACCAAAGTCGCGCTCGGAAAAACGCGCCGCCGGTTTGGGGGGAAACTGAATTCGTGTAGCCGATGGAGACCGTCAGGTTCGTGGCGTGACCGTCGAGCGTCCAGGAAGTCAGGCTGGTCGAGCGCAAGAGGTCGTAAGTCCCGGGTGGGCCGTGAAGCTCAAACTCGAACCGCCCATGCACCGTCCGCAGCGCGTGGGTCAAACGTGGCGGGAAGGGATAAGTCAGCACCATCACGCCGCGATTCGCCAAATCATTCGCCAGGCTCGCGAGGTTGGTCGTGAGGGCCTCTGGCATGATGAGTTGTTCCAACGGATTGAAGCCGACTTCGAGCCGCGTCAGATTGGTCAAGGAATATGGGATCACGATCTGCGCGAACTGATTGATGTCCAAATCCAAAACTTGGAGCGAGTAGAGCGGGAGGATGTTGGGCAGTTCCGTGAACCGATTGTCGTCCAGATACAGCGTCGTCAGATTCGTCAGGTCGGGGGCGAATGCTACGTTGGTCAACCGGTTCTCACCGAGGTTGAGATACTGGAGCGTCGCCAAGCCCGGCGGAAACACGTAGCGCTCGGCGAAGTTGGAGGCCAACTCCAGCATCGTGAGTTTTGGCAAGAGTGTCAGAAACGTCAGGTCTGCAATCCGGTTCACGTCCAGCGTCAACCAGTTGATATTCGTCAGCACCCCCGGCAACGCGACGTTCGTCAGACCGTTGTCATCCAGAAACAAATTCGCCAGGCGCGGCAGGCGCGTGAGAAAATTCAGGTCTTGGATCCGATTGAAAGCCAGGTTCAACCAAATGAGGTGGTTCAATTCCAGGCCCGGATCGAAGGCCGAAAACTCGTTGTAGTCCAGTTCGAGATAGGCCAGTTGCGGCATCTGGGTCAGGAAGTCCGCGTCCGTGAGCAGGTTTTCCGAGAGCGCCAGTTGCCAAAGGCTTGGGAGGAGGCCGGGCACCACGAGATTGGTCAACCCGTTGCCCTGCAACTCAACGCGCCCAAGCCGCGGGAAACCGGGCGTCAAAGTCGCCGTGGAGAGGGCGTTGTAACTCAGGTCGAGATGGGACAGGTTGGTCGCGGTCGTGAATCCGTCCAGAGTCGTGATGTTGCGCTGCGAGGCATTCAGCACGACCAACTGCTGCAAATCAGCTTCGGTCAAATCACCGTCGGGTTTGGCCACCGCCTCACGGATCGCTTGTTCGAGGTTCGGATCAACGATGTTAACCACCTGACCCGCGCTCTGGCCAGGAGAAGCCAGAAGGGCGATGCAAACCAGAGCCCAAGTCGCCGCTCGCGCCACGGGGACTGGTTCCACCAGCTTTCGAAAGCTACACCCGCATGTGCCATCGCTTGTCATGGACTGCCGAATTTCTTTCGGGCGGCAGCAATGTGCCACAGACTGTCCGGTTAACCAAGACTGGCAGAGTTTCCGGATTTGCCCGGCAACGTATTAACCCAACTTTCGAGACTGGGCGCGGCGGCTCCTGGTTTCGACCGCCTACCGGCTCATCGCTCCCAGCAGCGCATGGCGGGGTCCTCGCCAGTGGGATGATCCCAGTGCGATGGGCGATCTGCTCGGGTCCGATTTTCAGTGGGGCGGCAAGGACCAGATCTACTTCGTGCTTGCCGGAACCGTCGCCCCCACCGCCCGGGGCGTATTCCAGGGCGACGGCGGAATTCCCCGCCACGCGACTGTTGCGCAGGGTGCCTCCGACCAAGGCCACCCCGCCGCCATTTGCATTGTAGCCGGTGCGTAAATTGTTGGAGACAACACAGGATTTCAGGACACTGCCGTAGCTATACCCGCCCCCCACCCGCGTTTGCTCACACCCGCGGGCCGTCGGTGGAACAGTGAAAGCTGGCGGCTTGACCCATGAACTGACAATTTGTCTTCCTTCTTAAATATGAGAAACCGAAATCTCCGCCAACCGGCACGAGTTTGGACCAGCGTCTGGGTGTTGTTAGCTTGGACCGTTTGCGTTTGCAGCGCGGCGGCGCCACGGACGGTTCACGTGCTCGACGCCCGCCCCTTCAAAAACCTGGACCTAAGCCAGCCGGCCAAAGCCGTGGAAGCGTGGGATACGATGCACGCGCTGTCGGCGCTTCAAGGCATCGTCAATCGCAAGTCGCCGCATTTCTATTTGCTCTACTGCGCTGAGTTCGGCGTGGAAGCCGATCAGTTCTGGCTCGACTGGTTGCGCGGGGAGGACGGTTGGTTGCGTCAGACCAAAGTTGTTCCGCTCACGTCGCTCGAACAGGCCGTGGGCGTCTTCCGCAAACAGATCAAAGGCTTGGTGGTTTATGACCCCGCCGTGCCAGCGACGGCATGCCTAGCTTCCACTGCCGCCGGGTGCGACGACTTGTTGCCCGTGCGTTTCAGCACCGACACAAACTCCGTGTTTGCTTTGCTCACGCGCCGTCTGGCTTTGCCCGTCCGGCTGTGGCTCGTGAATCCGGATGGCACGTCCAAGTTCACGGGCCGGGGCACGATTCCCGATTCCAATCAGCCGACTTCGGCCAGCGCCAAAGTGGACGCGTATCGCTGGGCACGGCGCCACTTCCTCGACTCCGGCAAATGCGATGCGCGGTTCGCGGCGTATTATCTCGACGCCTTCTGGTTGCAGCGCCCGCAGAATGGTCCGCCGGATTTGCACACGTTGTCGAATCACGACTACTTCATCGCCCGGCGCGCGTTTTTCTTCGATCTTTCGCCGTGGGGTGACGAACCGCCCGTGGACGACCCGCAGCAAACCGTGGGGCTCGACAAACAAACCCTGCTGGAGCTGTTGCGGGCCCTGCATGACCACGCGCCGCGCAGCGTGATCAAGATTGGCGGCTTTCCGCCCTGGCCCTACAAATACACCACGCACGGCGGCGCCGGGAAACACGATGGCGTGCCCACGGAATGGGAGTTCACCCGCATCATCTCGCAGTTCAACGCCTATCACGAGGCCGACGCCGCCGGGCCGGGCGCGATGGCGAACGCTTCGTTCTTCGCGCACTACCCGCTCAAGACCCGCTACCCGCAGCCGAATCCGAAACCCACGCGCCGGGACTGGCAGGCCGCAGGGTTCGTGGGCAACGGAGAGAAGCTCGCCGCCAAGTTATTCGTCGGGCATTACGTCGGGGATTACGACGCGCCCTCGTGGCTCTACAAAGCCGTGCCGGCGTATTTCAACGATCCGCAACGCGGCCGCGTTCCGCTCGGCTGGGCGTTCGATCCGAATCTGGCCGACCGTGCGCCGCAGGTGCTCGCGTATGCCTACCGTCATGCCACGACGAACGATTTCTTCATCGCGGGCGATTCCGGCGCTGGCTATCTGAATCCACTCGGACTCACGATCCGCCCGGACTCACAGTTGCCGACCGGGCTGGAGTTTTGGACCCAACACTGCGCGCGGGCCTTCCAGCGCTGGGACATGACGATCACCGGTTTCGTGCTGGACGGGGCCAGCGGCGCTTCCACGGATCGCGAATTCGCAGCCTATCGCCGTTTCAGTCCCGACGGCTGCGGCACGCATTTCGAGAAAGGGCCACGCCTCATCGCTGGCGTTCCTACCTGTCCGGAGCGCGACCTGCCGGACTCGGCCGAGGCGGCGGCGGAAGTCATTGTTAAACTGGCGGCCAAGGTCCAAACGGAAGCCCGTTTTCTGTGGGCGCGCAGTATTCTTAAACCGCCGTCCTGGTACGCTCAGGTTTCGCAAATCCTGGCGGAGAAATATCCCGAAGCCCGGGTCGCGGTGGTTGATCCCTACACTTTCTTCGGACTGATCCGGCTTCAGCACGAGCCGAAATGAGCGCGGGCGTTATTGCTCACGTTGGCTTGGAGCAGCGTCGCGTGTCATTCTTGGGTCGATAATGGGCGAGCGAATGAAATCCAATGGTTCTGCATCCGCAACGTGGTCAGACCTGAATGATAGTTAGTTAAGGCCTCGAGTTTTTGCGTGTTTGATCTTTGCGATAGCGACTCCGATGTGGGGTTTCTTTGTACTGATGACGGGGTTTGTTCAACAGCGGATAGGGCTTGGGGCGGCGCTTGACCGCGCGGGGTTCCTTTCGCCCTGGGCGCAAGGGCACCACATCCCGGACGATATTGGTCACTAAATCATCCCAGAGTTGCTTGCGCTTGCGCTGGCTCCGCGCCCCGGCGATGGCCGCAGTGTATTGCCGGACGGCGTCCACCGTTCCTTTGAAACTGACTCGTTCCATCTCGACTCCGGCCCCCGCCACGGCCGCGGCCATTAAACAACGCACCAAATTGTCGGCGCCCAGGTACGCCAGGAGTTATTTTTCGACCATGTCGGGGCTCTGGCAGCGCAACGCTTCCATCCCCATCGTGGTCTTGAGGTGCCGCAGCGCCAGTTCCAAGTTCCAGCGCCGGGCATACAAGACAATCAATTTCTCCGCCGGGTAAGCGACTGGATCCAGCAAGGTTGTGACCAAGGTGACCCGTTGCTTGCGGCCTCGGATCGCCATCGCCACCCCGGCCCTGCTACTCGGGGTTGTCGTCGCCGCATGCGTATTTCGATTCTTGCGCCGGCGGCGAAATCAAGTTTCGTTTCGCCACCTGCGCGGGCGTTCGCTGCGAACCGCTCAACAGGTGCAGCCGGCGCTGGCCGATACGTCGCCGAACCAAGCCATCCGGCTCGGCCAGGACCTGCTACCCCAGCGCGTCGCATACGGCCATTTCGCCATCCTCGGGGCCACGGGCAGCGGCAAAACGCTGTTGCAACGGCTGCTCATGCATTCGGTGCTCCCCCGCATCGGCAAGGGCCTGGATCAGCGCGCCCTGATTTATGACGCCCAGCAGGAGATCCTCCCGCTGCGCGGCGGCCTGGGCTTGCGTTATCCCATCGCGACGTTTCATCCGCTGGATGCCCGGTGCGTCGCGTGGGACATGGCGGCCGACATCAACTCGCCCGCCGCCGCGCTTCAGGCCGCCACTCTGCTCGTGCCCAAGGCACAACCGGACGCCAAGCCCTTCTTCTCCAACGCGGCCCGCCATCTTGGCTCGGGTGGCCGCACTCACCACCCGTTTCATCGGCGCCGTGGAAGCGACTACGGGTGACGGAGCGGTTGCCGCGGGCGTACCCGTTCCCAAGACACTCGCAAGGTCGGCTTACAACTTCTCGATTTGTGTTTTGATGTTGGCGGCTTGGCTCAATTGAGCGGCCGAAAGGTCAGATATATTCATGCGGAAATCCTGTGAGGTAGGAGCACCAAAGTCAAAACGGCATATAATCGGTCCGTTCTGATCCGCCGTAGGCAGGGATTGCGGAAGGCTGTTCATGAACCTGAAAAATTGGGTGCTGGAATTTGAAATGGGTAGCTGAATCCGAAGGTCCGTTAACTCCGTCGTAAGAGTTTTAGGTCTGCACCGTTTGCATGGGGCTTTGGCCGGTGCGGGAGAGTTGGGTTTCGGGGCTTGCTGGCCTGCTCACGCTGGGGGGCGAGGAATCAGCGAGTGGAGCTGGCGGCGGTTTTTGCCGCCCATCCGACGACCAACCGTGAACGCGGCAAACAAGCCCCCGAAGACGCCCAAGGCGACATTGATCGGCTCGGGCACGGCGGTGACATCCAAACTCCAATTCACCAAGGTGCTATGAGTGGTGTTATCATTGAGGACCCCGTCCGAAAAGAAGAGAGTCCAGTTTCCATTCGGATTCGAGTTGCCGAAGGTTGAGTTTAAATCGCTCTGATTCTGGCTTCCGTATGTGAAATTCACCGGGTTGCGGTCCCGCCGATCGGCCCCATAGGTGCCGGTGAAAAAAGAGTTGCCAGTGTTGCCGTGGATGTCCGTGCCGCCATTGGCAATCGTGATGTTAAAGCCGGCGCCGGAGTTACCCAGCGGATTGTCGCCAGTGATGCCGATGCGGTTCAACAGGACAATGTTCTGCCCCCCGGGACCGGTCAAATAGGCATAGAGATCGCTGTTTACCCCGCCGCTGACATTCAAGTTGATGCTAACGGTGGAAAGGGAGCTTTGCAAGCCGCTGACATTGATAATGCTGCTGCTGCCGTTCACGTTGCCATCCGGGATAATCGTATTGATATCCCCACTCCCGAACGACCCGCTCCCGGACAGCGCCGCCGCCGCCGGGCGCGCTGCGAGGGCAAGCCAAACGCAGGTGGCTGTCACCAGCCAAACGGCGGGCCGGAAACCGGGGCGCGGTCGCCGCCAGGCCGGCTCCCGCTGGGGGGGCACAATTGGTTCAGATTGGGTTTTCATGATATATTTTTGATCGGTTCGGGTTTGCGGGTCACGGAGTTCGGGTCCGGTAATACCCCGTCGGACTCGGCGGGTCGGTATCCGTGTAGGAGAAGAGGCCGTTGGCAGGCGCGTTTGTGTTTAGTAAGGTCGTCCACGGCCCTTCGTTGACATCGGGCGCGCGTTCAATCACATAGTTGAAACCCGGGATGCCGGCAAAGGTGACGGTCACGCCGGCGACGCCGTTCGTGATGCCGACGGCCGTACCGTAGGTGGTGGTCGTGGTGATCGTGATGGTGGCGGTAGCGGTCGCAATGCCATCGCTCACCGTATAATCAAAGTGGTCGGTGGCGTTGGACGAGGCGGAAATGGGCGGCGTATAGATAACAAACCCGGAATAAAGCCTTACGGTTGCTCCGTTGAAGCTCGGCGTTGTGACACTGGCGAGGGTGATCGAATCGTGGTTGGCGTCGCCGGCATGGGTCAACAGAGTGGTCGCGCTGAGTCGGAAACCCGCGCTGGCGTTCCGGGCGTAAGTGAATGGGTTGGCCACCGGGCTGACGTTCGCAATGGTCAAACTCGCCCCCGCGCCGCCCGGCGAAGTGCTCGATATTCCGCCGGGGTCCGAGACATTCAAAGTGACTGTTCCCTCCGCTTTGTAGGCCTTCAACACTGCGGCCCCGTTGGCCGACGAACACCCCCCGTTGACAAAGGCGATCGTCTCCGAACTGCCCAAGTTGGTTGCGCCGCCGTTCTGGTCCGTTACCGTCGGGTGCGTACCATCGCCAGCGGTGGAAAGCCCGCTGAAGGTCAGGGTCTTGGTCCCGCTGTACCCCACCGTATTACCACCGGCGTCCACCAAGGTGATGGCTAGTTGGTCGCCGACTCCCGCCGTCGGGGTCTCGCCCGCGGCATCCGTAATCCGATAGGCACTCGCGGAGCCAACGGTCACGGCAAACGCGCTGCTGATCAGCACGCCGGGGCTGGTGTTCACCGTGCTGCCCGTGGCCGTGAGCGTGTAGCGGGAGCCGATCTTGTCAATGCTCAACCCGCTAAAGGTCGCCAAGCCGGTGGCCGTGTCCACGGCCATCGTGACGGTCCCGCTGATCGTCCCCCCCGGCCCCGCATTATTCTGGATGGTTAGCGTCACATTCTGCGCGAGGCCCAGCACAGGATTGCCTGACTCATCCTCCAACCTGACCACGGGTTGCTGCGACCATGCGGTGCCGCCCGTCCCGCCGCCCGGTTGTGTCGTGAAGGTCAATTGCAGGCGCGC
>CAIKLQ010000704.1 GCA_903828255.1 uncultured Verrucomicrobiota bacterium
GCCGAAAATGTGCTGGCCTTGCGCTGCATTCACGCCAGTCGTCGGCTGGATCAGTTCTGGAAAGCACGGCTCAACACCCACGCCGCACGCAACGATTGTCTGTCGCTCGCAGCTTAGCCGTAGAATCCTGTCGCGCACCCTAGGGACAAACTACGTTCTTTACGTCATTGACAAAGCGCAGCAGGTCGAGGCGAGGATTTTTAACCCGGCGAACAATCAGACCCTTGCGAGTTTTGGCGGATATGTTCCATTCGCCACCACCATCGCTATACCTTGGAATTTCACTCTGGCGGATCACGTCACGCCTTACACGAACGATACATACGGAGTCCACTTCGTAGCATACGACCCGACCACGCTCGACATCACAAACAAGATTGACCGGGAAGGTGTGCGGACAGGAGCCGGGTGCTACTTGACGTACCAAGAGGAAGACCCGTTCGACCTGACATACGGTCCAGGAAATATTTATCTGAACGACCAGGCGAACACCTGGATAAAGGGCGCGCTGAAGACCCTTTACAAAGACCTGTACAAACCGACGTCACTCACCCAGTACACCACGAGTCAGGTGGGAACAAATCGCAATCATTCTGACTGCATCGCGCAGGACTTGTCGAACGTCGAGTGGGCGGCTTTCCTCCAACCCGCATTGTCAAATTCGATTTATTCTGACTTCACATTGGCACAAGCCCACGGGAACGGTTATCAAATTGGGGGCGGCACATATTTTCTGAATCGTTTTACCACATGGGATTTGATGGGGTGGCTCAAGAATTACGGGCCATATTGGAGGCTGAGGAAAGCCGCGATTTGGAGTTGTTGGAGCGGCCCCGACAACTCGGAAACTGGCGAATTAGGTTTCGGCCAAGCTTGTGGAATGAGGCCGATGGGGTTACAAGCCCGATCGTACATGCGGAAAAACTGCGGTCTTTTTTTCGGGGGCAAAGTTGAACAGGCGTGGGTTACGAGTGGTCAAACCGTAACGACCGCCAAAGCCGCAGCGTTTCTTGATCAAGCATGGGTTTGTGGACAATTTCAGTGGCCCGGTGGTTGCGACCCGACCTATGCGTTTGAGTGGGCAGTCAGGGCATTGCTTGGGCAGTATCCCGAGATGAATCCCAACGGCCAAGCGCAGCCAAGGTTGTATGGCTACCCAAGTATGATTTATGCGAGCGTTTATGACGATGAATTGATGCTGCTCGACGAAACCCATGTGAAACACAATTAGTGATTGATCGCTGACATTATGAGCAAAGTTCGGGGCGGAACCTTGGCGCTAATGAGTGTTGTGGCGCTTGCTACTCTTTTGTTTCTCTTGGCAAATAGGCCGACAAAGGAAGATGACAAGCCCGTCCCACTGCTTCAGTACGAGGCTGCCGAAGCGGTGCCTGCCGCCCCGGACGAAAAGTTACCAACGAAGGCCCCCATTGCTGCAAATTCTTCGGGGTCGTCGCAGAGGTTTGCGAAAAAGGCGGCCGACATGACGGCCGAAGAAAAGGCAAAACTCGCGAAAGATTTCAAGGAGAAATACAAGCCGGCGGTTGAAAAATGGTTTCAAGCTTATGCCGACCGGGTTCCCTTTGAACTTGATGACTTTACGCTCGACAAATTTCACTCCTGCCTTGGCGACTATATGTACACCTTCATGATTGGTGACACCACTTTCACCGTTCAAGACTCTCCCAAATTAGGACTAAAGATTTCTTACCTAATGACCCGTAAAGGGGCACGGGATTTGAACAACCTTCCTGGCAACGGCTTCGTTCCAGACCTGACAGTCCCTGTCGCTCGGGAGGAAATCATCCGCATGGTGACGGCGGATTCAGGTGTCGAATTCAAGCCGAACGAAGTTATCATTAAACCCACCGCTGCTGCCTGTGCGCTTAACGGCGGGGCTTTCGTAAGCATCTTGCCGGCTGGCGCGGACCCGGGCAATGCTCTGAACAACAAGATTTCTATGGTTTTTGGATCGAATGGCAAGCTGGTAAGTTACGTTC
The DNA here is from genome assembly GCA_903828255.1 of uncultured Verrucomicrobiota bacterium. Taxonomy (GTDB): domain Bacteria; phylum Verrucomicrobiota; class Verrucomicrobiia; order Limisphaerales; family JADLHS01; genus CAIKLQ01. Next base: position 2,001 of record CAIKLQ010000704.1, read on the forward strand.
GCGACCCATTTTTTTGAATTTCCCACCAAAGCCAATGCGCTCTGATTTCTTCCAGGCTTTGATCAAAACTGGCGTCGTGGTGATGGTCGTGCTGATTGGTGCACTTGCCATGGTCTGGGTGTTTGATTCTGATCGCAATCACAATTCCGATGCTCGGGCTCAACGAATAAGCTGCCTCAACAACCTGAAACAAGTTGGCCTGGCCTTCCACCAATGGGCGCTTGATCACGATGACCAGTTTCCGTTCAACGTCAGCACAAACGCCGGGGGGACGCTGGAATTCTGTGCCGTTGGAGAGAACGGTTTTGATCGTAATGCAGCGCTGCATCTTCAGGTTATGTCCAACGAATTGAATACACCGATGATTCTGGTTTGCCCCGACGACCGCTCAACGTGGGGCGCCCTTGGATTCGAGAATCTTCGGCCATCCAACCTGACATACCAGATACGCTCTGGTAGCAATCTCGGTGAACAGAGTCGGCGCGAAATTCTGGTCGTCTGTCCGATAGACAACAATGTCCTTTACTGCGACGGGACTGTGAGTGCAGGAAAGGGGAGCAAACATTGATTTGTGGTTTTTGCCAGCATCGGCAGGTCCTACAGCTCGGCTTGTTCATACCGGTGGCGGCGTTGGTGATGTCGGTGGTTACTTTTCCCGATGCGGCGCGCGTTCGGCGTGACTCGCGCCCTGCCAGTCGAGAAGCTTCTCCGGCCGGTGGGCGCATTTGTTGCGCATGATGGCGTCCACGCCATCACGGATATCTGGCGTGACCCGCCGAGAATTGATATACTGGTTTCTTTGCCGCCTGGGGCAGATGCCAGCCGTTGATTCACGAACGCGCACCCAGTGTATGGGAGCAACGCTTACACCGGTGAATGTGCGGAGGGTGCCACCGGCCCTTGGATGCAATTCCATGTCGACGCGAAATCCAGTCGCACCGCTACTGGAATGGACCCCGGCGAGATGTATTGCTTCCGCGTGGGTGAATCATGGCACTTGCTCCAGGGCCGCGCGTGGCAAAGGCGCAGGACTATTCCCTCGCTCCCGCTTGTGCCGCCAGTATTTGGAAAGCTCCTTGGTGGCCTTGTTCAGCCACTCTGGATCCGTGGCCAGCCGGATCATTTCGACGGCGGCAAACCATTTCGGCGCATTGGGAGCCGGATCCCCGAGCGGTGTCAGCTTGCCCGCGGCCATCAAGACTTGAATGTCATGCTGCGCGAAACCGAGCAGCTTTGCGGTTTCCGCCACGTCCAATCGAGCCGGCAAATCTTTCGCGGCCCAGGTCGCCATCGCCGCTTGCATCGGATCGTTGCTCATAAGCGCTTTCTCTTTTGCCCAACTGCCCTTTTCACGTTGATGCCGCCGCTGCTGGCCTCGCAGAGCCTTGCTGTGCCTGCCTCACGCGCTCGGCAATCTCCTGCGCCGTCAGCTTGGCAGCCTCATTGTCCGTGAGGTTCTCCACCAGGGCGGCGACGGTCGTGAACACGCCCGCCTCTTTCTGGTGTTCCTTCAGCCACTTCACGAACTGCGCATCGGCCGTCTGGCCTTGGGGCGTGGTTTCCAGAATCGCTCGCGCTGTCTCGACGCCTTGCACCAGCGCGGCGTTGACCTTGCGGTTGCGAACTTGCCGATAGCCGTGGTAAAGCCCGCCCAGCGCCAGCGCGAGGATGCTGCCCACGCCGGGCAGGAACGTGTTCACCACGCCGCCCGTCGCCTCGATCGTCGCCAGCACACCCGGCTTGGCGACGAAGTTCGTGATCGCCACGGGCATCAGGTTCGTTTCAAACACCGGAATGGTGTTCGTCACCAAGACCGTCACGAGGTCCCCGATGCTAGCAGTGATCGTCTGCCCCGCGCTGGTCGCTTGGCTCCTTGGTTGATTGGTGAGGAGTGGGTCCACGACGGACAGTACGGCGATCTGACTGGTCACGCTACCGGAGGCATTGCTCAGGATGAACGTGGGCGAGCCGGCGCCAGCGAGGTTGCCGCCGTCCCAAAGGGGATTCCCATTCTTGAGCCAGCGGTAGTTGATTGGTGGCGGACCGACGGCGGACGGAAATCCACCGCCAGCAATGTTGGGTGCATCTTGCGCTCTGAATTTCTCCCCATTCCCTTTCGCACCAATCATCCAACGTCCAGGACGCTTCCAACTTCCGCAAATGGATAGACCAACAGCTGCGGTTCTTTGGCTAGTTGGCCAAGATAGAGCGGCGTGCCAGAAGCGACAGTGAATATTTTTGCGTCGACCGGGTTTGTTCCGATTGCGTAAGCGGCCTTCCCATCGCCGATCAGTTCTTCATTTCTTGCCGGGACTCGCATGTTCTTCCTCAAAGATCGGGCACTGTATTGCGACATCAAACGTGCTCGTGCCTGTGTCAACTTTTGCAAGAAGAATTGCATAGGGAATGAGCCGGCTCGGGAAAACCGGACTGACCCCGACGGGATAGACCTTGCCCCAGTAGTATGCTTGAGCCCTTTTGACAGTCAGGTTGCAGACCCTGGACCAGTCAATAGTTATATCGTTTCCGAACTCGTCCATCACCGGTGCGTGGACTGCTTTGCCCTCGCGCAGCCGCTTGATAATGGTTCTTGGAGGGACAGTCCGATACGACTTTTCGCGTTCGACATTGCGCCAAGATAGCGAGAGCTTTGTGACTTGCCCATGCGCGCCGAATTCGATTTCACAGTTGCCACCGTCTCCTCCAAACTCCACTCCGTCAAGTGCGCGGTTAAGACGAACTGAACGCGACTCGACATTGGTGACCACGGTATGATCTAGGAAGTAATGTACTGGAGATTCAAAAATGGACATCTTCGGCTTGCCGGTTCTATTTGCTTTGGCGATATCGGAAATGCTGATGCCGAGTTTTTTCAGGAGCGCTTCGGTTAAGCTGAACAGTTGATCCCTCCCCGGCACTTTGGTCGCGAGATTGCTTGGCCCGTAGCTATGGGTGGACCAATACTCGATCGATCCTTCAGGAAAGGAGATTCGCAAGTTCCGAGGGCCGTCCGCCGGGGAGAAAACCATGCCGTTCGTTCCGTAATCCGTTTTGTCCGTTTCTTTGACCGAACATATAACCATCAAGTTTGAGATCGTGGTTGGGGAAAACCGTGTGGGAGTGACGCGATAGACCCACAGGGCCTTTGGCCACGGGTGCTTTGAACCATTCCAGCGCACCACAAGGTTGGTGCGCTGGAAGTGGATTCCGGATATTGGAGGCTGGAGGTCATCGGGCGAGCCACTGGCACAAACCGCTCCGAGCAAGATTAAAGCAGCGGCGGCTTTCATGGCGGATACACCTGGGTTGGAGGGTCTATCTTCCATGTTCCCGATAGCACGGTGTTGGTTTTCCTCTGAAGGAAGTCGTCGAAGCAAGCGGTGTCGCCAGCGACCGCAAATTTCATCGGGCTGACTTCGTAGGGGTTACGGCTCTCTTGGTAGGCTTTACGAGCGCCGGCGTACCAGGCGTCTCGAATTTTCATCGGAGCGACGGGGGGGCTTGCAAGTGGTTTTCCAAGCATGAACGCCGCCCAGTCGCGACCGAGGTACTTTGCAGTGTGGTCTTTGGTATCAACTCCCAGCAGAAGATGGAGGCCGCTGGAGTACGGGTACACATGCTGGGTTTGCATGCTGGCCCAGTTATTGCGGATTCCGATGATGTCGGACACCTGTTCCAATTCATATCGGACACCATTCCGGGGCTGTCGGACAGTGGTCGGAGCGAAGCGACGCTCTGGGGGAGTGATAAAGGGGTGTCCGACAGGAGTCAAGGTTAGGCCACAC
>CAIKLQ010000705.1 GCA_903828255.1 uncultured Verrucomicrobiota bacterium
AGCAGGTACGCTTTGAGCCGGGGCATTATCTGGCGTTGCTGGAACGTAAACCGGGGGCGCTGGATCATGCGCGGCCGCTGGCGGGCTGGACGTTGCCGGAGAGCTTCGGGTTGTTACGCCGGCGCTTGGAAGCGCCGTGGGAGGGGGAAGGGACGCGGGAGTGCATTCGGGTGCTGCGCCTGTTGGAGAAACACTCGCTACCCGATTTACGCGCCGCGGTGGAAAAGGCGGTGGCGGTGGGGGCGCTGACCCGGGATGCCATTGCACAGTTTCTCTTGCCGCGGGAAGACTGGCGGCGGACGGTGTTTTCGCTGGACGGCCAGGGCCTTGCTGGACCGCTTGACGCACCGGGTGCATATCTTGGAAGCCAACGGGACGAGCTATCGGTTGCAAGACGCCAAGAAGCGCCTCAAACCCGCGTAAGCCCGGCGGCGGAAATCCTGGGCCAGTTCGGCCGCCGGGGGGGCGCGAGCTGGGGGCTCGCCGCTCGCCCCCCGGCTCGCTTTAGCTCGCCAAGAAAAATCCCACCACCCGGACTTGACCTGCCCTCCGAACCGCGATCTACTTTCGTCCAGGTGCCGCACTTTTGGACCGCCGTTTACAGTTCGATGTTCTTGATGATGTCCGCGTAGCTGAGGGCGTCTTTCGTGGTCCTGCGGATCTTGGGGCTCTTGATCTTCCACTTTTTGGACCAACCGGGCGGGAACATTCCGGCCATGCTGGCGAGGGTCATCAAGATGTAATCCGGTTTGGGAACATGCCGTTTCCACGCGGCGAGGGCACGGGCCATGTCATCCAAGCTCGGCACGTCACGCTTGCTGATCCACCCGGCGAGGGTCGCGCCAAGCATCATGGCTTCGCGTTGCGCGTTACCGGTGTTGCCCTGCTTGGCGAACAGCATCGCACGGTCGGCTCGTTCAAAGAACGGGTTGAACCGCGTCACGGGGTGTTCGGCGGCGGCGATGGCGGCGCGTTCCTGCCATGTTTCGGCGGCTAAGAATCGGGCTATGAGGGATTTCATTTCGCTCCTTGCGTTTTCAGGTTGGCGGGCGTCAGGTTTCAAGACACTTGGCAAACATCGTCGGACACCTCGGCCCGGTAGTGCTTGCGGAGAATTTGCTCGCTGTTGCCCATTTCGAGCGCGACCGCTCCGTAACTCTTTTTCAGCGCAATCCAATGTGACGCGGCAGTGTGCCGCAAAACATCTTTGGGCCAGTCCTGCCAGCCCATGAAATCCCGCACCGTCCGGGCCGCACGCCGACGCGAGGCTTTCGGGGTGGGCAAGTCGCCTCCAAGTTTCAGCCACGCCACGGCGACGCGTTCAAGATGCACCGTGCGGGCGTTGCGGACTTTTGTGATGCCCGGGTCAATCAAGACACTGCCGTTGTCGAGGTTCATGGCGTCCCATGAAATCTGGTCGGCTTCCTTGGGCCGCAGTCCCCCGAACAATGAGAGCGCGAACCACGGCACGAACCGGGGCAGTTTCACGCGGATACACGCCACCATCTTCGCGGCGTCGGCGTTGCTCAAGATGGCGGGCAACTTGGCTTCGATGGTGGGCCGCTCAATGCGTTCGCACGAATTGACCGCGAGCCAGCCCTTACGCACGGCGAACGAGAACAGAGTGGAGAGGCGATTGATGGCGGACAGGCGAGTCCCCACGGCGGCACGGCTCGCAACATGGCTTTCGATTTCATCCAACGTGATTGACGCCAGCGACCGGTGATCTTGACCGCGGGACCAAGCGTCCAGGACTTGCCGCAGGTTGGTGACGTAGGCGGGCCGTTTGTTGCCGCTCGTCTTGCTGGTGATCAGGTCGTCAATCGCCTGCCGGATGTCCATATTCGTTTTGGTTTTGCCGCGGCGGTTGTCGAGACCGTGCGCGGCATTTTCATGCAGCGCATTTCTTACTCGATGCCGCCACGAGAGAACCGCAATAGCGCCGATTCGCAAGATGGGATGTGGAAGGCCAGTTTTCTTGAACCCGGCGGGCGACAGACGGGAAAAACCTTGTCCTTCACCAACTTGCGGAGCGTGCGTTCCCCATACATCGGGAAATGGCGAACCAGCGCAGGGAAGTCGCCGAAGGGCGTCGGCGCGGGAGGGTTGGTTTTTACCTCGCCGATGATTTTCACCACGAGCGGGCGCAACCAGAGCGGTTCATTCGTGGTGGTGGCCCCGGCATCCGGGGCAGTGTTCGTTGGGTCTGATTCTGCGGCCTGCAAGCGGTGTCTTTTTGTTTGTAACATGAGGACAAGAGGGGTGCGCGACAGGATTCTACGGCTAAGCTGCGAGCGACAGACAATCGTTGCGTGCGGCGTGGGTGTTGAGCCGTGCTTTCCAGAACTGATCCAGCCGACGACTGGCGTGAATGCAGCGCAAGGCCAGCACATTTTCGGC
>CAIKLQ010000706.1 GCA_903828255.1 uncultured Verrucomicrobiota bacterium
AACTCCCTCGGCCAAACCAATGTGCTCACCGGCCTTAGCAATGTCGTGGCAATAGGCTCCGGCGCGAACCACGAATTGGCGCTGCGCGGAGGCCGTTTGACGCCGTTCATCACGCAGCAGCCGGCCGATCAGCTCGCGCCTGCGGGATCGAACGTGACGTTCAACGCCTATGGAATTGGCTTGGCCGGGGTGCATTATCAGTGGCAGTTTAACGGCGTGAACATTACGGGAGCCACCAACGCTGCGTTGCTCTTAAGCGGCGTGAGCACGAACCAAGAAGGCAACTACCGGGTGATCCTCTGCACGGGCGCGGGCTGTGTGACCAGTTCCGTGGCCATTTTCACTTTGGTGCGCCCGCCGCACATCATTTCCGTATCCCCGGGTTTGACGATTACGAACTGGATTACCAACGCCGTCACCTGGAGCGTCGGGGCGACCAACGCCGGACAAGCGATTTATCCGATCAGTTATCAATGGCAATTGAACGGCACAAACCTTCCTGGGTACACTGCTTCCAACTATTCTATCTTCCCGAACCCAAACTACGAAGGCTCTTACGCCGTCGTTATAGCGAACGCCGCAGGTTCTACGAATGTCGGCGTGTGGGGGATTCGCGCGTTGTTTCCGGGCACCGTGGCGGCTTGGGGCGCAAACGAGTCCGGCCAGTTGGAACGACCGGCGGATTTGACGAACACACTGGCCGTGGCGGCGGGTGCCGCGCATTCCGTAGCCGTGCGGGAAGACGGTACGGTGGTGCAATGGGGCGCTAACTGGGCGGCCATCCCGGCCAATTTGACCAACGCGCTCACGGTAGCGGCAGGCGCCCGGCATACGCTGGCGCTGCGGGACGATGGCACGGTGGTCGCATGGGGCACCAACGACGTTGGACAATCAAACCTGCCTAGCGGTTTGACGAACGTGATCGCCGTTGCGGCCGCCGGGAACCAGAGCCTCGCGCTGCGGAGCAACGGAACGGTCACGAATTGGGGCGCAACATTTGGGCCGCTTCCTGCCGATCTGACCAACGCCATCGCGATCGCCTGCGGGACAAACTTCAGCGTGGCGCTACGCAGCAATGGAACGGTGGTGGCCTGGGGAGACAACGCCGACGGACGGACCAATGTGCCGGCGAGCGCCACAAATGTCGTGGCAATCACGGCGGTTGGAGGCCACAGCCTGGCGTTGAAGTCAAACGGAACTGTGATCGCCTGGGGCTTGAACACTTCAAACCAAACCAATGTGCCGACCGGTTTGAGCAACGTGCTGGCCATCGCTGCCGGTCGGGCGCACAGTGTCGCCCTGAAGAACGATGGAACGGTTGTAGCTTGGGGCAGCAACGGCAGCGGCCAAACGAATGTGTTCACGAATCTGCCCCCCGTGAAGCTCATTGCCGCTGGCGGCAACCATACGCTGGCGGCGGTGTTTTCGCCTTCGGTGCAATACGCGGTGGACGTGACCAAGGACTTGCTGCTGATTTACAACACGAACTCGCTGGATAGCTCCAACGTTTGGTCGTATTACATGCAGCATCGTCCGCTGGTGAGCGATGCAAATGTCCTCCCGATTGGCTGCACCAACACCGAGTCCTTTTTGCCGAGTGAATACACCAACATTTTTGTCCCGCAGATAGAGCATTGGCTGACCAATAATCCAACCATACGACCGCAGTATGTGATTTTGTTTTTGGACATTCCGACTCGCGTGAACACGAACCGGCCGCCGCCGCCTGGAAGCACGGATGATTCGGGTGCGCGGCCGAGTGTCAGTTATTCACTGTCCAAGCAGTTTGCCAACTGGCAACCCTACGTGATGCACCTGAATATGGGTACGACCAATGACTGCAAGGCCTACATTGATAAACTCGAATATTTTGGGACGAACAATTCACCCGGCAAGCTCGTGATCAGCGCCAACTCCCTTGGCGATCATGGAAATACAAACATAAACTACGTTCTGGACGGAATACGGCATGGCGGTAACTACACAAATGGCGTTTTCGACACAAATGGAATTGTCCATAATTTCACATCAGACGGATTTGTCGTTTCCGCAGCCACAAATGGATTGTTAAACGCCGGCGTCCCAACAAACGCGATTCTGTTTTTTGATGGGCTGGACCGTTATACCAATAACCTCCCACCCCCATTGGCGCATCCGACTTCCAAAACCAACATCGCCGGTTATATGTGTTGGGGCGCTCATAGTGCGCTTACCGCTGAATATCCAACCAATGGCAAGGTGACGTGGATAGGCACCAACCGTTGGTGGATTATCGAAACGCCCGAGTCATTCAACGGTCAACGGGCTACGGCTTCGGGTTCGCCGGGGACGTTTATTGAGTGGTTTTCGTCAGGTGCTTTTGGCGGAACTAATTACTCAAATACTCCCGTTGGAGCTGTGGGTCATGTTGATGAACCCAAGCTCCCTGGGGTTAGTGATGCTGCCAAGTATTTCGGCCTCTGGGGATCAGGGAAGAATTTTGCCATTGCCGCTTGGAACTCACGAAACACGGTCTTTTTTCTAGCCGTTGGAGATCCTCTAGTCAATAGATAAGGAGTAACGATGAAAAGTAATATGATCAGAATCGTAGTTGTCGCCACCCTGGCATTGGTTGGCAACCGACAGGGATATGCCCAAGGAACGTTCGTCAACCTTGATTTCGAATCAGTAATACCGCCGCTTAATCCCGATTTCAACTTTAGTGTGCCGATTACCAATGCGCTCCCTGGATGGATCGGATATATCAATGGCAGTCCAAGAGATCGAGTTGATTACGATAGCTTAAACCTTAGTGGCCCATCGATTTCTCTTGTTGATTCTCTAACGCCTCTTTTCCAGCCCCCAATCCAAGGCAGTTATTCCGTGTACTTGAAAAGCACCTCTGACACAGGAGGCAAGAGTGCCGCCATCGGTCAAACCGGGCAAATTCCTTCTGGCGCGCAGTCCTTGCTTTTTCTGATTGCGGATAATACGTATTTAGGCACTTCCTTTGCCGGACATTCAATTCCATTGATTCCGTTCGGCACTTCTGGAAATAGCATCATCATGGCCGGCGACATTTCCATGTTTGCTGGCCAGACCGGTGAGTTGAGGTTTGGCGGCGGGGGGTTATTCGACGATATCCAGTTTTCCAACCAGCCCAGTCCCGAGCCGGGCACATTTTGTTTATTTGGCCTTGGCGCAGTGCTCCTCGGCTGGCGGTGGCGCAGGGTTTGAGAGCGAGTTGGGAGCGTCTAAACCGCGAAGCGTCCAGAAACCAAAGTCCTATCAATTTCTTAACAAAATGAGAGGAGTATCAGCGCTATGCAC
>CAIKLQ010000707.1 GCA_903828255.1 uncultured Verrucomicrobiota bacterium
AACTCCCTCGGCCAAACCAATGTGCTCACCGGCCTTAGCAATGTCGTGGCAATAGGCTCCGGCGCGAACCACGAATTGGCGCTGCGCGGAGGCCGTTTGACGCCGTTCATCACGCAGCAGCCGGCCGATCAGCTCGCGCCTCCGGGATCGAACGTGACGTTCAACGCGACTGGGATTGGCCTTGCCGGGGTGCGTTACCAGTGGCAGTTTAACGGCGTGAATATCACGGACGCCACCAATGCCTCGCTGGTCTTGAGCGCTGTGACCACAAACAGCGAAGGTAGCTATCAGGTGATCATTTCCACGGGCGCAGGTTCCGTGGCCAGTTCGGTGGCCAGCTTCACGCTGGTGCGCCCGCCGCAAATCACCTCCGTATCTTCGGGACTGTCCAGTACCAACTGGATAACCAACTCCCTGACTCTCGGCGTCACAGCGACCAATGCCGGACAATCCCTTTATCCAATCAGCTACCAATGGCAATTGAACGGCACAAACCTTCCCGGGTACACGACTTCCATTTATTCTGTTTTCCCGAACCCAAACTGCGAAGGTTATTACGCCGTCGTTGTGACTAACGCCGCAGGTTCCACCAACGTTGGCGTGTGGGGGATTCGCGCGCTGTTTCCGGGCACGGTGGCGGCTTGGGGCACAAACGAGGCCGGCCAGTTGGAACGCCCGGCGGATTTGACGAACACCATCGCCACCGCAGCGGGCGAGGCGCATGGTGCGGCGGTGCGAGAAGATGGGAATGTGGTGCAATGGGGCGCAAACTGGGCGGCCATCCCGGCCAATTTGACCAACGCGCTCACCGTAGCAGCAGGTGCCCGGCATACCCTGGCGCTGCGAACCGACAGCACCGTCTCCGCATGGGGAACGAACGATCTCGGACAAACGACCGTGCCGGGCGGCTTGACCAATGTGATCGCCGTTGCCGCTGGTGGAAATCAAAGCCTCGCCCTGCGGAGTAACGGAACGGTCACGAGTTGGGGCGCGCCGTTTGGGACCGTTCCCGCCGATCTAACCAACGGCATCGCGATCGCCTGCGGGACGAATTTCAGCGTGGCGGTGCGCGGCGATGGGACTGTCGTTACTTGGGGAAACAGCACGAACGGCTCTGCCGCTGCGCCTGGGGGGTTAACGGACGTGGTGGGAATTGCGGCGGGCGGAAGCCACGCCTTGGCGCTCAAAAAGGACGGCACTGTCGTAGCTTGGGGAAGCAGCGGGGTTCTACACAGCAACGCGCCGTCCGGGTTGAACAACGTAATGGCCGTGGCGGCAGGCTTGGCGCACAGCGTGGCGCTGAAGAACGACGGTACGGTAGTCGGTTGGGGCAGTAACGGGAGCGGACAGACTGATGGGTTCACGAATCTGCCGCCGGTGAAGTTCATTGCCGCCGGTGCCAATCACACGCTGGCGGCCCTCTTCTCGCCGCTCGTGCAATACACAGTGGACGTGACCAAGGATTTGCTGCTGATTTACAACACGAACTCGTTGGACAGCTCCAACGTCTGGTCGTATTACATGCAGCATCGCCCGCTGGTGGGCGGGGCAAATGTCCTCCCGATTCGCTGCACCAACACTGAGTCATTTTTGCCGGGTGAATACACAAACATTTTCGTTCCACAGATAGAGAGTTGGTTAGGCAATAATCCGACCAAACGACCGCAGTATGTGGTTTTGTTTTTGGACATTCCGTCCCGCGTGAACACGAATCGACTGCCGCCTAACGGAAGCACGGATGATCCGGGGCGCCGGCCGAGTGTCAGTTATTCACTGTCCACGCAATTTGCGAACTGGCAACCGTTCGTGATGCACCTGAACATGGGCACGACCAATGACTGCAAGGCCTACATTGATAAGCTCGAGTATTTTGGGACAACCTATTCAATCGGCAAACTCGTGATTAGCGCCAATGGCACAGGCCTGTATGGGAATACTAATTACGTGGTTGATGATGTTCGTCATCAAGATTACGCTTCCCAGACCGAAGTGTCAGCAGCAAGGGACGGACTTCTCGGTGCTGGAGTGCCATCGTCCGCAATACTTTACCTCACGAACTCTGAGTCATGTACCGGCTTTGATTCCATTGGCAGGTGTACCAATTACCAAGCCAAACCGCACCTAACTAATGCAGTTGATGTTGCAGGATGTATTTGTTGGGGTGTGCATAGTACGCTCGGCGGAGACTATCCGACCGATGGCAAGGTGGCTTGGACCGGCACCAACCGGTGGTGGATTATCGAAACGGTCGAGTCTTTCAATGGCCAACGGGCCACGGATTGGGGACCAGGGGCCTTTGTTGAGTGGTTTTCTTCGAATGCCTTTGGTACGAACGGATCCTACTCAAATACTCCAGTGGGAGCTGTGGGTCATGTTGATGAACCCGGCCTTGGGGGGATTAACGATGCTGCCAAGTATTTTGGTTTCTGGGCATCAGGAAAAAACTTTGCGATTGCCGCCTGGAACTCCCGCCGGACGCCATTTTTTCAAGCCATCGGTGATCCTCTGGTCAAAAAATAAAACTGGAATCGTCATGAAAACCAATTTCGTCAGAATCGTAGCAGCCGCCAGCTTGGTCCTGTTTAGCTGCCAACAGGGATATTCCCAGGGAACATTCCAAAACCTGGACTTTGAAAATCCCATCCCGCCTTTGACTCCAGGCCCTAACGGGCTTGTGCCGACCGCCAATGCGCTTCCAGGATGGACCGCATATATCAATGACAATCCGAGGGACTTCGTGTTTTTTAGTAACATCGCACTGGGAAGCCCATCTATTTCTGTAGTGGATTCGCTATCGCCAGGTTATCAGCCAATCCAAGGCAACTATTCTGTTTTTTTTCGGAGTGCTGGCCTCGGTCAAACCGGCCAAATTCCCAACGACGCTTCTTCCCTCTTTTTCCTACGCGAACCGCTTTCCTTCTTCCTAGCGTCATTTGGAGGGCAGAGTATTCCGTTGGTTGAGTTCGGCGCTTCGGGCAATAACATCATCATGGCAGGCGACATTTCCATGTTTGCAGGCCAGGCCGGCGAGTTGAGGTTTGTCGGCACGGGGTTATTCGACGATATGCAGTTTTCCAACCAGCCCATTCCCGAACCGAGCACGATTTGTTTGTTTGGCCTTGGCGCAGTGCTCCTCGGCTGGCGGTGGCGCAGGGTTTGAGAGCGAGTTGGGAGCGTCTAAACCGCGAAGCGTCCAGAAACCAAAGTCCTATCAATTTCTTAACAAAATGAGAGGAGTATCAGCGCTATGCAC
>CAIKLQ010000708.1 GCA_903828255.1 uncultured Verrucomicrobiota bacterium
AGATCCCAGACCAGAAAGCCGACGGGAAAGGCATTGGCCGATTGCGTGCCGGAGAAGTTCGCTGACGAGAAAATAAAACCATCCTTGAAAGCGAACTGGAAAACCTTGTCCCGGAACTTCTGGTCGTTGTTCGAGTTGACGTATTTGAGCGTCGAGAAAAGTCCGAGGTGAGCCAGCTTGTCGGCGAATTCCCGCCGGATGCGGAAGAGAAACTGCGCGAACAGTTCGCGGGAAACCTCACCCAATCCCCACTGATGCATCAGCGGCTGGATCTTCGTGCCGCTCACCCCCTTCTTGCTCTCGCCGGAATAGCCTGCTTTTTGCGACGTAGCAAACGGCGGATTGATGAAGATGATCCACTTGATGGTCGGGTCGTTCAGGTCGCGCAGTAAATTGGCCGGGCGCTTGCAGGGTGCATCGAATAGCGATTGGCCCTCAAACACGCTTTCCACATCGTCGTTGAGATAGTCGTATTGAAACACCGTGGCGCCCGGAAACACGCGTTTGCAGTGCTGCACGTCCTCCTGGTGAAGCGTCGAAAGGTAAATGCTCTGGTAGGCGTCCGCAGGGAGAAACCACTCCAGATTCCCCGTGCCGGCCGCCATGTCCCACAGGCGGTAATTCTTCGTCCACCATTTCGTCCCGATGACTTTTTCCAAACATGCCAACGCCTTTTGGGCGAACGGTAGCGGGGTGTAAAATGCGCCCTCAAATTCGCGCGCCTCCTTCCTGGTTTTGGCTGGCGAACCAACGGTTGACATTCAACTCGCGGAAACAATTCCCAAAGCGGCCGCCTCGCTGCTGATCTTCGCGCCGATTTGCCGCTTTAGCATCTCGACCTGGCTAAATCGCTCGGCCTCCAGTCCGGCCTCAACCAAGCTTCTTTTCACCTGCCACCAACCAGCGTCCCAATGCTCGACCTTGAATTTGGAAGTCGGCAGGTCTTTGAAACTCTTGAAGAAGGCCTGGTATATCTCGCTGCTGGTTTTCAAAAGCGCCTCGCAATCGGCATCCAGCTTCTGTTGAGCCAACCACTTTGCCATGAAGCGGTCTTCGGTGTCGGCCCCGAGAGAAGCGACGATTTCGGAATCAGAAACTTCCCACTTCTTTACCAGCGAGTGATTGAAGGGGAAAAAATGGTTTGTGATTTGAAAGACCTTTCCTTTGTAGGCGACGTTCCGCAGCGACGCCGTCTGGTTGGAATCTGCGAACAAACTCCAGACCGCACACTGCCGCACAAAGCCGATGCCGGGCTTTTCTTTTGGTTGAAGGAATTGGTCGCGGTCATTGATCCAGCTTTTACGGGTGTTTTTGCGAACCGCGTGGACGACCATTGCTTTCTCAAAATTCTCCGGGACGATGGACAAAGCTCCGGCGCTGACATACGGGCCGGAAAGCAGGGCGACGTTGTTGTGGTGTTGCACGTCATTGCCATTGCACATCAACGAAGCCAGAAATCCATCGGCAATCCGATCCCGGACATCCGTGTTGCCGGCTTTGACCGTAATCGCTCCGCCCAACGGCGGAAAAATCTCAGTGGCGTTTGGACGCTCAATCCACTTGCTCAGAAACCGGTCACGGTGCTCCGACACGATGAGCTTGCGCCCAAGCTTGCTGGTGTCTTCGTCCAATACCGTCACCTCCATTTTCTGATCTTCCAACATCTCGCGCTTCCTCAAGTCCCAGACCAGGAAGCCGACGGGAAACGGATTCGCAGCCTGGGTTCCAGAAAAGTTTGCCGACGAAAACACGAAGCCGTCCTCGAAACGGAACTGAAAAATTTGATCGCGAAATTTCTGGTCGTTGTTCGAGTTGATGTACTTCAACGTGGAAAACAACCCGAGATGTGCTTGCTTGCCGGCGAACTCCTTGCGGATGCGGAAAAGAAACTGCGCGAACAATTCGCGCGAGACTTCGCCGAGTCCATGCTGGTGCATCAACGGACGAATCTTGGTATCGCTGACGCTTTGCTTGCTCTCGCCGGAATAGCCTGCTTTTTGCGACGTAGCAAACGGCGGATTGATGAAGATGATCCACTTGATATTCGGGTCGTGGAGGTCGCGCAGCAAATTGGCCGGGCGTTTGCACGGCGCGTCGAATAGCGATTGGCCCTCAAACACGCTGTCCACGTCGTCGTTGAGGTAGTCGTATTGGAACACCGTTGCGCCCGGAAACACGCGTTTGCAGTGCTGCACGTCCTCCTGGTGAAGCGTCGAAAGGTAAATGCTCTGGTAGGCGTCCGCAGGGAGAAACCACTCCAGATTTCCGGTGCCCGCCGCCATGTCCCACAGGCGGTAATTCTTCGTCCACCATTTCGGCCCGATGACCTTTTCCAAATAGCCATGCGCCTTGCGAGCGAAGGCCACGGGCGTGAAGAATTCGCCGGTGAAGCGCCGAATCGGTTCGTCCGTCAACCGGTCCACCTTGGCGAGGATGTTTCGAGCGGCCACGGCGTCGGTGACTTTCTCGTAGTTGGACCAAAACCATTCGTATTCTTTCGGCAGGATCTTCTTCGCCCGGTCCTCGTCCGGACCGATGTGGAAAACCACCTTGTTTTCCTTCCGGTTGTAGTCGGAACGTCCCGGCTGGATGTCGCACAGGAAATAACGCGAAGATTTCGTTCCGTTGCGAACCGCGTCCCCGAAACACTGGTTCCAATACTCAAAGACCTCCTCGAAGTTTTCCTCGGTGATCAATTTCTTCACCCGGAAATCCAAAGCGAGTTGCTCCGCGCGATGGGTCGTGAGGTGTTGGCGGAACAAGTCGTATTCGGCTTCGTTGAGAACGTCAAAAACCTTGATGGTGTCGGTCTCTGCGAACGCGGCGAGGTCGGCAACCAGGCGGCTGTCAGGTTGGCTGGGAGCGAGTTCCCAATCGTATTTCGTGTCGTTCCCGTAAAACTTCTGCCACCGCTTGGTTTCCGTGAAAAACGCCTGCCGCCCATCGGCAACGCAAATTACCGGCGGAACGGTCTTGCCTGCGTAGCCGAGTCGCAGCCGGCGGACGTAATACAACACCTGCGCGATGACGGCAGCCCGGGACTCGCGTTTCTGAAGGCTACGGGAGAACTTAAATTCAAAGAAGACTTCCGGCGAATACAAGTCGTGCCGGAACTCGGTGTCGTAATCCAATCCGAAATGCTCGGCGTAGGCGTGTTTGACTTCCTCTTCGGTCTTCGCCTTGAGCAAGGCTTTGCTAAAACTGGAAAAGGTCTTGGCCATTTGTATCGGGGTTGGTTGTACCAAGCGACCCGGCAAAGAGCGAGCAGGAATGTGCTGGGAAAAACTTCCAAAAGCGTCTAGCTGCGGAAGTTGGGGCGGCTCAACGCGGATCACGGCACCGGCACTTTTTCCGGGATGGCTTTGAAGAAGCGGCCCAGGTCGCGGTCGGTGTTCGGGACGGCAGGTTTGACGACGATCCAGTCGTTGAGTTGGGCAACCTTCAGGGTGTTCGCCTCGCGCCAACGCCACCTTTCCACGTGGCCATCGGCAAAACTCAGCGTGCCGGAGTTGTTGTGACGCGTCCCGGGGAAACTGATCCAGGTCCAGAGCGATGAGTTGAACATGGTGAGGTCGTCCGGCGCGTTGATGCCAAAGGCGCTTTGCTGGATGCTCTTTTCGTTCTCCTCGACAAACACGGCGGCGGAACTGGGGCCGGGATGCTGAATTTGGGAGAGGCGATGCCAGCAAAGCGGGTAGCCCGGATCGTCCGCCTGCGTGCGGAAATTCATATACATGCTCATCGAGACGCTGCGGTTGCGCGGCACCTGGCCCTGATCCAGCACCGTCGAGCGATCCGCCGGACAGCGGTAAATGCCGAGCGACTGGTTGTAGCGGAACAACACTCCTTTCTGGAGGTTTTCCGGCGTGGTTTCGCTCCAGGCATTGCCCTGGAGCCAGGAAATCGAGTCTGCCGTCCAGGCCGAGCGGTTCGCGATGTCGCCGGGATTCAGCGCCGTATTGCCCGGCAATTGATCCTTGTTGTCGTCAATGTACATCTGCCAGGCGAGTTGGAGTTGCTTGAGGTTGTTCATGCAGGAACTGCCTTGTGCCAACGTCTTGGCCTTGCTGAGCGCGGGCAGCAGCAGTGCGGCGAGGATGGCGATGATCGCGATGACCACTAGGAGTTCGATCAGCGTGAACGCCAGTTTGCGAGACCGCGCTCCGGGGGGGCGGGAGGTGTTTTCATCCGCCCGCCAAGCGTCTGCGCGGCGGAAAGCGCAATGGGGTTGCGGACTTGAACTTTTTGTATTCATACGTTGACCGTTGCATTACTAACGCCACGAATCTCATTTCGGTTACATCTGAAGTCGCCGGGGCGCCAACGGATATGGTCGCAATTCGCCACGGATTGCAAAACAATCTTTCATCCCGCCTCCTGCCTCGCCTATTCTCCGCGCCGTGCGTTGGGAAAAAATCACGATTGTGGGTGTGGGACTGCTTGGCGGTTCGCTCGGGCTGGCCATCAAGCGCCGTCGGCTGGCGGCGCGGGTGGAGGGCTACGTGCGCCGCGCGGTTACCATCGAAGAATGTCGCAAACTCAAGACGCTGGATCGCGCCACGCTCGATCTCGCCGAAGCCGTGGCCGGCGCGGATCTCGTCATTCTCTGCACGCCTCTGGCCCAAATGCGTGAACTCATGGAACAAACGCTCCCATCGTTGCGGCGCGGCGCGATTGTCACGGACGTGGGGAGTGTCAAAGGCAGCGTGGTGGCAGAATTGGAATCCATCGTGACCAAGGCGGGCGGGCATTTCGTCGGCAGTCATCCGATGGCGGGCGCGGAAAAAACCGGGGTTTCGGCAGCACGCGAAGATTTGTTTGAAGGCGCGATGTGCGTTGTCACCCCGACTCGACGCACGAACAAAGTCGCGTCACGAAAGGTGGAACAGTTTTGGCGAAGCGTGGGCGGGCGGGTGCTGCGGCTCGCGCCCGAAAAGCACGATGCTCTGGTCAGCCGGGCCAGCCATCTGCCGCACGTCGTGGCGGCGACTTTGGCTCGCAGCGTCCTCGACCCGGCGGAACCGAAGGCGCAGGCGACGCTGTGCGCAACCGGTTTTCGCGATACCACGCGCATCGCGTCTGGCTCGCCGGAAATGTGGCGGGACATCGCACTGGCAAACCGCACCGAACTCGGCTTGGCGCTGGATGAATTTATTGGCGAGCTGCAAGGCGTGCGGGCGCTGCTTCGCGACAGCGACCCAGCGAAGCTCCAGAAATTCTTTGAAACCGCGAAAGCTCGGCGGGACAAGTGGCGGGCGGGGAGCGTCTCGAATTCACAGGAATGAAGCCGACCTACGTGCTGCGTGCTGCGGGTTGCGTCAAGAATGGTGCCGCCGCCCGCTTGCCACTCGACGCAACCCGCAACCCGTAACCCGGTCCCGCCATGCCGCTCCCCGATCTCATCGAAATCGTGCCGCTCGACAAACCGGTGCGCGCGGAAATCACCGTGCCCGGCTCGAAGAGCATCACGAATCGCGCACTCATCCTCGCCGCGCTGGCCGATGGCGAGGTCACGCTGACCGGCGCGCTTTGGAGC
Organism: uncultured Verrucomicrobiota bacterium; assembly: GCA_903828255.1. Taxonomy (GTDB): domain Bacteria; phylum Verrucomicrobiota; class Verrucomicrobiia; order Limisphaerales; family JADLHS01; genus CAIKLQ01. The sequence continues at coordinate 5,537 of CAIKLQ010000708.1, forward strand.
GAGGACACGCAGGTGATGGCCGAGGCGCTCAAAGTCCTGGGCTTTGAGGTCAAAGTTGAAATTGATCCGGCCGAATTCTGCAACCGCACGATCTCGGTCAAAGGACTGGGCGGAACAATCCCCAACGCAGGCACGGCAGAAAAGCCGCTGGAACTCTTCGTCGGCAACGCGGGCACGGCGGCACGGTTTTTGTCGGCGATGGTCTGTGCGGGGAATGGAGTTTATCGCCTGAGCGGCGTGCCGCGAATGCACGAGCGCCCGCAGGCGGCGCTGTTTCGGGCACTGCGCGAGCTTGGTTATCGCGTGGATTCGCCAAATGACAAGCTGCCGGCGGTGATTCACGGCGAAAGCGAAGCGGAGCGCGGTTCTGTGAGCCGCAGCGCCTCCGATAATTCCAACGCCACGGCAGATTCCAATCAACTTCCGCCAGCCGAAGCCGCTGCGGGTCACAGACCCGCGCTCCGCAACCGGGCTTGCGCCGTGAGCATCGTGGAAAGCTCGCAGTTTGCTTCAGCGTTGTTGCTCTGCGCTACACATGCCAAATGGAAGGTGAGTGTCCTCGGCGAAAACACTGAGGAATCGCCGTACGTCGCAATGACTCTGAAATTGGTCGAGGTTTTTCCTGGCCGCGGAGGGAGATTTCAAATCGAGCCGGAGGCGTCAAGCGGAAGCTATTTCTGGGCGGCTG
>CAIKLQ010000709.1 GCA_903828255.1 uncultured Verrucomicrobiota bacterium
AAGCCTGTTGCTCTAACCTTCACGTAGGGGTAACCCGGAATGCCATCCGACCAGTTATTAGTGGCCTACCTAACACTTGCAAGTGGGGTCACCGGCACATCCGCTGCCACCGCTAGCCGGCTCAACAAGCCGAGCGCTAGCAAGCGTGGTAGGGCACCCTAAACGACCACGGGGTTCTGCTCGTGGCTTGGGGATTACCGTTGTCGGCGGGCCAAAGGTGGGCTGGTTTTGCAATCACAGGTTGGCGGAAAGTAGTTTTGTGTTAGTAGAGGGTGGTAGCGACTGCGGCTTTACGGCCCGGTCTCTAGCAGCCGGTAGAACCGCGCCGGCCCGGTGATGGGCACGGTGGCGGGATTGGTGGGGCCGCTGGGGGAATTGTTCCAATTCGTTAACGAGGGGTTTGATGTCTCCTGTAAGACGAAGTTGGAGGCGGGCGGCGCCCACGAAATTGTGGCGAAGCCGAGCGCTGCGTTGGTGATTTGGAGGACCCTCACTGGAGCCAGACCCACGCGCCCGTTCTTAAAATAGTCGGCCGTCGGCGTATCAATAAGGGGAGTGAAGTTGCCTGATGGCGCATCGGCATACTCGCAAAAGGTACCCTGGCCACCATCGTTCCAGTTCAGCGTAGTGGTGGTGCCGTTCGTGAGGTAAATGAAGTTCCAGGTGCAGAGGGTGGATCCGTTCGGAAGACTTACTCCGGTGGGGTAGGTGAACCAGGACACTCTAATTTGCCTTTTGCCATCTGCCGTAGCATTATCGCCCACCCCGAAGCTTCCTGCCAAGGCCGGATTAACCGTATAGGTGCCCTGGTAAGCGATGACCGCGGGGTCGTAGTCCAGGCTTAACGAAATCGCCCCGATGTTGGTGAACCCATGCACGACCAGCGGGAGCGCCAGTGGTCCGACCGCCGGGTTGCTAATCACTGGTGCGAAAGTCACCGGAGCGGTGCGATCAGCGATGATTCCATCCCGATAAAAAAGCGCCTTTGGAGTGTCGCTCAGGGGAGACAAAAGTCCGGTCTCGTAACGTGCATACAGACAGTCCCAAGTTCCGTAGTTGTCGTAAGTATTCCATACGAGTATTTGGGTTCCTGCGCCATAGGCAAAGGTTAGGTCAGCTAGGCTCGCGCCGTCCGGCAGGCTGACATTGGTGGGGCCGGTCCAAGCGAGGACGATCTGCCCCAAGTAGAGTGCGGGTTCAGTGTAAGTCACAGTCATTCCCGGCAGGGCCGGATGAGAGTTTGCCGAAACAAAGCGCAGCAGGTTTAATTCGGTGCTGAATGTCATCGTGAGCTTAAGCTGCCCGATGTTGGTGAAGTTGGTGACTGTAATGGGTATGGCCACGGCGGCCGTGCCGGGAACTGCATTGGTGATTCTGCCGGCGGTGGTCACCGGCGCATCGGCGGCCAGCACCGGCCGGCCCAGCGCATAGCAGAAGAGGGAGAGGGAAAGCAAGAGGAGATCGCGGCTCCGCCTGGAGCCGGTGTCGAATGTTCGGTTCATGAGATAGATGTTGTTTCTAGCCTTTTATCCAGGTCCCCGCATTTACCAAAGGACCAGACTGTTTTGTATCGGCAGCCGCCGCCGGGACTTTAGCTCTATTCGTTTTTTTCGCCAGGCCGGATTGGCCGCATTCGGTTTGCCCTCGCACTGCCAGAAGCGGGCGCTCCAGCGAGCACGTTTGTGGAAATGCGTAATGGGGGTCACCGACTAACGTGAGTGGTCCAGCAGAGAAATAGATTTCCGGCAGCCAGCCTCTCTTTTCTTATCAGTTGTCTTTGTCTTTCCGGGCCGTTGCGGGCGGCGTCCAAGAGGTAATTGCCGCCTGTGGACGCGGCGTTGGTGTCCGCGCAAAAGCGGGTGCAAGCGCGAGCCGAAAGCGTCCACGGGCAAGGGAGGCTACCGGTTGGAGTTCAGCACCCAGGGTCACGGCTGCCCGCTGGGGGCGCAGGGTTTGGGAAACGAGCAGAAGCAACAACCCCCGACCGGCCTCCAAGCAACGCCTGAAACATCGCAACGCGATCGAAGGCCCGCAGAGTGAGTTGGGGCGGGCCCACGGCCCGCAACGGGGCTAGTTTTTATCCGCAAGGAAAGCCCTCGTGCTATTACCCACATAGGTGATTCAGTGCGGAGTTACGATCTAGCGCAGACGCCCCATCCCGCGGCAAAGGGTGGGACACTCCGTCCACCGATGGGACAGTTGGAGGGCGTTTGCTTGGGCCGGATGTTGAAAGGTGCGCCCACCGGCGCGCTATGTGAGTCGCAATCAAGGTGACCCTCTTTGCTGGCATGGATATTGCCGTGCTCAAGCAGTTGAGCACGCAGATAAACAATACAACGAACCGGCATTTCCACCTCGCACCAGCCGGGGTAGAGCCGCGACCGGACGCCGGTTCAGGGGTTCGGCAGGCCGGCTCAAGCCGGCGGGCGTCAAGGCCGATACAGCATTTGTGAATGTCATGAGCGCGATCTCTCAAAGTATCCGGTTCAAGCTCGGCGACTTCTGCCGACATTTGTTCCATAAACCGGCCCGCGACAGTGCTCCGGCACCCGCCGGGGACGGTTCCATCACGCCGCCGCCAACTTCGGCCGACGGCGAGTCAGGCGGCGGCGTGACCATCCCGCTGCGAGCGGTGCTCGCCGCGTTTCCGCCCGCATTGCGGCCCCGCATTCGGGCCGTAGACACTCAAGGCCTCACCCTAACCATTCCGTTCGGGAAAGTTTTTCCGGAGCTGTCCCGCGGCGTCGTGACGATGCCGTTCGCCGCCATCCGCTGCACGGCGCCCCAAGTCTTCACGCCCGGTTTGGAGAATGACGACGCGCAAGTGGTCTTGCCACTCAATGAAATTCTTTCCCGGATTGATCCCGCCTTGCTCGCGCGGCGCCCGATGCAAAGGAAACCGGTGAACTTGCCCGACGAAATTTCGAGTCCGTTCGCCGGGCGCGGCACGGGCCTGAGCATTGGGGTGGGTCACGGCAAACCAGCAAACGCAACTCGCGAACCTGCACCGCACGAACTGGGGTCGGAACCCACCCTCACGCATAAGCCGGCTTTGCCCGTCCCTGCCGCCGCGGCCCCCACTCCGGTCGCGCCGCTTGCGATCAAGCTGCCGGATTCGGACGAACGTCCACTGTTCGTGCGCAAGCCGATCAAGATGTCCCCGGAGGTCGCACCGACCTCGCCCGGAACGCCACCGCCGCCGCCGCCTCCACTGAGTTGGCCGCCGAAATCGCAGGATTACCTCGCCGCACGCCCCGTCCCCCGCGCGATGCAACCGGCCAAATCGGAACCTCCGGCGCCCGCCGCAACCGGGACCGCCGTGCTGATCGCACCCTTGGCCACGATCGCCGCCGCCTGGCCCGAAGCGTTGCGACAGGAAATCGCGCAAACCAGCCGGCCGGACGCGCAATTAGCCATGCCGGTGGACTTGATTGAGTCGTCCCTGAAGCGCGGGCGCGTGACGTTTGCCTGGAAGACTCTGCGCTCCTGGATTTCTCCCGCCGTGACGTCGGGGATGTCCCCTCACGATGCGGCGGAACTGGAGTTGCCCTTGAGCGTGGTGGCCCCACTGTTTCTCGCCCGGCAAAAGGGCGCGGGGCAGGCGCAGCGCGTAACCGTGGACGAAGCCATTCCCGATCTTTTCTTCGGTTTGCCGCGCCCTGAACCCGCGCCCACGCCCAAGCTGGCGGACACAAATTTTTACACTTGGGCCGAGAATTCGGACATCCCGCGGATGGACGACGGGAATTACAAGGGGCCGAAAGCGGCGAACGCCGAGGCCCCTACCAAGCACGCCACGCCCAATGAAATTGTGGCCCGCGCCGCCGCACTGAACGGCGTGGTGGGCGCGTTGATCGCGCTGCCGGAGGGTCTGCTGGTGGCCAGTCGCGTGCCCACGGAATTCAACGGCGACACCCTCGCGGCATTCCTGCCGCAGATTTTTACGAAGGTCAGCCAAGTCACGAAAGAATTGCGCCTGGGCGAACTGAACAATCTCAACTTCACGGTCGGCAACGTGCCGTGGAAGATCTTCCGCGTGAACACGCTTTACTTCGCCGCTTTTGGGTGCGTCAGCGGACCGCTCCCCACCGGCGAACTTGCGCGGTTGGCCGCGGAACTGGATCACCGCCGTTAAGGAAACATATTATGGCCCTCATCAATCAAGCCACCAAAGAACTACAGGTTAAAATCGTCTATTACGGCCCCGGCATGTGCGGCAAGACGACCAACCTCGTGCAGGTTCACGACCATGTGCAAACGGCCCAGGGCAACAAGGGCAAGCTCATTTCGCTCGCCACCAACTCGGACCGCACGCTCTTCTTCGATTTCCTGCCCATCGAAGCCATGGCCATCAAGGGTTTCAAAACCAAGTTCCAGCTTTACACCGTGCCCGGCCAGGTGATCTACAACACCACCCGGCAGCTCGTGTTACGCGGCGCGGACGGCATCGTGTTTGTGGCGGACTCACAATACGAAAAGATGCCGGAGAACGTGGAGAGTTTCCAGAATCTCCAGGACAACCTCCGCACCCTCAAGCTCAACCTCGATGAGATTCCCCACGTTTTGCAGTTCAACAAGCGCGACCTGCCGAACGCGGCCCCCGTGGAATACATGGAATTCCTGCTCAACAATCGCGAGGTGCAGGTGCCGACCTTTAGCGCCACCGCGCACCGCTGCGAAGGAGTCTTCGAGACGCTCAACATGATTACCCGCATGTTGCTGCACAAATACATCAACCAAAGCGCCCCGCAGTACGCATGACATGGTCACTTTGCCGCAACTTATCGAGGAAGACATTCAGGACCTCGACCAGGCCTTGCGCCAGTTCTTAACCCGCAGCGACGCGACCACGGCGCTGCTCGTGGACAAGGGCGGCTTCCTCATTACCCACCAGGGCGACGCGACCGGATTCGATCTCGTCACCATCAGCGCGCTCGCGGCGGGGGCGTATTTGGCGAACCAGACGATTGCCCAACTGATCCATGAGCAGAATTTCTCCTGCGTCTATCAACAGGGCGAAAAGTTCAGCCTGCTCGCGGCCAACGTGGATGAAAACTGCCTCCTGCTGGCGATCTTCCGCGCGCAAATCAGCGCTGGCGCCGTGAAATTTTATGCGAGCCGGATGTGCGAACGCATCGCCCGGCGAATCCAGCTCGCACACGAACGTGATCCCGGAAAGGGCCTCGACCTCTCGGAATTAAACATGGCGGACACCAGCACCCTCTTCAAACACAAGGCTTGAAATCAGCGCTGTAGCGGCGGTCATCCTGGCTGACGCAGAACTGGGCTTTCAGCCCGGCGGAACAAAGCTCGCCACCGAGAAGGTCTTGGGAAAATGTGGCGGCACCGCCTCCCGGATGCTTTATCCGGATGGAAAGATGCCGCCCCGCAGCAGGAAACCCAGAGGTTGATTCCCGAACCGGTTGCGATTGCTGCCGGATTTCGGCACCTCGGTCCCACGCCTACAACTTCGAATGCGAACCGTCGCAGAACGCGCCGTTCTTCGAGTGCTTGCAGCCGCACCAAGCCACCGTTTTCGCCTCGGTGAGTTCCACTTTGGAGGGTACGAAGCCAGTGCCCTTGTGGGCGCCGTCACAGAACGGCTGGGTCTTTGAGTGGCCACACGCGCACCACCAGTACGAACCGGGCGGGAGGTTTTGCACGAGGGGAGATTTCTGAGCGACGATAGGACCAGGCATGGTTCAATTGAGTTGTAGTTCTTGAAAAACCCGACTTGGAAGGAAAACGAGCCGCGCGCGCGGCCCCGGAATCAATCGTGCCGCTCGTGGTCTGACGGCGGCGGATTCTCGTGGCGGGTGAGCCACCAAACGAGAACTGCCGGGCCAAAGCAGAGGGCCACGCCGATCGGCATCGTAAAAATACTCCAGAACTTGTCCATAGATGTAACGGGAAGCTGGCAGCGCACGGATGGGAAGTAAAGCGGATTCCCCCGCCTAGCGACGTCAATCCTTGCTCAAGTCAGATTCACCACCATCTTGCCTACGTTCTTTCCTGCAAACAAACCGACGAACGCGTCCACCGCCTGGCCGATTCCTTCCATCACGGTCTCCTGGTTCTTCAGCTTGCCGGCGCGGAAGTAGCTGCCAACTTCCCGTTCAAATTCGCCCTGACGATCCAGCCAATCAGTCACAATAAAACCCTTCATTGTCAGCCGTTTCGTGATCATTTGAAACAGATTGGCCGGGCCGGGCTGCGGCTGTTGATCGTTGTAAACCGAGATCGCGCCACAGGCGATGATGCGGCCCTGCCCTCGCAACGCCGCGAGCGCCGCTTCCAGTGTTTCGCCGCCGACGTTGTCGAAATAGACATCAATCCCGTCCGGCGCGGCCAGCTTCAGTTGTTCGCCGATTGGGCCGGTCTTGTAATCGAAGGCGAAATCAAACCCACATTCCTCCCGCAGGAACTTCACTTTCGCCGCCGAACCGGCCGAGCCGATGACCCGGCAGCCGCGCAATTTCGCCAATTGACCCGCAACATTCCCGACCGCCCCGGCCGCGCCCGAAATGAAAACAACGTCGCCGGCTTTGACCTCCACCAAATTCAATCCCACCCAGGCCGTCAGGCCCGGCATCCCGAGGGTGCCGAGGTAAATCGAGAGCGGCAGGACCGCGCGGCTGACCGGTTGCAGATGCTTTGGCGAAGCAATAAAACACTCGCGCCAGCCGAAGCTGGAAGTGACGACATCCCCCGGCTTGAATTCCCCGGCACGCGACTCGATGACCTCGCCGACCGCGCCGCCGTCGAGCGGTTTGCCCAACTCGAAAGGCGGCACGTACGATTTCCGGTCATTCATGCGCCCGCGCATGTAGGGATCCACCGACATGAAAAGATTCCGAACGAGCACCTGCTGGTCTGGCAGCGGTCCCAGCTCGGTTTGCGCCAGGGTAAAGTTGGCGGCGGTCGGCATCCCAACGGGGCGGGAGGCCAGGCGGATCTCACGGCTCACAGTTTTTGACATAACAACAGGGTGGGTGCAGCCGACCTTCGTTTCAAGTTGGTTTGGCGAAAAAGGGACCGACTTGGCGGGTCCGGAAACAGGGGGAAACATTCAACATTCAACATTCAACATCCAACGCCCAAACACCCGGGCAAGCGAACAGCCCGCGAAGTCCACCATTGGGCGTTCGCTGTTGGTTGTTGGTTGTTTCTGCCCAACAATCCGCGAATCACTCTCGCCCCGCCGCGGCGATGAACGGTTTCAACTCCGTCATCAACTTCGCAAACCCGTCGAGGGTCAATTGTTGCGCGCCGTCGCTCCAGGCCTCCGCCGGATTCGGATGCACCTCGATGAGCAACGCATCCGCGCCCATCGCCACCGCGCCTTTGCACATCGTCGCCACGAGATCGGCCCGCCCCGCGCCCTGGCTCGGATCAATCACGATCGGCGAGTGCGATTCGCGTTTGATGATCGGGATGGTCGAGAGATCGAGCGTGTTGCGCGTGTAGGTCTCGAACGTGCGAATGCCCCGCTCGCAAAACATGAGGTTCGGATTCTCGTTCGCCAACACGTATTCGCCGGCCAGCAGCCATTCCTCGATTTTCATCGAAAGCCCGCGCTTCAACAGCACCGGCTTGCCCGTCTTCGCCGCCGCGATGAGCAGTTGGAAATTCTGCGCGTTGCGGGCGCCGATCTGGATGATGTCCGTGTACTCCGCCACCATCTCGACGTGCGATTCGGAGAGCAGCTCGGTGATGATCGCGAGGCCGGTTTGTTTGCGGGCCTTGGCCAACAGCTTCAAACCCTTTTCACCCAGACCTTGGAATTCGTACGGTGATGTGCGCGGCTTGAAGGCGCCGCCGCGCAACACGGTCGCGCCGGCGGCCTTCACCGCCTCCGCCGTCGTAAGCAACTGCGACTCGCTTTCCACCGAACACGGCCCGGCCATGACGTGGAATTTCTTTCCGCCGAGCGTGTGTTCACGCACGCGGATGGTGGAGTTGGCCGGATGTGCCTCGCGGCTGACGAGCTTGTAGCGCTTTTGAATCGGCATGACGCTCTCCACCAGCTTGGGGAACTGGGCCGTGAGCGTATCGAGGTTGGCGTGCGTGAGTTCGTCGCCAATCGCACCGACGACGGTGCGGGCCACGCCGCGCATGACGTGCGGGGTGTAGCCGAGTTTGCGAATCTCCGCGAGCACGGAGCGTTCGTCGGTCTTGGAGATGCCGGGTTTGAGTACGATGATCATGGTGGGTTTTGGGTTTGACCGAAAGTTGCCACAAAAAAGCCGCAGGCGGAGGGCGACCTGCGGCGATTTGTTTTGAAATAACCTATCGCTGCCGCCGGCCGTCCGCGGGCCCATAAAAAAAGAGAAACCAGTCCCGATTCGTCGGGAAAAGCACCGCTGGCTGGCAGATCCGGTTCACGGGCCTAGCCTAACAACCGGGCCTTGGCAGTCAAGTCCGGGGCTCCCCAGTTGCCAACGGCACCCAACCCCGGAGCGCTGCAGCGGTTGAACCGGTTGCGCCCGACCAATGGTCGCGAGCGGGAGCTCAACGCTTGCCGAAAGCGCTTTGAATCTCCTGCAACGAAACCCCCAACGTCGCTTGCGCCACCGCCTCCAGGGATGTCTCCGGGCCGCTCAGGTGAATCGTGCGATGCACATGCGTCAGGCTTTGCAGCGGTTGCAACGCGGCGGCGGGCGAGGAGGATTCCAGTTCGTAAAACGGTCCGAGCGGTTTCGCGCCGGGCGCCGGCGGGCCGTCGTTGTAGCTATTCGCCGCGTCGCCGCCAAACGGATGGTCCTGAATTTTCCAGAGCGAATTCACGTAGTCGGTCACGCCTTCCGGTTGCGTGAACTGCACGATCGTCAACACCTGATTCGCCGCGTCGTAGCTGCCCACGATGGCTTTGCTGCGCTTCGGGTTGATACCGATCTTGCTGCGGTAATTGCCGTCGCCGCTAAAGAACAGGACGCTGTCCCGCACGACAAGCCGCTCGGGCGGCACACTGCCGAAATAATCCGAGGTCACCTGCACGCCCAGTTCCGCTTCCGGCCCAGACTTGATCGGCACGACGATGGTCGTCGCGGGCGACGGGTTGAACATCCCGAGAATCCACACGGAGAGCAGGCCCGTGCGCTTCTCCCACGGCGTCTTCCCGGCGTTGGTGAGTCGGTTGACGGTTTCGTAAGCGACCACGCGCACGTCTTTGCCCGGCTTCACCCCGAGCATTTTGGCGGCGCGTTTGGCGGGTAGCAATTTAACCTCGCGATCCACTTCTACGCTGAAGCGCGTGCCCGAATAGTTGGTCAGCGCAAATGCCGCCTGAAAGGTTGCTGCGGATCTCGATTGCTTCGCCACTAGGTAGGGAATCGTGTCAATCGCCGCCGGCGTGAACCAGTCGCTCAGTTCAAACTTTGCGCCCTTCGCGAAGAAAATGGAAAACTGTCCGCCTTCCGGCCCCAGCCAGAAACGATCTTCGCCGCCGAAGACGTTGATGTGCGGCTGGATTTTTCCCGAGGCAATGAGTTCGCGATTGATCCAGCCGAAGCTCAAGCCGGCGTCGCCGCCAGCGGTGCTGGTCATGACGCGCCCCTGCCACGCGGGCGACACGGCGACTTTGGCCTGGCCGGCGCGGTCACTCAGCACGATGAGCGGCACGTATGTTTGGAGAAACGCGGCGTCATCGCCAAACGTGGCGGCTTTGGCTTTGAGGGGCGTTGCACTGGTGGCGAGCGCCAAAGCGACCAGGCCAGTGCCGAGGGATTTTATGATGAATTGGGCAGTTTTCATTTGCTTCGAGGTTGGAGTGTTTAGTTTGGATACTTACTGACGACCGGCGGCGAGCCAGCGGCTCCGGAGTAGCGCAAGCGTTCCAATCTGCGGTATCGCCGATTTCCAAACCGGCCGGGTGCCGAAAAGTTTGGCCCTCCCGCAGGTTTGGAAACCTGTGATACCGCAGGCTCGGAGGCCTGCGCTACGCGCGCCAGGGTGAATCATTCAGGCTTGGACTTTACTTTCTGAATTTCACCTTGCGCCAGACCTTTTCGCGCCGGTCCTGCCGGCGAACCACTTCCGGCGCCAGGCGGCCACCACCGCCCGCGCTAACACCGTTGAGATGAGAGTTTGCGCTCACGCGGCAAGGATGCGCAGTTTTCCGCGCCGACGGCAACCATATCAAGGAAGTTCCCCGCAATTCTCATTTTGACCGAGCGCGGCTGGGTCGAAGACCAACCGCGGCTGGCCTCCGCTCTCCCTTGGCGCGGTCGAGGGGGAGGGCCCACTCCCGGCCGCATCCTGATCGAAGCTGGCTGCTTGCCCTGACCGCTGATTCAATCGGCGGTTAAAATTTGCTCGTTAATTGTTCATTTGCATGATCCGATCCGTCCGCGTTTCTCGCTTTGGGATGCTGAAGGGCTGCAAGTGGGCCGGAACGGCAATCGAGGGGAAGGAATATGAAGCCCGATGCCATGAATACGAGCGGGCGGGCGGAAGTCAGGCTGTCCGGTTGGGACGGCGGGGGGAGCGGGGCGGGCGCGGCAGGGACGGGGAAGCGTGTTATCCCATTGACCGGGCGGATAGCCGGGGCAAACTTTGGCGGTACGTCGGCAGTGATTTCGGTTCGGGGGTTTCCGAACCGCCAACACTGCCACCGGGTCTGAACTTTGAAGATTATGAAAACAATCCATTTGCCTCGGGCCACGACACGCCCGCTGGTTGCGTTGCTCACGGTGCTTTGCGTCACGACGGGCTGCTCCATCAAGCGCCTAGCCGTGAACAAACTGGGCAACGCGCTAGCCGGCAGCGGGACGACGTTCGCTTCCGACGATGATCCCGAACTGGTGAAAGCCGCCGTGCCGTTCAGTTTGAAGTTGATGGAAAGCCTGCTCAACGAAAGTCCGAAACACAAAGGGCTGTTGTTCGCGGCGTCCAGCGGCTTCACGCAATACGCTTACGCCTTCGTCCAACAAGACGCCGAGGAACTGGAGGAGAAGGACGTGGCGGCGGCGCTCGCGATGCGCCAACGCGCGGCGCGGCTCTACCTGCGCGCCCGGAACTACGGGCTGCGCGGGCTGGAGACGGCACACCCCGGCTTCACCAATGCACTCCGCACCAACGCCCTGGGCGCGGTGAAACAACTGAAAAAGAAAGACGTGCCACTCGCTTACTGGAGCGCCGTCTCGTGGGCGGCAGCGGTGTCGGTGTCCAAGAACAATCCGGATTTGATCGCGGATTTGCCGAAAGTCGAAGCGCTGATTGATCGGGCGCGGGAGTTAGACGAGGCGTTTGATCACGGGGCGATTCATTCTTTCCTCATCACCTACGAACTGAGCCGGCAGGTTGGTCAGGGTGATTCCGAGGCCCGCGCGCGGCAGCATTTCGCCCGCGCCGTCGAACTTGGCGGTGGTCAAATGGCTGGACCTCTGGTTTCCTTGGCCCAAGCGGTTTCGGTGAAAAACCAGAACGGAGTCGAGTTCAAGTCGCTGCTCGATCGGGCGCTGGCGATCAACGTGGACGCGAAACCGGAATGGCGGCTGGCCAACTTGATCATGCAGCGGCGTGCGCGCTGGCTGCTGGCGCACACGGAAGACTTGTTCTTAACAGTGGAGAAACCCTAACCAACCAAACTCAATGAAAATTTACACTTCAAACACTTTGCGCATCGCAACGGCAGCGCTGGCGGCGGTCGGAATGTTGGCCGCGCCCACTGCTTCACTGGCGGCGGAGAAGGTCGTCCGGATTAACCTCGGCACGCTCGCGCCGAGCGGTTCGGTCTATCACCAATCGTTGCAACTCATGGCGGAACAATGGCGGCAGGCGCCGGGCGGCGGCGTGAGCCTCAAGGTCTTCTCCGACGGCACCCAGGGCAGCGAGGCCGACATGGTGAAACTCATGAACACGGGAAACTTGCAGGCCGGACTGCTCACGGCGGTGGGCTTGTCCAAGATCGAGCCGGGCATCGGCGGCCTGCAAAACGTGCCGATGATTTTCAACGACCTCACGGAGTTCGACGCCGTCAAAGAGAAACTCCGCCCCATGCTGGAAAAGCGCATGGAGGAAAAAGGTTACGTGGTCCTGTTCTGGGCGGACACCGGTTGGGTGCGCTATTTTTCCAAGCAACCGGTCCTCGTGCCGGACGATTTGAAGAAGATGAAAATGTTCGCTTGGGCCGGCAATCTGGACCAGTTGGACATCATGAGGAAACACGGTTACACCCCTGTGCCGTTAGAAACGACCGACATTTTGATCAGCTTGAAAACCGGAATGATTGACACCACGGCCGCGCCGCCGATCTGGGCGCTCGCCGGCCAACTCGCCACCAGCGCGCCGCACATGCTGAACCTGAACTGGGCCCCGCTCGTCGGTGCTTGCGTGGTGCGCAAGACCGCCTGGGACAAAATTCCCGAAGCCACGCGCGCCGCCTTGCTGCCCGCTGCCGCGAAAGCGGGCGCGGACATGCAGACCAAAGGCCGCAAGGAAGGCGAAGATGCGGTGACGGCCATGAAAGAACGCGGCCTCATTGTCCATGAGGTGACGCCGGAATTGGACGCCCAGTTCCGGGCCGCCGCAGAAAAACTTTATCCCGATTTCCGCGGTCGCATCGTGCCGGCGGACATTTTTGATGAGGTTGTGCGGCTCGTGAAAGAAGGGCGCACAGCCGGAGGCAAGAAGTGAACGTGGAGGTCGTCCCCGCGGTCATTCCCGAAAACCTGCCCGGCTGGCGGCGGTGGTTGCGCAACGGTGAAAATCTGTTTGTCGTGGTGCCGCTGGCGCTTTCGGCGCTGCTGCCGTTGCTGGAAATCATCCTGCGGCGATTTCATTCCGGCGTGTCCGGTTCGATTCTCCTGGTTCAAAACTTCACGCTGGTCATCGGCATGGCCGGGGCCGCGATTGCCGCACGCGATGGGCGGCTGCTTTCGTTCTCGTCCGTCTCCAGTTTTCTGAAGGGGCGGGCGAAGACAGTCGCCAAGGTGCTGAGCAGCGGCGTGTCGGCGGCCATTTGCGCGTTCCTCTGCATCGCGAGCGTCCAGTTCGTCAGCACGGAAAAAGCGACGGGTGAAGTACTCGCCTACGGGATTCCGAACTGGATCGTGGAACTTGTTTTGCCGGCCGGCTTCGGGTTGATTGCGCTGCGGGTTCTATGGCACGCGGCGGAAAACTGGATTGGGCGATTGGTCGCACTGCTGCTGGCCGGGGTGGTGATTTGGTTCGGGATTCATTCGCCGATAGATCCGGAAAAACTCGTCGCCCCCGCGCTCATCGGGCTGCTGCTCGTCACCATTCTCGGCGCACCCGTGTTCACGGCCATCGGCGGAGCTGCGCTGATTCTGTTTTGGGGCGATCATTCCCCGATCGCAGCCATTCCGTTGAAACATCACTCGCTGGTCACAAGCCAATCGCTGCCCACGATTCCGCTGTTCACGCTCGCAGGCTATTTTCTGGCAGAGAGCGGCGCGTCGAAGCGGCTCGTCCGCGTGTTCCAAGCAATGTGCGGTTCGCTGCGCGGCGGGCCGGCGATTGTCACGGCGCTGGTCTGCGCTTTCTTCACCTCGTTCACCGGCGCATCGGGAGTGACCATCCTGGCGCTGGGCGGTTTGCTGATGCCGGTGCTGATTGCGGCGCGTTACTCGGAGCGCGACGCGCTAGGCTTGCTCACGGGCGCGGGTTCGCTCGGTCTGCTGTTTCCGCCGTGCCTGCCGGTGATTTTGTATTCCATCATCGCCAGCAGCACGATTGCGAATCTCGGCGTGGCGAACGTCAGCCTGAACAGCGTGACGATGGAGAAAATGTTTCTGGGCGGATTGTTGCCCGGCATCCTGATGGTCGCGCTCACGGCGTGGTGGGGAATCCGCTGCCAACCCAAGGAGGCCGCGGCGGGGTTAAGCTTCAACTTCACGGAAATGCGGCGGGCTTTCTGGGATGCGAAATGGGAATTGATGATGCCCGTCGTCGCGCTGGTTTCGTTGTTCAGCGGATACGCCACGGCCATCGAAGCTGCGGCGGTGACGGCGGTGTATGCGGCGTTCATCACCACGGTCGTGCATCGCGACCTCCATCCGTTCCGGGATTTGCCGCGCGTGATGACCGAGTGCGGCTTGCTGGTGGGCGGCGTGATGTTGATCCTGGGCGTGGCGCTGGGCTTCACGCATTTTCTCGTCACCGCGCAGATTCCCGACCAACTCGTCGAATGGTCCACGCACACCATCAAATCGAAATGGCTCTTCCTGCTCGGCCTGAACGTGGTGCTGATTTTCGTGGGCGGACTGATTGAAATCTACGCGGCCATCGTCGTGGTCGTGCCGTTGCTAGTGCCGGTGGGGATCGCGTTCGGGATTGATCCCGTGCATCTCGGAATCATTTTCCTGGCGAACATGGAACTCGGCTTCCTCGCGCCGCCGGTCGGGTTGAACCTGCTGCTCTCCTCGTATCGTTTCGACAAGCCGATCCTTGAAGTCATGCGCTCGGTGATCCCGATGCTCGTCGTCTTGTTTATCGGCGTGCTGTTGATCACCTACATTCCGGCGCTGACAACCTGGCTGCCGAGCTTGGTGAAATGACCACTTTTCTGTCGCCACCGCCGGCGGAAACGGAAATAATTTCCTCGCGATGGCCTCGAACCCGATCAAATGCCCCGGCTGCGGGCAGGAAGTGGAATTCGTTTACAACCCGGAGGGTCAGGATGCTTGTCCGCACTGCGGCAGCCCGCCGCCAGCGGCAGCGCCTTCCCCCAAATTCAACTGGCTGCTTTTTCTCGGCGTGTTGCTCGCGCCCGCGATGTTCGCGTTGGGCGGCGCGATTGGAAAAATTGAGGGATTGGCCGCTGGCAGCCCGCTGGTGGGCGGCGTGATCGCAGGCCTCCTCTGCGGCATTTACCTCGCGCAGCGCGTCGGGCGGACGAGGGCGTCGCGGTTGTGGCTGGGGTTTCTCTTCGTGAGTGTGTTCGGTTGCGTGAGCATCATCCTGAGCTTCTTCGGGTGCCTGCTGGGCGGCTTCCAAATGCGAATGGGCTGACCTTCGACGATGAGCAAGCGCCCCATCAAAATCAACTGGCTGTTTTTCTTCGCCGTGCTGCTCGCGCCGGCGGTGGTCACGATGCTCGGCGCAGCGGGAAGCCGTGACGGGAATGGGGGCGCGGCCATCATGGCCGCCGCCGGCCCGCTGGTGGGCGCCCCGCTCGCGGGTCTCATCTGCGGCATTTACCTCGCGCCGCGCGTCGGGCGGACGAGCGCGGAGCGGTTGTGGCTGGGTTTTGTGTGCGTGGGTGTATGCGCCTGCGTGAGTTTCATGTTGACCTTTTTGGGGTGTCAGTTGGGCAGCTCCCAGTAAATAGGCACGGACTTCAAACTATGAGCGAACCCCCCACCATCCTTCCCGGTAAAGCGGCACCAGTGCGCCTGGAACGAAATGACGCCGGCGTGGCCCACATCAATGCGGCCAATCTCGAAGACGCGCAGTTCGGTCTGGGATTTTGTCACGCCCGCGATCGCGGTTTGCAAATGCTCCTGATGCGCATCCTCGGCCGGGGCCGGGGCTGCGAGCAATTGCAAGACACCGCAGAACTGCTCGTGTGGGATCGCTTTTTTCGTCGGTGGAATCTCGGCGGCGATGCCGTGAGCGAGGAGGCCGCGCTTTCTGAGCGAGCCAGGGCGACCGTCGAAGCATACTGCCGGGGCGTGAACTTGTTCTTTTCCAAGAAAGGAATCCCGTGGGAACTGCGGCTGTTGGGTTGCCGATTTGAAACCTGGACGGTGGCGGACACGTTTCTGATCGCGAAACTCGCCGGCTTGATCGCGCTGGCCCAGGCGCAGACCGACCTGGAGCAGTTCATTGTCGAGTGCGTGCGGCAGGGGATCCGCCGCGAGCAACTGGAAGAGCTTTTTCCGGGACAACTCGGCGGTCTTGATGAGGCCCTGCTACGACAGGTGCGCGTGCCCGAGCCGCTCGTGCCGGAATCGCTGAAATGGGCTTCGGCGTTGCCGCGCCTGATGGCTTCGAACAACTGGGTGATCGCCGGCGCCAAAACCGCCTCCGGCCAACCGTTCCTGTGCAACGATCCGCATCTGGAGGTCAATCGCCTGCCCGCGATCTGGTATGAAGCGGTCCTGCGCTGGCAATCGGCGGACGGACCGCACTACGCGATGGGGGCGACGTTCCCCGGCATTCCGGGAGTGAGCATTGGTCGCACGCGCGATCTGGCCTGGGGCATCACTTACGCCTTCATGGACTGCATGGATTCTTGGGTGGAGGATTGCCGCGCCGGAAAGTATCGCCGCGGTGACGACTGGCTGCCGTTTGAAACCCGGAAGGAAATCATTCGGCGCAAGAAAAATCCGCCACTGGAAATTGTCTTCCACGAGAATCCCCACGGCGTGCTGAGCGGCAATCCCAACGAAACCGGCTATTATCTGGCTACGCGCTGGTCGTGCGGCGAAGCCACCAGCGCGACGGCGCTCGCTGGCGGTTGCGGAATTCTGGAGGCGCGAACGGTCGAAGAGGGACAGGCGATTCTGGGGCGGCTCGCGAATTCTTCCTGGAACTGGGTGCTGGCCGATCGCGCGGGCAACATCGGCTATCAGATGTCGGGCAAAGCGCCGCGGCGGCGCGCGGGCGTGAGCGGGTTGGTGCCGTTGCCCGGCTGGGATCCGGCCAATGACTGGCAGGGATTTCACGCGCCGGAAGATTTGCCCCGCGCGCTTAATCCCCCGGCGGGCTTTCTCGCCACCGCCAATGAGGACCTGAACCATCTTGGTAAAGTGCATCCCATCAATCTCCCCATGGCCTCCTACCGCGCGAACCGGATCCATGCGGTGCTCGCCCGGCCCGGTCGGCGGACGCTGGCGGAAATGCAAAAACTCCAGCTCGATCTCTACTCGACGCAGGCGGAGCTGTTCATGCCAATGATCCGCCCTTTGCTGGCGGAATTCGCAGCGCAGCATGGCGAAGCCGTCCGACTGTTGGAGGAGTGGAACCTCACTTACGCGAGCGAATCCAAAGCCGCCTTTCTGTTCGAGCAGGTCTATCGAGCGTTGATGTCGGAAGTCTTTGGCGAATCCGCCGGGGCGTTTGGCGCGGCGGTTTTAGAGAGAGCCATGGCCGAAACCTGCCTGTTCTTCGATTTCTACGGCAACTTTGATCGCATCCTGCTGGCGGAGCAATCGGTTTGGTTTGGATCGCGCACCCGCCCGGAGATTTACCGGGCCGCGCTCACCAAGGCACTGCCCACACCGCCCGAACCTTACGGGCAAAAACGCAAGGTGCTGATGCGGCATCTTCTTTTCGGCGGCAAGCTGCCGCGGTGGCTTGGCTTTGATCGCCCGCTGGAACTGCCCGGCAACCGTGCCACGGTGCATCAAGGCCAGATCTACCGGGGCGGCGGCCGGGAGACTTCGTTCGGCCCGGCCCTGCGCTTCGTGACCGATCTGGCAACCGACGAAATCCAATCCACCCTCGCCGGCGGCCCCAGCGACCGGCGTTTTTCAAAGTGGTATCGCACCGGCATTACTGATTGGATCGAGGGCCGATACAAAACCCTGCGCGGCCCGGGTTCCGAGCCGGGGCCAAACCAATAACTGACTTAACTGACCATGAAACTCTCACTCTTGCGCGTGTTGTTGCGGCTCGATGCGGCGGTGCTGTTCTCTTTGGGCGCGCTGTTGATCTTCGCGCCCAACCGAGTTGAAACAGCGTTTCATTTCACCAACCTGCCGCCGGCGGTGGGCTACCTCATCGGCCTGTGGGGTTGTGTGTTTGGGACAATGGGCTTCGGCTACCTCGTCGCGGCCAACAATCCGATCCGGCATCGGGTGTGGATTCAAGTAGGCATCGCGCGCGGCGTGTTGGAGTGCTTGCTGGGGGTGGTTTATCTGGTGCGCGGCATTGTGACGTTCCAGCAAGCGGGCTTCGGCGTCATTCTCGCGGCGATGATTTCCATCGCCTACCTCGGGTTGTATCCGCGCCCGCCGCGGTTGGTCAAAGCCTCGGAAATTTCGCCGCCCACGCCATCGGCGCCATGAGTGAAATCAAATTTGCCTGCCCGCATTGCGCCCAGCACGTCGCGTGCGACAGCGACTATGCGGACATGTGCATCGTGTGTCCGGGTTGCGGCAAGCCCATGCTGGTGCCGATCTTGAGCGCATTGGACGCCGCGCACCCGGGCCTCTGCCTAGTCGCCGCCCCGCCCGCCCCGCGGCAGAAATTCCGTTCGCGCATCCCGGCGCTCGATCCCTGGACGGAGGAGGAATGGGAACAGCATGTGAAGGAGATGCCCCGGAGCGGGATGGATCAAACTCAGGTCTGGCTCCTTGCGTTTCTGATTTCAGCCCCGGGGGTCGCGATGATCTTGCTCAGCCTGAACGGGGCTACCCTGAAGTTCGCCATGGGGTTGGGCCTGACGCTCGGCCTCGTGGGCTCGCCGGTCGCCGGCTGGCTGGCCGTTCGTAACTCGTCGGAGAAGATTGCCGTGCGCACGGTGACTGCCGGCCTGACGGCCATCGGCCTGATGTTGATGCACCTCAGTCTCTTTGCCTTTGTCGGTTGCTGTGCTTCAATTCAAGTTGACTGACCTGGACGCCACCGGCGGGCGGGGGCATCGCCTGACGCATCTGAGTCACGGCAAGGGCGCCCGCGGCGCTGGCCAGCCTCCGCTTATCACACGCGCAGTTGCTGCGCTGGCCCGGGAAAATTCACCGCGAGCAACACTGTGGTGCCGCTGGCGGCCTGGCTTTGGATCGTCAACGTCCCGCCAATGGTTTCGGCGCGGCGCCGCATATTCTCCAGTCCGTGCCGCTCGGTGGGTGCGGATTTCGCCGGCGGCTCGAAGCCGTGACCGTTGTCCTGGATTTGGATTTCGAGCATCTGTCCGGACACTTTGGCCTGGACGAGGACTTCGCCGGCGCCGGCGTGCTTGAGCACATTGGTCAAAGCCTCCTTGACGATGAGAAAGATGTTGTGCCGCAAATCGGGCGGCAACGGCTGGGCGGGCAGGTCGTGCGGCAGGTCCAGCCGGCAGCGCGTGGCGTTGCCTTCGAACAGTTCGTTGGCAAAATGGGCGATGTATTCCACCAGGCTTTGCAGCGTGTCGCTGCGCGGACGCACCGCCCAGACGATTTCCTCCAACGCGCGCACCGTGGCATCGGCGGACTGCGCGAGCTTGCGGGCGTGGGTTTCCACCTGCTCGGGGTCGCGGCAATCCTGGAGCACGAGACTGCTCAACAGCGAAATTCGCGCGAGCGACGAGCCGAGATCGTCATGCAAATCCTGCGCGATGCGGTTGCGCTCTTTCTCGAGCGCGCGTTCCTGCTCCGCCAGTTGTAAGCGGCGTTGATATTTTCTCCGCACGATCCGGCGGACGCTGAGGCCCACGCCCGCCAGGACCGCCGCCGCGTTCAGTGCCGCAAACCACCACGTCTGCCAGAACCGCTGCACGATGAAATCGCTGAAGGAAGTTGCAATCGCCATGTCGCTGAAAATCCAGCCGTTGCCTTTGCCGCCGTGGCGCAGGCGGATTTGATCGAAGGACGCGTTGGCCTTGAACTGCGTGGTCAGGAGTTTGGGCTGGTTATCCACTGTGGCTCCCAGCGAGAGGTTGGGACTGAGCCAGGCGGTGACCAGGTCGTCGCCACCCGGGATGTATTGGACTTTGAAAACGAGCGTTCGCTCCTGATCGTGCCGCGGCAGTTCGTAGGGCTTGAAAACGCCGAGGCCCGCTGCCTCCGGCTGCGCTGAGGCGAGGTTGAATTCGCTGGACACTTTGTTCGACGGCCCGGTTTCCGCGGTAAAAAACGCCGAGTAGCCCCAGGCCTCCGGGGCATTGCCCACCGCCAGCCGGTATTCGCTGCCAGCAAAAAGCTGGAACGCGGCGAAGTATTCCTCCGTGGCTACATCCGAAAGCGGGTTGACGTGGAACTTGAAATAGAGCGTGTCAGACGCGGTGTCGTCGCGCTTCACCGCGCCGCCCAGGATGTCGTAGCCCTGATCCGTGTGATGGACCAACCGGGCGTCGTGGTCGCTCCACAGAATTGTCGCGTGGGCGGAAAAGGTGAAGGCCGTGGCTGAGAAGACGGCCCAAAGCGCCCGGCGAATTAGCGTGAAGCGGCTCAAGCGCTTCTAGCTTCCGGCAGTTTCACCCGTTGCGCCAGCACGGCCGCGATCAACATGCAGACGCCCCCGGCCATGACGGCGTGGACGAGATTGCCGTGGAGGAAATTTTTCACCAGCGGGCCGAAGGTAAGCGCGGCGAGAATCTCCGGCACGACGATGAAGAAGTTGAAGATGCCCATGTACACGCCCATCCGTTCCGGCGGCAACGCGCCCGCGAGGATCGCATACGGCATCGAGAGAATGGAGGCCCACGCCACGCCGCCGAGCGCGAGCGCGAGCAGCAACAGGTTCTTTTGCTCTTCGCCATGAATGAACCCAACGGCGAGCAAACCCAAACCGCCGAGCGCCAGACAGATTCCGTGAATCCGCCGGCGATCCATTTTGCGCGCCGCCGCCATCAAACCGAACGCCGCGAGGAACGTCACCGCATCCTTCACCGAGTAACAGACGCCCGCCCACTCGGCGCCGCGCTTGAACAAGTCGGACTTGGGATCGCTGGATCCGAAAACGACTGGGACCGCGTTCGAGAAATGCAGCCACATGCAGAACAAGCCGAGCCAAGTGAAGAATTGCACCAGCGCCAGTTGCCGCATGGTGGCGGGCATCTTCCCTAGGGCGTCGAAGATTTCGCCGAAGAACTGGCCGGGGCCAGCACTCGCGGATTTCTTTTTGCGAAATGCTTCCAAGTCTTCCGGCGGATATTCTTTTGAACTCAGAATCGTATAGAGCACCGCGCCGAAGAAAGCCGCGGCACCGAGATAGAACGAGATTTTGACATTGGGCGGAATGGCATTGGCGCTGCTGGTTTCGCTGCTGACGTTAAACCAGTTTTTCAAGATGTAGGGCAACATTCCCGCCACTACCGCGCCCACGCCGATGAAGAAGCTCTGCATGGCGAAGCCCGTGCCGCGCTGTTCCTCCGGCAGTTTGTCCGCCACGAACGCGCGGAACGGTTCCATGCTGACGTTGATCGAAGCGTCCAGAATCCACAGCAAGCCCGCCGCCATCCAGAGCGTGCTGCAATTCGGCATGACGATCAGCGCCAACGAACTCAGAATCGCCCCGATCAAGAAATACGGTCGCCGGCGTCCGAGCCGCCCCCAGGTGCGATCGCTCATCGCGCCGATGATCGGCTGGACGAGGAAGCCGGTGAGCGGCGCGGCCAGCCAGAGCAGCGGGATTTGTTCATCCGATGCGCCGAGGTATTTGTAGATGGGCGACATGTTGGCCATCTGCAAGCCCCAGCCGAATTGAATGCCGAGGAAGCCGAAGCTCATGTTCCAGATTTGCCAGAAGGAGAGACGTGGTTTGTTCATGTGTGGGTTTGGTTGGTTCGACCGCGTGCCGTTAATTCAACATTTGCCAAGGTGCGAGGCAAGGCGGAAAGGGAGGAGGGGAGGAAACATTCAAGCGTCAACCTGGAACATCCAAAGGGGTTGCGGGGGGCGGCGGACCTTGGCTGTTCGATGTTTGATGTTCGATACTCCCAATTTCAACCTGGCCGCGCCACCGCATGTTTGTGCGCTTTGAAACCGCGCCACGTTTTGTCACCTTTTGCATCCGCAACATGAAACTAAGTCCTGATCAATCCCTCGCCGGAATCCTGGAACCCGTCTTTGCCATCCGCACCGAGCACGATCTCGGGATCGGCGACACCGACGGCGTGCGCCAGATGATTGACTGGTGCCAGCGCCACGGCTTGAACATTTTCCAAACCCTGCCCATCAACGAAATCAGCGACGACAATTCGCCCTACAACGCCATCAGTTCGCTGGCCATCGAGCCGACCACGCTGGCGGTGACGCCGGGTCAACTGCCGGATTTGTCGCCGAAAACCTTTCGCGAACTAGCCCCGCCAGAGTTGCTGGCGGAACTGCGCCGCGGCCCAGTGAATTATCCCAAGGTCAAGGCGCTCAAGCGAAGACTACTCGAGGCGGCTTTTGTAAGTTTTCTCGCCACGGATTTCAACGCTGAGCCACCTACGAAGCCTCGGAGCCGCCGAGATAACGAGGCCCAAACCAAAACGGAATCAGAGCCTCCTCACGTCGGCTGCCACCTTCCGACGAAACGCGCTGCGGAATTCCGCGAGTTCATGCAGGAAAACGCCGAGTGGCTCTCGGATTACGCGATGTTCCGCATGTTGATGGAGGAGAACGGCGGCTCGCCCGCGTGGGATCGCTGGCGACCCGAACACCGCGGCCCGCGCCGCGCGCGGATGTGGTTGCTGTCGCTGCCGGAGATGCGCCGCGATGAATTGAGCCGGCAGCAACTTTTCTTCGCCTACGTTCAATGGATTGCCTTCTGCCAGTGGCAGGAGGTCAAGGCGCACGGTGCCGCGAAGAAGGTCTATCTTATGGGGGACATCCCGTTCGGCGTAGGCCGTTACAGCGCGGATGTGTGGGCCAACCGGAGCATCTTCGATCTGGACTGGAGCGGCGGCGCGCCCCCGGAGCGGACGTTCAAGGTGGATCCGTTCACCGAAAAGTGGGGGCAGAACTGGGGCATCCCGAATTATCGTTGGGACGAATTGCGCCGTCACAATTACGCGTGGTGGCGCACCCGTGTGGGCAACATCCAGAAAGTTTTTCATCTCTACCGCATTGACCACGTCTTGGGTTTCTTCCGCATCTACTCGTTCCCGTGGACGCCGGAGCGCAACGCGGAGTTTCTGCCGTGCAACGAAACGGAAGCGGCCGACCGGACCGGCGGACGCTTGCCCGGGTTCAAACAATTTCCGGACGACACGGATGAGCACAAAGCCGCCAACCAGGCGCAGGGCGAGGAAATCTTGCGCGTCGTGCTCGACGGTTCGGGCGAGACGACGGTCGTGGCCGAGGACCTGGGCTGTGTGCCCGAATACGTCCCGCCCACGCTGGACAAACTCGGCATCCCGGGCTTCCGCATCCCGATGCTTTTCCGCGAACCCGACGGCGCTTATGCCGATCCGAAAAGATATCCGCGGCTCTCACTCGCCCAACCCGCCACGCACGATCACACCCCGCTGGCGCGGCTGTGGCAGGAGTGCTGGGCGAACATTGCCGCCGGCCGGGACGCGGAAAACAACCGGCGCGAGTTGCAGCGCCTGATGGCTTTCGCCGGCTTGGGCGAAGAAGAACCGCCGCGCGAATTTGACGACCGCCTACACGAAGGTTTCACCCGGGCGGTTATGGAATCAGGTTCGTGGCTGGCGGTGTTTCAGATCCAGGATGTGTTCGGCCAGACCGCGCGTTTCAACACCCCCGGCTCCGTGGCTGCGACGAACTGGTCCCACCGTCTAGCGCAGACGGTGAAACAACTGGACGCAGACGCGGGCTTATTGGCGAAGACGAAAATGTTCTCCCACCTCGCACAAGCGGCGGGACGAGTGATTGGATCGGCGAGATCGTAGGACAGGTGTCGCGTCTGTCTTTGACGGGTGACCCAAGCTGGCTTTGCTCAACCGGTCGCTCGCTCGCGTAGAGCGATCCCGACGGAGGCAGGAGCGCCGGTGGTCCGACGAGTGAGGCGGCGTCCCAGACTCACTTGCTCTTCGCCGAAGAGCGCTCACTGATCCACGCGATGTCACGGCTCTTGGGGGCTGGGAAGTTGCTGCGTCCCACCTTAAGCACTGGGACAAGGGTGCTCTTTTCGAGCCATTTCTTGACTTCCGCGTGTCCATCGGCAAAACCAAAACCGCACGCGCCGCAATGGTAGCTGGACGGCAGATCCACCCAATTATTGGGATCTGTCACGTTCATGATGGTCCAGCCATCGTTGATGCTGTCGGGGTGTTCATCCACAAACACCCAGAGCTTGGAAGGTGGTGGATTCTTGATGTCGGACATTTTTTGATAACTCCACCATCCCGGATACCAATTGGAGTCGCCTGCCGGATGCGAGTAAGCCCCGCCCTCGACAAATCCGTTCATGCCGACGCTGCGCACCCGGGGAAGCGTGGCGTTCCCCACCCTGACCGTGTAGATGTCCGCCGGGCATTTGTAAATGCCCGCGGTCTTCGTATAAGGCCCGAGCTTTGCGTTCAACAGGAACTGAATGTTGGTGTTGTCGGTGTTGCCGGCATTGAAATCCAACCAACCCGGCACCCAGCTCAAAGCGTAGTCCTTCGTGCCGCCGTCATGATTTGGAGCCAGTTTATCTTGGTTGTCATCCGAGTACATGGTCCACGCCAGCGTCAATTGCTTTTCATTGTTCATGCAGGCGATCCCAGTGGCCTTGCACTTGGCCTTGCTCAACGCCGGCATCAGCATGGCCGCCAGAATCGCGATGATGGCAATAACCACCAGCAACTCGATTAGCGTGAAGCCGGGGGGATGCAGTGGGCGGTGGTTTCGCTGCTCGGATTCGGCAGGTTTCATGTTTTGCATAAATGTCGGAGCTTTCATTTGGTACGCTGGCACCCGGATTCAAACCAATATTACTGCGAAATCGGAATGCCTGCAAGGACTGACTTTGGTCTGCAGAGTAAGGGGGTGCGCGACAGGATTCTACGGCTAAGCTGCGAGCGACAGACAATCGTTGCGTGCGGCGTGGGTGTTGAGCCGTGCTTTCCAGAACTGATCCAGCCGACGACTGGCGTGAATGCAGCGCAAGGCCAGCACATTTTCGGC
>CAIKLQ010000710.1 GCA_903828255.1 uncultured Verrucomicrobiota bacterium
AACCGTCAGGCAGCTTGAAATCATGGATTCGCGGACCCGAGCGCCGGTGCGAGAACCGGCCGGGCAATTATTGCAGACTCCGAGGACCCGTGGCGTTGCGGTCAGTCTGACCCGGCAAAGTGCAAGCCGGGTCGGGTACCTTGCTCGAACAATACCTGATTTACCTGCGGTTGCCGAACGGGTACACCTCCGCGCGCTGAAAGGTACCTGATGATGACTAGACAAGAAACCCTGACCCCGCGCGGCTTGCGCCCGGCGGCGCCAAGTCGCCCTGCCGCTGATAGCGGCGACCAATCGCCAAACTCCAAAGGCTGCGCCGCGTTATTGGCCAGCCGGTTTTCCAAACAAGCGCTGCGAGTCTGCTGCGGCTTCCTCGTGTTGCTCGCGGCGACGGGCACGAGCCGGGCCGGAAAGCTGGAAGAGAATTTCGCCCACCCGCCCGCCGCCGCCCGGCCGTGGGTTTATTGGATGTGGATGGATGGCAACCTGAGCCGCGAGGGGCTTACCGCCGATCTCGAAGCGATGCAGCGCGCGGGTATTGGCGGCGTCATCATCATGGAGGTGGACGTGGGAATCCCGAAAGGCCCGGTCAAGTTCATGAGCGCCGAGTGGCGGCAGCTTTTCAAACACGTCGTTGGGGAAGCGGAGCGGCTCGGCCTGCAAATCACGCTCAATGCCGGGCCGGGCTGGACCGGCAGCGGCGGGCCGTGGGTCAAGCCCGAGCAATCCATGCAACACCTTGTTGCGAGTGAAACGGTCATCGCCGGGCCGACGAACTTCAACGCTTTGCTGCCCCGCCCGACGCCGCGCAAGCCGTACTTCGGCACTGGCGGTTTGCCAGCGGAGTTGCTCATGGCGCAGAACGAATTTTATCGCGACGTTGCGGTGCTCGCGTTTCCGACGCCAGGTGGAAACGAGCGCATCGCCGACACTGATCACAAGGCGCTATACGTGCGCGATCCGTATTCGTCCATGCCCGGCGTGAAACCCTTCATCCCATCGGCGGCGGATTATCCCGTGCTGCCCGCCGGCACCGCGATTGGCGCGGGAACGATTCTTGAAATCAGCGATCACTTGGACGCGGATGGCAAGCTGACTTGGACTGCGCCGGCGGGCAACTGGACGGTCATGCGTTTCGGTCGCACGAGCACCGGCGCGAACACGCGGCCCGCGCCCACGCCCGGCCTCGGGCTCGAATGTGACAAGTTTGACAAGGCGGCGCTCGATGCGCATTTCGAACAGTTCGTCGGGGCGTTGCTGCGCGAGGTGGTGGGGCAACCCTCCGGGTTGCGACCGTCTCGGCAACCTTTCCGGTTGCCGTCTGGCTCGCCGGGCAGAATGCCCGGCGACACAGTCGCAAGCGGGGACGCTCGCGCCACTAAGACCAGCGGTTGGACCTCGCTGCACATTGACAGTTGGGAAATGGGCGCGCAGAACTGGACCGGCGCATTCCGCGAAGAGTTCAAACGCCGCCGGGGCTACGATCCTTTGCGCTATTTGCCGGCGATGACCGGGCGCGTGGTCGAGAGCCGCGAAGTTTCCGAGCGTTTTCTATGGGACTTGCGCCAGACGGCCCAGGAATTGGTCATTGAAAACCACGCAGGACATTTGAAGGAGCTTGGCCGTCGCTACGGTCTGGGCCTGTCCATCGAGCCTTACGATATGAACCCGACGGCGGATTTGAACCTCGGCGCGGTGGCCGATGTGCCGATGTGCGAGTTCTGGGCGAACTGCTTCGAGTCCTGGTTCAGTTGCTTCGAGGCGGCCTCCATCGCGCACACTGGCGGGAAGCGCATCGTGGCGGCGGAGTCGTTCACTTCTGATGACAAGGAGCGCTGGCAGTTTCATCCGGGTAGCCTGAAGGCTTTGGGTGATTGGGCCTTTTGCGCCGGCGTGAATCGGATCGTGTTCCACCGCTACGCGCATCAACCGTGGCTGGACCGCGCGCCCGGCATGACCATGGGGCCGTATGGCGTCCACTGGGAACGCACGCAAACGTGGTGGGAAATGGTGCCAGCCTTCCACGAGTATCTCGCGCGCTGCCAGCAGATGCTGCGGCAGGGCGACGCCGTGGCCGACATTCTCTACCTCACGCCCGAAGGCGCACCGCAGGTTTTCCGTCCGCCGAAGTCCGCCGTGCGCGGCAATCCGCCCGACCATTTGGAATACAACTTCAACGCGTGCTCGCCCGCGACGCTTATCGCTCGTGCGACGGTGAAACATGGCCAAGTTGTTTTCCCCGGCGGCACGAGCTATCGCCTGTTGGCGCTGCCGAACGTGGACACCATGACGCCCGCGCTCTTGCGCAAGGTGAAGGAACTGACGGCCGCCGGGGCCACCGTCGTGGGCGGGCCACCGCGCAAGTCGCCGAGCCTCGCGAACTATCCGCAATGCGATGCGGAGTTGCAGAAGCTGGCCCGCGAGCTTTGGGGTGAAACCGCGCCCCCGCTCAAGGCCACGGAACGCCGCTTCGGCAAAGGCCGAATGATTTGGGGCGGCGAACTCACAAGGCCCGGCGAAACCAAGGCCGCGTCGCCCGAGCCATTGAAAGCTGCGAGATGGATTTGGTTCGCCGAGGGCAATCCCGCCGCCGCCGCGCCGATGGGAAAGCGCTATTTCCGGCGGGCGCTGGTTTTGCCGGAAGGCGGGATCGCGTCGGCCCGCATCGCGCTGACGGCGGACAACGCGTTCACGCTTTGGGTGAATGGGCGCAAAGTGGGCGGAGGCGACAACTTCAACCAAGTGCAGGAGTTCGACCTCGAAGGGGCGCTCAAGCCGGGCACGAATTTCATCGCCGTCACCGCGGAAAATAGTGGCGACGAACTGAATCCCGCCGGCCTCATCGCGGCGCTGCGCATCCG
>CAIKLQ010000711.1 GCA_903828255.1 uncultured Verrucomicrobiota bacterium
GCCGTCGCCCCCGGCCGCTCCGAGCGGCCTCAACGCCGCCGCGGCCTTGCAAGGCGTTAACGCCCTGGTCATGTTGGTCTGGACCGACAACGCCACCAACGAAACTGGCTTTGCGATTCAGAGCGCCCGCAATGTTGGGTTTACCACCGGGCTTGTGACCACTCCGGTCGCCGCCAACACCACCAGTTGGCTATCCGGAAATCTCGCCCGTGCGACGACGTTCTGGTTCCGGGTGGGAGCCACAAATGCCGTTGGGTCCTCGGCGTGGATCACTAACAGTATCCGCACGCCCTGACCGTAATCCTACGGCCTACTGCCGGCGTCAGCCTTCGCGGGCTGACGCCGGCCACGGGATACTAGGTCCGGGACCGCAGCGACCGCGACCGCTGCAATGTTCGGGCGAGGCCCAGCTCCGGCTGGGTGATGAATGGCGCGGTCTTCAAGGATAAGTAAGTCAAGTAAGCCATAACTGGCAATCGCGGGGGGGAGGAGGTTTAGCCTCCCCCTTGCATTTTTTTGAACCCCCCATTATAAACTACACACCTATGATGAGTAACAATTTTCCAACAGATCGCCAGCGGACAAAAATGACCGCGCTCCGCATCGTCCTGGCCTTGGCCACGGGGGCCTTGCTGCTTGCCGCGCCGATTGCCCCGGCCCAGTCCCCCCTGCCCGATGACTTCAATCCCGGTGCGGATGCTCCGGTGTATGCCCTGGCGGTGCAGGCAGACGGGAAGGTTCTGGTGGGTGGCTATTTCACCAATTTGGCCGGGCAGGCGTGCAATTACCTTGGCCGCCTGAACCCGGACGGCACGTTGGACACCGGGTTCAATCCTGGCGCGAATTCCTACGTGTTTTCCCTGGCGGTACAGGCGGACGGGAAGATTCTGGTGGGCGGTCAGTTCACCACGCTGGGCGGCCTGACGCGCAACCGGATTGGCCGGCTCAACCGGGACGGCACGCTGGACACCGGGTTCGATCCGGGGGCGAATGGCTCCGTGGATTCCCTGGTGGTGCAGGCGGACGGGAAGATTCTGGTGGGCGGTCAGTTCACCACGCTAGGCGGCCTGACGCGCAACCGGATTGGCCGGGTCAACCCGAACGGCACGCTGGACACCCTCTTCGATCCTAGGGCGAATTCCTCAGTGACTTCCCTGGCGGTGCAGGCGGATGGGATGATTCTGGTGGGCGGCGCGTTCACCACGCTAGGCGGGCTGTCTCGCAACCGGATTGGCGGGCTTAACCCGGACGGCTCGCTGGACGCGTTCGATCCGGCGGCGAATGGCCCCGTGGATTCCCTGACGGTGCAGGCGGACGGGAAGATTCTGGTGGGCGGTTCTTTCTCCATTTTGGCTGGGCAGGCGCGCAGCCGGATTGGCCGGATCAACCCGGACGGCACTCTGGACACCGGGTTCAATCCGGGAGCGAATGGTGAGGTGCGTTCCTTGGCGGTGCAGGCGGACGGAAAGATTCTGGTGGGCGGCTATTTCGCCACGCTGGCCGGGCAGGCGCGCGGCCGGATTGGACGGCTCAACCCGGACGGCACTCTGGACCCCGCGTTCAATCCGGGGGCGGATTATTTCGTGCACTCCCTGGCGGTGCAGGCGGATGGGAGGGTTCTGGTGGGCGGGCAGTTCACCAATCTGGTCGGGCAGGCGCGCAGTTGCCTGGGCCGGCTCAATGCCACCGACCCCGCTACTTTGAGCCTCTCCTTTGAACGCTCGACGATCACTTGGCTGCGCGGCGGCACCAGCCCGGAGGTGTGGCGGACGATCTTTGAATGGAGCACTAATGGCCTGCTCTGGACCCCTCTGGGCGACGGCACGCGCATACTTGGCGGCTGGCACCCGACTAACGCTGTCGTGCCCCTGGACGCCACCATTCGCGCCCGCGGTTTCGTCACCGGAGGACGATACAATGGCTCCGGCTGGTTGGTGGAGGACTATTGGGGGCTAGGCTGGATTGCTCAACCGCAGAGTCGGACCAACGATGCTGGCACCACGGCCGCGTTTGCGGCCGTGGCCGGGGGCCTGCCGCCCTTGAGCTACCAGTGGTACAAAGACGGCGCCGCCCTGGCCGACGGGAGCAACCTGGCCGGCGCGACCACGCCGTCGTTAACCTTGACCAATGTGCTGGGGGCCGACGCGGCCGGCTATTGGCTGGTGGCGAGCAACGCTTACGGCACCCGGACCAGTGTGGTGGCCACGCTGACCGTGAAAGATCCCGTGATCACCGTGCCGCCTCTTAGCCAAAATCACGAACTGGGGGAAAATGCCACGCTCAGTGTGGCGGCCTTGGGCACGGCGACCTTGGGCTACCAATGGTGGAAAGACGGAGCGGCGCTGATCGGCCAAACGGCCGAGAGTTTGACGCTG
This sequence comes from uncultured Verrucomicrobiota bacterium, assembly GCA_903828255.1. Taxonomy (GTDB): domain Bacteria; phylum Verrucomicrobiota; class Verrucomicrobiia; order Limisphaerales; family JADLHS01; genus CAIKLQ01. The sequence continues at coordinate 2,376 of CAIKLQ010000711.1, forward strand.
ACGAATTTGCTGGCGACCGACGCGGGTAGCTACTGGGTGGCCGTGACCAGTTCTTACGGCAGCGTCACCAACTCGGTAGCGTTGCTGACGGTCAATCAGGCAACGGCGGACCCCGGGTTCAGCCCGGAGGCGAATGGGGATGTTTTTTCCCTGGCGGTGGAGGCGGAAGGGAAGATTCTGGTGGGCGGAGGGTTCTCCACGCTGGGAGGGGACTCGCGCAATTACCTTGGCCGGCTCAACCCGGACGGCACGCTGGATATCGCCTTTAATCCGGGGGCGAATGATTGGGTGTGTTCCCTGGCGGTGCAGGCGGACGGGAAGGTTTTGGTGGGCGGCTATTTCACCACGCTGGGCGGGCAGACGTGCAATTACCTTGGCCGGCTCAACCCGGACGGGACGCTGGACACCCCGTTCAATCCGGGGGCTGGCGGTGGGACA
>CAIKLQ010000712.1 GCA_903828255.1 uncultured Verrucomicrobiota bacterium
AGCACTTCGGGCCACTGCTCAAAGGGCAGATTGGTCGTCACGATCAGGCGGGGGCGTTCGTACGCCCGGCTCACCACGTCGAACAACAGTTCCGCCCCCGCTTTGGAGAACGGCACGTAGCCCAGTTCGTCCAACACAATCCGGTCTTGCCGCTCCAACTGCTTGAGCACGCGCTGCACGCTGCGGTCTTCCCGGGCTTCCAACAACTGGGTCACCAGGCCCGTGGTGGTGTAAAAGCGCACGCGTTTGCCCTGGCTGCAAGCGGCAAAACCTAACGCCGTGGCCAGATGGGTTTTACCGGTGCCAGCATTGCCGACCAGCAGCACGTTTTCGTGTTTCGTGAGGTATTCGCTGCGTAACAACTCCCGCACCAAGGGTTCGTTGATTGCGGGCTGCACTTTGAAGTCAAAGCTCTCAATGGTCTTGAGCACCGGGAAAGTCGCTTCCTTGATCCGGCGCTCGGTCGCCCGCCGCTCCCGGTCGATCAACTCCCGTTCCACCAACCGCAACAGATATTGCGGACAACTGGAGCGGTCCTGGCTACACACGGCCGCCAGGCTGGCGTAGTCCCGCAAGACCGTCGGCAGCTTCAACGCTTTGAGGTGATGTTCCAACAACAGCACCGAAGGATCTTTGCCACTCATCGCCCACCTCCCAGCAAGTCCCGATACGCTTGCAGATTCGGCGGCGCGATGGGGACCGTGCGCAGATGCGGATGGAGAAGAGCGCTGGGACGCACTATTCGCCGCTCGATGTCTCTGTCATCGCCCAGCTTGGCGGAACACCCAGATGCCGGGAGGCGCTGCTCGACTGGCTGCGGCGTGGCGCACCGATGTCGGGATGGATCATCTCCACGCTTCTGGAGATGACGGCGCCTAACGACCCAGAACTCCAAGCCGTGCTTGCCGACTACATTCGCGACGAGCAACGGCGTTTTCAGGCGGTACGGTGGCTGCCGCAGATCCTACACGAGCCGAAGGAACTTTGCGTCGCGCTCCGAGAAGTTTTACGCGGCAAGGATATTTTTCACTCATGCTCTGCGTTGGCGATGCTGGTGGAAAGAGAAGGGCGTGACGCGCCGGAGCTTTGGGCGACGGTCGAGACAAAGCTTGAGAACGACAAGGATGGCCATTATTGGCGGCTCGGACACCGATACCTTCTGAAAATCTGGCCCGAGCATCCGCTGATACGACGATTAGTTAAATCGACCGTTTACTCGGAGGACATGTCGCTCTCCGCTCTTTATGAAGTTTATGGACAGGATCCCGAAATCCGTCCGCTCCTCGATTGCACCATGCAGGTACTCCATGAGGATCTCCGGCTGGAATTTGCCCGCGCCATCGAGCCTTTGGTGCGGAGAGGCGTGCCGGCTACAGTCAAGATCGCTGCGCAGTTCGGGGACGAACCGAACGGCGAAGCGCGCACCGTCGCGTCGCGCGCTTACGGGCGAGCATGTGTCCGCACTGGGAGGCAAGTGCGCGAGTTGGTCGCGGCACTAAGTCATGATCTCGTCGGGTTTTTCGCGGAGCGGGAGCAGCGGCAGCAAGCGGCGGTCGCTGCATTACTGGAACTTGGCCGGGCGGACCTCCTGACTGTGCAGCAGGAGGACGGACAACCGCTACGGATGACCACGTTTTCAAACTCGAACCACAACTGGGAGTTCGTTGCTTCCGTCGTGGAGCATTGGGAAGCATTGGCCGCTGCTGTGCCTGATGTTTGGGCACGATTCAACCATTCGCCGATTATCGCCACCGAGCTGGCGAAGGCCGGGAAAGGTGCTCACGCGCTCAACCAAACCCAAGTATTTGAAAACGCGGTCCGCACGGGAAAGCAAGTGGAGGTAGAGCACGTGCGGGCACTAATTGCGCTACATGGCCACAGCGCGCTCTTACGCGACCTGTTTGTTGCACGTCTTCAGCATTTCCTGCCCGGCCGCCAGCAATCCATGATGGTTGTGGAAGGAGCGGCCTATCATGCTATGGCTTCTTACGTCGCCGACCATTTCCATGGGGATCTAGCGGTCGGCCAGGCGATGCAAGCAGTCGCCACGTCGCCAATGATTCACGACGTCGGCCTGATAGCATTGTGTCGAGGATGGCCAGAATCACCTCAGATCGCTGCCGCGGCGGCAAAGCTGCCAACGCTGATTGAAGCTGGCGAGCCAGTCGCCGTCTGGTTGCTTGCGACGAAAGCTGACGCCGCGCTTATGGCCAGTTATCTCGTGCGCTGTCCGGGCAAGCTCGTGTGTGACCATTCTTGGCAGCCGCGGGATGGAATTGCAGCGGTACGGACTCGACTTCAATCGGACCGCGAATGTCGGGAAGCCGTTTTCTCCGAACTCAAGAAAGTCACCGACCCCGACACCCGGGTTACACTAGCCAAGCTTCTCGCGCCGTCGATGCGGAACGATACGGCGTTTCGCACTTGGATTTCGGATCAGTTGGGCGTGATTCAAAAAAACGAACGGGTACTTGCGGATTCCGATGCTGTCGGACACCTGTTCCAATTCATATCGGACACCATTCCGGGGCTGTCGGACAGTTGTCGGAGCGAAGCGACGCTCGGCGGGAGTCTTACTGGGGTGTCCGACAGGAGTCAAGGTTTGGACGCGGTTTTTGTGCTCTCTCGGAGTCCCACCGAGGGGCGACGTTCCGGTCGGCCAACCCACGGCGTCGTCGCGCCGTTTATTCGGGCGGGCGGTGAGCGGCGGGAACGAAC
>CAIKLQ010000713.1 GCA_903828255.1 uncultured Verrucomicrobiota bacterium
CTGGTGATGGACGAAGCTTACATCGAATTTCTGGACGGCGCGGCAGACCTCGTCACGCTGATTCGCTCGGGCGCGAAGCCGAATCTGTTGTTGATGCGGACGTTCTCCAAAATTTTCGGGCTTGCCGGCCTGCGCGTTGGCTACGGCATTGCGCAACTCGACCTCATCGCTGCGTTCGAGAAAGTGCGCCAGCCGTTTAACATAAACTCCATCGCCCTGGCTGGCGCGCTCGCCGCGTTGGATGACGTGGAACATGTGCGACTGACGCGCGAGAACAATGCGGCTGGACTGAAATTATTTGCCACGGCGTTCGGCGAGCTGGGGTTGGAGTTCGTTCCTTCCGCGGCGAACTTTGTGCTGGTAAAGGTGGGCGAGGGTCAGAAAATTTTCAATGCGATGCAGCGGCAAGGCGTGATCGTGCGCCCGATGGGCGGCTACCAATTGGGCGAGTGGATTCGCATCACGATCGGCACTCCGGAGCAAAACGAAAGGTGCTTGAAGGCTTTGACCGCCGCACTCGCGTCGTAGTGGGGCGGTCGTCTCGGCGGTCGTCGTTTCACCGATCGTCTCGGTTGCTGGTTTGGCCGCAGGCGAGACACCCGTGGGACTTTCGCAGACGGGACGGCTGCGCCACTATCGAAATAATTGTTTGAATCGCGCGCCGTTCTGACTTTTCATCTCTGGACAACAACGACCATAGTAAATTGAAGTGAAACCAACCGATCTGCGGGGCATCCTGCAATACATTCCGCGCTTCCGCGAAAAGACCTTCATCATCAGCGTGGACGGCGCAATCGTCACGGATGAGAACTTCGCCAACATCCTGCTGGACGTTGCGGTGCTGCGCTCGCTGAACATCCGTGTCGTGCTCGTACATGGCGCGGCGGCGCAGATCAAGTCGCTCGCCGACGAGCAGCATATTGTCGCCTCCAACCTAGACGGCAGCGGCGTGACGGATGCCGCCACGCTCAAACTCGCGCTCACCGGCGCGAACCGCCTCACGCACGAAATCCTCGAAGGACTCTCGGCCAACGACCTCCGCGCCGCTTGCACCAATGCCATCATCGCCCACCCGATGGGCATCCTGCAGGGTGTGGATCATCTCCTCACCGGCAAGGTCGAGCGCGTGGATGTGGATCTGCTCCAGACGCTCATCGCCCAAGGCATCGTGCCGGTCATCCCGCCGCTGGGCTTTGACGGCGACGGCAAGACGTATCGCGTCAACTCCGACAACGTCGCGGTCGCGGTTGGCGAAGCCCTGAAGGCCGTGAAGTTGATTTTTATCACCACCACGGACGGTTTGTTCTGCCAGGGCAAATTAATCCGGCAGATGATCGTGGGCGAACTCACCACGTTACTGGAGAAGAACAAGTGTGACTTTACTTCCGAGACGCTTTCCAAGGCGCAACACGCCGCCGCCGCGTGCCGCGCGGGTGTCCAGCGGGTTCATGTGATCAACGGTTGTGTGGACGAGGGGCTGCTGGCAGAAGTGTTTTCCAACGAAGGCATCGGCACGCTGATTTACGCCAACGAGTATCAACAGATTCGCGCCGCCAAGAAGAAGGACGCACGCGCCATCCAGTTGCTCACGCAAAAGGGCGTGCAGTCAGATGAACTGGTCAAGCGCACGCGGGCCAGCATCGAGAAGAGTCTGGGCGACTACTACATTTTTGAGATTGATAAGAATCCCGTGGCCTGCGTGGCGTTGTACGTCTATCCCGAGCATAACAAGGGCGAGCTGGCCAGCCTCTTCGTAAATCCCTCGCACGAAAACCAGGGCATCGGTCGTAAGCTGCTCCAGTTCGTCGAGGCCAAGGCGCGCGAAGCCGGCTTGAGCGAACTCCTCACACTCTCGACCCAGGCATTCACCTACTTCCAGTCCAAAGGCGGCTTCGCCGAAGGCACCCCGGACGATCTTCCGCCCGCGCGCCGCGAGAAATACGACCAGAGCGGCCGCAACTCCAAGGTGCTGGTGAAGAAGTTGAAATAGCGCCGGGGTAAAGCGCAACTTTCCCAGCGCCGTAATCAATCACTCCTTTCCCTGTCCGGTTTCGGCGACGGCGGCTACTATAGGGTGAGTGAACGACCAAACCGATTCGCAACTGCTGCGCGCCTACGCGGAACATCGTTCCGAGCCGGCGTTCACCGAACTCGTGCGCCGCCATTTGGATTTTGTCCATTCCGCCGCGCTGCGCATGGTCTGCGATTCACATCTTGCGCAGGACGTGACTCAGGGCGTGTTCGTCGCGCTCGCGAAAAACGCCACGCAACTCGCAGATCGCGCGGTGCTGTCCGGCTGGTTGCATCGCACCGCGCAAAATCTCGCCGCACAAACCGTCCGCATCGATGTGCGCCGTCGCGCCCGCGAGCAGGAGGCCGCCGCCATGAACGAATTGCTTTCCGCCGAACCAGATACCCGCTGGGAACACATCGCCCCGCACCTCGACGCCGCGCTGGGTGAGTTGAGCGAGCCGGATCGCGATGCGCTGTTGCTCCGCTACTTTGAACGCAAGTCCGCGAGCGAGATGGCGCGAACGCTCGGCATCAGCGACGAGGCCGCACAAAAGCGTGTCAGCCGCGCCGTGGAACGCCTGCGCGAATTTTTCGCCAAGCGCGGCATCACCGCCAGCGCGAGCGGACTCGTCGTCGTCATTTCCGCCAACGCCATCCAAGCCGCGCCAGCCGGACTGGCCCTAACGATTTCAACCGCTGCCGCTCTTGCCGGGACAACCCTCGCCACCACGACTGCCACCGCCACCAAAGCCATCGCCATGACCACCCTCCACAAAACTCTCATCGCCGCCACGCTCGCCGTCGTCACCGGGGCAGGAATTTACGAAGCGCGCAAAGCTTCAAGTCTGCAAGCTCAAGTTCAAACGCTGCAGCAACAGCAAGCGCTGCTCGACGGACAATTGCAAAAGTTGCGGGACGAGCATGACGATTCGGCCAATCAGTCGGCTTCTCTCGCAGACAAACTGGGTGGCTCAGGAAGCTCCAGTGAGTTGTTAAAACTCCGCGCCGAGGTAAATCGGTTGCGAAACGAGTTGAATGAAGCGGCGGCTGCGGGCAAAGACGCATTGGCTTATCAAGCTGAAGTCCTGCAAGTTCTTTCCAACACCCCACCGGTCAGAACCCTGGTGGCGGCTTCGACCGCAAGCGTTCCTTGGAATGACACGGCGGTTTTGGGTGGTTGGAAGACGCCCAGCGGCAAAAGGGCAATCATCCTGGCAAACATCGGACACGGAGATGACGCAACCCAGATCATGATCACTTCAAAAATTCTCGAATACACAGAAGCGGCGGGCGAAAAGCTTGGATTTTCCAAATTCAATACCGATGATTCCCTGCCCACCAGACCCAACACTTTGACCGCGGAACAAGCAAGCGAGCTGTTGAGACTCGCCCAAGGTTCTGAGGAAGTGACTCTAGTGGGTGCGCCGCGGATTAGCACGGGAAGTGGTGACCAGGCACAAATTCAAGTTGTGGGCCAGCACTCGACACCATCTGGTCAAAAATATACGACTGGTCAAGTGGTGGATGTTATTCCGACCGTTTCCCCGGATGGGCAATCCGTCCAACTGGTGATGACCGCGCAACTCAGCTATCTCATCCCCATCCTGCCACACTAGCCGGAGCAGGTTGCAATCCTCGTGGCCGCTGACGTTTCGTGCGCGAGATGTGGCCATCCTCGGCCACAGCAATGTGGAGCGGAGGTAAGCTGCTGGATAGATCCAGACCGCCAAGCGCAGCTGCATAGCTGCGCCCGAGGACGGGCGCACTCCGTAGCGCAGGTTGGCAACCTGCTGTATCGCCGACTGGCAGTCGGCAGGCCACCATACGCCCTTACTCCGCACCGCAAACCAGAACTGCGTTGCATAGCGGGCAGTGCTTCCCTCCTGTCCGCTATGCAGAACGCCTGGGACAAAATTTGTCGAAGGTTTCCGCCCGAAATGACCAGGCGGGACGCGCTGCCCTGACTTTCTGAATGAAGCCAGGGGAATGTTTGCCAAGGGAATGAAGCAGAAGGGGCGGGATACCAACCAACTCAGTGCGGGTGACGATGAAACAGGATGTGGGGTTTTTCCAGTCCGTGGGCGAGCATTAAGGGTTCGTCGCTCAAAAGGACTGGCGTGGAACCATCCGCCACCACCACGCCCCGATCCAGAATAATGGCGCGCGGACACAGCTCGACCACCAGTTCAAGGTCGTGGGTGGCGATCAACTTCGTCGCCGGAAGCTCGCGGAGCAGTGCCTTGAATTCGCGCCGCCCGCGCGGGTCGAGATCGCTCGTCGGTTCGTCCAGCACCAGCACCGACGGCTCGCAGGCCAGCACCCCGGCCAAGCACACCCGGCGTTTCTCGCCGTGGCTGAGATGGTGTGTGGCACGAGGGCCAAAGTCTGGCAGACCGACTTGCGCCAACGCCTTCCGCACCCGCTCCTTCACCTCAACCTGCGCCAGACCAAGCTGCTGCGGGCCGAACGCCACGTCCTCAGCGACGGTGGGACAAAAGAGTTGATCATCCGGATCCTGAAACACGAGGCCAACCTGGCGGCGGATGGACTCCAGGTTTTTGTGGGTGGCTTCCAGGCCGTGAATCCGCACCGCCCCATGCGCGCCGTGATTGTCGGGAAGAATGCCATTGAGATGCAGGAGCAAGGTGGATTTGCCGGAACCATTCGGGCCGAGCAAACCGACGCAATCCCCGGAGTTGATCCGAAAACTCACCCCGCGCAGCGCCTCGGTGCCGTCGTGGTAGCGGTAGCGGAGGTTTTGAATTTCGATGGCGGGATTCATTTGTATCCCCGCGCGCACATGGCGGCATAGATGCGTTCGGCCCGCTCCGAGGCGCGCAGGAAAAGCTGGCTGGCGACGGTTGCGAGCACGGGCCATTGCCAGCGACGCCCCGCGGTGAATGTGCGACTGGCCCGGGCCCGCCGCATCCGTTCGGCTTCCTCCGCCAGCACGAACAAATAGCGGTGCATCAAGGCGATGGTGGTGATTAGCAGCGCCGGCACGCGGAGGCGGCGCAACACGCGGAGCACTTCGCCGAACGGCGTGGTGTTCGCCACGAGGATTACGGTGAGCAGGCACAGCCCGCTCCGGGCCAGCAGCCAAGGCCAGTGCGCGCGATACGCCGGCTGAAAGGCGTTCACGACCGTTACGCCGAGCACGAAAGGCGCGAGCAACAGGAGTCGTCTCAGCAGGAACAACGGCGGGATGCGGCTCATCACTGTGACGAGTGCCAGCAAACCGGCCGCGCAGAAATACCAAGCGGTCGCCGGAGACGGTAGCAAAACGGTGAGCGCAATCACCGCCAAACCCGCGCCCAGTTTGAATTCGGCGGGGAGCCGGTGGATGGCGCTGTTCGACCAAGCGTGGCGATGTTCGAGCAGGTGGAGTTTCATGGTTGGGCGGATGAGGCGGGCACATTCTCCACCCGCTTCGGCACGAGGACGCGAGCCAACAAGAACGCCAGCGCAAAAACGATCACACAACCCACCGCTCCGGCCAGCGCCGTTGCCACCGAGGTGGATCGAATACCCGGAAACGCATAGTCGGGCGCGGGCAGCGCGGGCTGCGTGACCGCGTGCGCGAAACCCAGCTTCTCCGCCACTGACTCCAGACCGTCCGGCCACGGGCACGCAAGCGGAGCAACGAACAGGGCGAGGCCCATCACCGCCAACAGACCATAGAGAGCAAACTCGCCCCAGCGGACTTGTGGCTCCGACGCGGTGTCAGTTTGCATCAGTTCGGGGCGCGTGCGCTGAATGGCGGCGAAGACCAGTGCGCTGATCAACCCTTCGCCCAAGCCAATCAGCAGATGGACGCCAACCATGGCCGCAAAGGCGGATTTCCAATCCACCTTGCCGGACCACGCGAGTTGCGCAGCGCAGCCCGTGGCCGCCAGCACGGTGGACAGCCAGCCGGCGAACGCCACCGCAGTGATCTGGCCGCGCGGCCCGCGCAGCAAGGCGGAGACGCAGCGATAAATCACCCAGCCGCCGCCAGCGCCAAGGATCGCCATGTTGAAGACGTTTGCGCCGAGCGCGAGCACCCCGCCGTCCTGAAAGAGAAAACATTGCACGATCAGCACCGTCGTCACGACCACCACCGCCGCACTCGGCCCCAGCAACGCCGCCACGAGCACTCCGCCGATGAGATGGCCCGACGTTCCTGAAATGACGGGGAAATTCAGCATCTGCGCGGCGAATAGAAACGCCGCCGCAAGCCCGAGCATCGGAACCCGTCGCGCCGGCAACGTCCGCCGGACCCGGCGCAACGCCAAGCCAACGCCCACCGCGGAAAGCACCGCCGTGGTCGCCACCGTCTTGCCGTCAATGAATCCGTCTGGAATGTGCATGGTTAAAACCGCGCCGTAATCGCAAACCGCGTTTCGCGCCGGCTGATTTGCGCCGCCCGGATGTTGCCCCGCGCGCTTGCCGGCAAAACCCTCATCAAATGTGTAGCCATAGTTTTCTAGACCGTCCGTTTGGTGACCGGGTTGGCAGGAATTTACGCCGCGAACGTCCGATCGGTTGCTTGGAAAATGCGGCTACGGGATAGAAGCCCGCCATCGCCGCTCCGAGTGGCGGCCAAAGGAAAGCAGACCTGACGTGGCGGTCAAGCCTGCGCTGCGCCAGCATCGTTGACCATTGGCGTGGTCTTGCCTAGCCTCCCGCCATGCCGCTGAGTTGGAATGAAATTCGCCACAACGCCATCCGCTTCGCCAGGGACTGGAAAGGCTCCACCAGCGAGAGTGCCGACAAGCAGACCTTTTGGAACGAATTCTTTGGGGTCTTCGGCATCCCCCGCAAAACCGTCGCCAGCTTTGAAGTGCCGGTGCTCAAAACCTCCGGCAACTTCGGCAAGATTGACCTGCTCTGGAAAGGGATGCTGCTGGTCGAACACAAGAGCGCCGGCGAGGATTTGAGCAAAGCTAGGACCCAGGCGTTTGATTACCTCCAGGCGATGGCGACCGAGGGCCGGCACGACGAGATTCCCCGCTACGTCGTCGTCTCGGACTTTGCGCGGGTTATCCTCTACGACCTCGAACCCGAAGCCGCGCCCGATCTCCCGCTGTTCAAGGGCCAGCGCGTGACCGTGACGGCGGAGTTTCCGCTGGAAGAATTTCACCGCCACATTCACGCCTTTGCCTTCATCCCTGGTTACCAGCAACACAAGTTCGCGGCGGAAGACCCCATCAACATCAAGGCGGCCGAAATTCTCGCCCAGCTTCACGATGCCCTCGAAGCCGGCGGCTTTGCAGGCCACGACCTCGAACGCTTGCTGGTCCGCATCCTGTTTTGTCTGTTCGCCGAAAACACCGGTTTGTTTCCGCGCCGTGGCTTTGAGTTGTATCTGGAGGAGTACGGCTTCCAGGACATGAGCAAGATCGGTTCGAGTCTGGAACATCTTTTTCAAGTGCTCAACACGCCGGTGGAACAGCGCCAGCAAAACCTTTCCGCCACTTTGCAGGAGTTCCCCTATGTCAACGGCGACCTCTTTACGGAACGCCTCGCGTGGGCGGACTTTGGCGACGAAGCGCGGCAGGCGCTCCGCCGTTGCTGCGGTTTTGATTGGTCACAGATTTCCCCCGCCATCTTCGGTTCGCTCTTTCAAGCCGTGATGGAGCCGAAGGAGCGCCGCCAGATCGGCGCGCATTACACCAGCGAGCGCGACATCCTCAAAGTCATCCGCTCCCTGTTCCTCGATGAATTACGCGCCGAATTTGAAAGCCTCAACGCGGATCGCTCGACCCGCCGCCGCGCGCGCCTGGAGGAATTCCACGCCAAACTGTGTCGGCTGCGCTTCCTCGATCCCGCCTGCGGCTGTGGCAATTTCCTTGTCATCACCTACCGGGAACTGCGCCAACTGGAGTTGGAAGTCCTCAAGGAACTGTTCGGCAAACAAAAGGAATTCACGCTGGCGGAGGTGAACCGGCTCGCGCAGGTGGACGTGGACCAATTCTACGGAATCGAGCTGGGCGAATGGCCGGCGCGCATTGCCGAGGTGGCGCTCTGGCTGATGGATCATCAGATGAACGTCGAGCTGTCCAACACCTTCGGCCAGATTTACCAGCGGTTGCCGCTCAAGAAATCCCCGCACATCCACTGCGCCAACGCGCTCCGGCTGGACTGGCAACAAGTCCTGCCACCCGATCAATGCAGCTACGTCCTCGGCAATCCGCCGTTCGTGGGCAAGCATTACCAGAGCAAGGACCAGCGCGCCGATTTGCTGCACGTCTTCCGCGATTTCAAGAACACGGGCGACATTGACTATGTGACGGCGTGGTTCCATCGCGCGGCGGAATACATCCAAGGCACGCGACTCAAAGTAGGGTTCGTGACAACCAACTCAATCACCCAAGGCGAACAAGTTCCGATCCTCTGGGGTCTGTTGTTTGGACAATTCAAAATCAAGATTCACTTTGCACATCGCACCTTCGCCTGGCAAAGCGAGGCGCGCGGCAAGGCCCACGTTCACGTCATCATCATTGGTTTCGCTGCATTCGACGCGCCGAACAAATCAATTTACGACGACGAAGAGGGCAAAGTTTCCGTCACCACCGTCCCGAACATCAGCCCGTATCTCACGCCCGGTTCGGATGCGTTCGTAACCAAACGGACCAAACCGCTCGCCGATGTGCCGGAAATGCGGTGTGGCAACAAGCCAACCGACGACGGAAATTTCATCCTGACGGATGCGGAAAAGACCGCGCTAATCAAAGCCGAGCCGGACGCGAAGAAATTCCTCCGCCGGTTCACGGGCTCGGAGGAATTCATCAACGGCACCATGCGCTGGTGTCTTTGGCTGGGGGACGCCACCCCGGCGGAACTGGACGCGCTGCCGCAAGTCATGGAGCGCGTGCGAAAGGTGCGGGAGTTTCGGCTGAAAAGCACCGCCGCACCAACCCGGAAGGCGGCCCGGAGGCCCACCTTGTTCTTCTACATCTCGCAGCCGACGACCGATTACATCCTCATTCCCGAAGTGTCGTCGGAGCGGCGCGAATACATCCCCATCGGCTTCCTGTCCAAGAACATTATTTCTGCCAACACAAACTTTCTGATTGCCTCAAAGAGCCGTTTTTGTTTCGGCGTCCTCACCTCAGCCATGCACATGGCTTGGGTGCGACAGGTGGGTGGGCGCTTGAAATCCGATTACCGCTACTCCGGCAGCATGGTCTATAACAACTTCCCCTGGCCGGACTCGCCGGATGCGAAACACGCGGAAGCAGTGGAAGCCGCCGCGCAGAGGGTCTTGGATGTGCGGACGGGCTATCCGGACTCGACCCTGGCCCAGCTTTACGATCCTTTGAAAATGCCACCGCATTTGCGCAAAGCCCACGATTTACTCGACCGCGCCATGGACAAGTGTTACCGCCCCGAACCCTTCACTAGCGAACGTCAGCGCGTGGAATTCCTGTTTGTCCTTTACGAGAAGCTCACCGCCCCGCTCATCGCCGCCGCCAAACCCAAACGCGCCATCCGCAAACCGCCGGCCTACGCCGCGCCGCCGCCCCACCCAACGCATCCCGATCTCACCCCGGAAAAAGCCTGCGGCGATACCGCGCATTTTTACTCGGGCAAGGAGGAAAGCCCGCCGTATCGGACTGAGGAGTGATCCAGCCGGCTCCGAAAAACGCCTCCGCACGGTGGCGGTGAACCGACGCTCAACGCTGCTTCGGTGAGGATGTTTTCTTCCTTGGTGAGGCGGCGGCGGGAGTAGTGTCTTTGACTTCAACTTTCTTCTTCAGCGTGTCCAACTCCTTGCGCAGGTCGCGATTGGCCTTCTGCAAATCGAGCACTTCCTGGCGCAGATTTTTGAAATCATCCACTGGCTTACGGCTGGCGCGCAAATCGGCCACGGCTTTCGCGGCGGCATCGCGCTCGCGGCTTTCCTTACCCGCGGTGGCAAAAGTCTGGAGCCCGGCAATGGCCTTGGGATCGCCGAGCGTTCCGAGGGCACTGATGGCGGCCACGCGGACGCCGCGCTTCTTGTGGTTCACATAGCCGGTGAGAAACTCGCGGACCTTTTCCTTCTTATGCTCGTTGCGCGCCAGATAGGCCAGCGTTCCCAGCGCTTGTCCGAAACTGTGGCTGGTGAACTCGACCTCGCGCCGCGACAGCGTTTCGAGCAACGGCGCGATGTAAGCCGGATCATCCTGCGCGCGCATGGCACCGATGGCCGCGTCCGCCAGCAGGTTGCGAAACGATTCCGAGTTCAGGTATTTCAAGAGCGCCTCGCGCACTTCGGGTTTCGCGTAGCTCCCCAACTGGTTGATGGCGGTGGCGAGAATCGCCGGGTTCTTCTCCCGTTCGAGCGTCAGTCGGGCAAAGTCATAGGCAGTATCGCGGTAAAAGCCGCCCAGATCGCTCCCGACCTGTTGGCGCACCCGGGCGTCGGACTGTTGCGTCGAGGCAAGCAGAGCTTCCAACGACTCGTCGCTATGGATCGTGCGCAATGCCTTGGACGCTTCCATGCGGACGCCGTAAAAGGCATCACTGGTCAACGCCTGTTTCAGTTTGGCGACGGCTTCCTGATCCCGCTTGGTCGCCAGTTGTTCAATAGCCAGCAGGCGTCCGACCATGTCCGACTGATCGGACAGTTGGGAGTAGAGCATGGCGTTTGGCACGGTGAAGGCGGTCTTGGCCAGCAACCCATACTCCGGATCCAGCCGCACGACTTCCGGTGCCGAGCCCAGCGGGAAATAGAAATCTTCTTCCTTGGCCGTTACCTGAGCCACCTTGTCCGCACTACCGAACGCGCCTTTGAAACGAACCGTTAGCGGGAAGTCGAACAGGAACACATTTTCACCCAACTTCTGAACCTGGCGGATGGAAACCTTCGCGAGCTTCGCCGATTCATCCCAACTGTAGCTGACCTCGAGTTCGGGATGGTGAGCGTGATAAACCCATTGGTCAAAGAACTGGTCGTAGGAGCGGCCCGTCAACTCTTCGATCACGGCGCGCAGGTCTTCGGTCACGACGCTTCCGTATTGATGCCGCTCCAGATAGGTTTTGATACAACGGCGGTAGAGCTCCTCACCTAACCCACTGCGCAGCATGTGGAGCACCCAACTGCCTTTCTGGTAGGCCAGGTGGCTGAACATTTCGCCTGGGTGTTCGTAGGTGCGGCGCACAATCGCATGGGCGTCATCCGTCACGCCAGTGATCGTCTTCGCCCGCCCATACAACTCATACAACATAGCGTCACGTCCGTGTTTGTGTTCGAGGTAGAGCGACTCGTAGAACGAGGCAAAGCCTTCGTTAAGCCAGATGTGACTCCAGTCCTTGCAAGTGACCAAGTCGCCAAACCACTGATGCGCCAGTTCGTGCGCGACCAACCCTTCGCTGGAATGAATGTTCTCCGTGGCGTCGGTGAACAGGGTCCCATCCGTGAGCGTGGTAGCGCTGGTGTTTTCCATGCCGCCGGCGACAAAATCATTCACGCAGATCTGGTCATACTTGACCCACGGATACGGCACGCCGATTTCCTTATCGAAAAAAACCATCATATCCTTGGTATCGCGAAAGGAACTCGCCGCTTCCTTGAACTCCGACGGCGGCGTGTAAAATGCGAGTGGCACGTTACCATGTTTGTCTTCGAGCTTCTTGAAATAGCCTGCGACCAGCGTGATCAGGTAATTGGCGTGTCGCTTTTCCTGCGACCAATGCACCACCTTCAATCCGGTGGCCGCGTCCTTTTCTTCGGAGACCAAGCGCCCATTGGAGATCACCGTCATCCCCTCGGGCACTCGGCAGGTCATTTCGGAAGTGAACAGCTCGTTCGGGGAATCGAAGCAGGGGTACCAATACCGCGCCTCGGTTTGCTCGCCCTGCGAGAACAGATGCGTGTCGCCCTCCTTGTAACCCATCTCAGGCGTGCGGAAGTAAAGCCCGTTCGCCGGCTCGGCTTGATAGGTGATGGTCAGGCTGGTTTCGCGATCAGGCGGGATAGGTTCGGCGAACGTGACGATCACGGATTCAGCGGTCACCTGATAGCTCTGGAGCTTTTCCGTGGCGGTAACACTCTGAACCTTGAGGTCAATCGCGTCCAACTTCAGTTCCCGGACTGGCTTGATCCGCGGTTTGAATGTCCACGCCGCCGTGCCCGCGACCGTGCGCCGCTTGAAGTCCGGCGTGACATCCAGCGCCAGGTGCAGGACTTGCACCGTGCGGTCGGGTGCGTATTTGCGATGGTCCGGCGAATCCATTGGCGCCAGGAAGCTGGCGGACTTGACGCACTCGATGAGCACGGTTTCAGTTTCCGCTCGGGCAACCGCGGTGAACAGACATGCGAACGCAACGCAGATGATCCCGTGGTTGAGCTTTTGCATAATGTGATTCAAGTGACGCAAGGCTTTACCACAAAGTCGCGCGGCAGGCCAAGCTTGGAATGTAACGCAGTGGTGGTGAGAACCCGATTGAAAATCCCCTGAAACGCCGCGGGAGGGCACACGCCCTACAAGTCCCCACGGAAGCCCATTTACGTTGTGGTCCTGCGCCTCCCACCGAGCGGGCTTTCAAGAAGGACGCAGGCTCGCCCGGCCAAGCCCTCAAGACCGCCCCAAATCCGCGCGCAAGAGCGGCGCAGGTGATACTGCCAGTTTTTTGGGTGTGCAAGAGCGGCGGCGGGAGGTCTCCAGCAGAGGTTATCGAGCCTGGGGAGGGGTATCCGCGAAGCGCAGTGTTCTTTTTGAGGGCCAAAGCTCGCGCGGTGCGCTCTTGGGGCACTAAAAGACAAAAGCCGAGAATTGTCCTTAAGGACTTTTCGGCAACCCGAATGGTGAATAACTGTTTGCGCGAGAGCTCAGGTGAAAGCGGTGGCCTGAGTGGGCGGGGCGAAGACGGCCCAAACTTTCTGCCCCTGAGCAATGGCCTCTTTGCTAGCAGCCTGTCGGACTTAGAAAATATATTATGTTTAAGTCATTGATATTACGTAACTACCCGTTTTACTTACTCACTTAACAAGTGACTCTTAATCTACTGCAGATCGATGGCTTGTGCAGATTGCGAGGTCTAAGTCCGACAGGCTGCTAGCGCGGATGGCCTCGGGAAGGAAACGGTTGAAACCGTTTCTTTCCAACGGGCGACTCCGCACCCGGCTGAAGCCGGGGGTTAATGAGAGCAATCACTCGGCCCCCGGGAAATTGATTTCGTCCCGGAACGCAGTTCAGGTCGCCCTCTTCATCTCATGCTCCGACCGACCGGTGGCCTGGACGAGGAGGCGACGGTATTCCAACTCCGAGACGCGGCGCGGGATGGCGCGGCAGTTTTTTTCCGAACCGGGAAAATTCCAAAGGTTCGGGAAGTCGCGGCACTGCTGCGGTTTCACGGGTTGCACCGCGCATTCCTGGCCATCGAGGAAAAGGCACTCGCCGTTGGGCTTTTCCTGCAAGGCAAGCCCACGTCGGTCCTGGCTCAGCCGGGTAAACTGTTGGATGAAGTCGTGTTCGCTCAGGACTTTGAACGCGGCGATCTGGGTGATTTCCGCCTCCGTCAAAGCCACCTGCCCTGGCCAGCGGCAGCAGGCCGTGCAGCGTTGGCATTCGTGAAAAATCGGCACCCCGAGATGCTACTCTGGCGAGCGCCCCCCGACCACTAGGAAGTGTGTCGTTGCGGAATGGGTGTCATGCGTCCTGCTCGTAAGACTGGCGTCGAGCCGGGATTTGCCTGCCAGAGGGTATTTAGTTTGAAAGCGGCGCGCCGCCGATCCTACGCGAACGTCCGCAGATTCCATTCGTCCACCAGTTCCTTCGGGATTTCCCCCAGAAATCGCGAGGGTTGCTGGAAGGTCGCGTCGCTGTTGCCGTAGCCGGCGCGCATCAATGGGTAACTCAGGTAAAGCTCGTTGCGCGCACGGGTCACGGCGACGTAGAACAACCGCCGCTCTTCCTCCTCGCCTTCCGTGGTGTCCAAGGAGCGCTCCGAAGGAAATAACCCGTCGCAGAGCATGACCACAAAGACCACGTCGAATTCGAGGCCTTTCGCTTGGTGAATCGAGGAAAGCCGAAACCGCTCTTCATCACGGTCGGCGGGCTTTTTGTCGTCCTCGGCTTCAACATTTGTGAGCAGCGCCATCTGGCTGAGAAATTCGTCCACCGACTCGAACTGTTGTGCGAAGATGGCGAGTTGCTTGAGATCGTCAATGCGCGAGCGGTAGTTGGCGAAGTTCTCTTTCAGGTAATCGTCGTAGCCGGCTTCAACGACGAGCGGGATCATCTTCGCGGCGCTCTGGCGGACGGTTGTTTCCTCAAGCTGGGAACAGGTGGCGGTGAGTTGGGACCAGGCGAGCGTGGATTTTTTGGGAACGCTGGGGGAACATTTCTGGAGGGCGGCGGCGATGGGATTGCGTGAAGTGTCCAAGTCCCCCTCGGAACTCGGAACTCGGAACTCAGAACTGAACCGCCGCCACAACTTGTCCGCGCCCTTCCCGCCGACGCCGGGAAGGAGTTGCACAAGGCGCTTGAAACTCAGTTCGTCGCGCGGATTCGTGACGAGCTTGAGATGGGCGGTCACGTCTTTGATATGCGCCTGCTCGAAGAAACGAATGCCGCTGGTGATGCTGAACGGGATGTTGCGCCGGGTCAGTTCCAATTGCAGTTCCAGCGCATGGAAATGCGAGCGGTAAAGCGCGGCCATGTTGTTCAAATTGCCGCCTTCGTCCCGCAACTCCAGCAGGCGCTGGGCGATGAACGCGGCTTGTTGCGCGGCGTCGCCGCAGACCATGAGCACGGGCTTGGGGCCGGGCTGGCGCGCGGGTGTGAGTTGCTTGGCGAATTGCTGCAAGTTGGCGGCGATGGCGGCGTTCGCAAAGGTCAGGATTTCCGGCGTGCTCCGATAATTGGTTTCAATCTTGTAAATTTTTGCGCCGGGATAGCGGTCGGGGAACTTGAGGATGTTTTGGAAATTCGCGCCGCGCCAAGCATAGATGCTTTGCGCGTCGTCACCCACGACCATGACGTTGTGATGCCGTTCCCCGAGCAGGTCAATGAGGTCGCTTTGAAGCTTGTTCGTGTCCTGATACTCGTCCACCAGGATGAACTGAAACCGGCGCTGGTAATGGTCGCGCACGTCGGCGTGGTCCTGGAGCAGTTTGAGCCAGAGCACGAGCAGGTCGTCAAAGTCCATCGCGTTGGTGGCGCGCTTGCGGGCCACGTAGCGCTTCTGCACGTCCTCGATCTGTGGCGCGAGGGTGTCGAAGTAACCGTATTCCGTTCCCAGAATCTCGGCGACGCTGCGCTGCTTGTTGACCGCGAGCGAAAAAATATCACCGAGCACTTCGGCTTTCGGGAAGCGCGTGGCTTTCACGTCAATGGCCGACTCGCCCACGCAGGTGCTGATGAGGTGCTTGGCGTCCTCGCGATCCAGGATGGTGAAGTCGCGCTCGAAGCCGAGGAGTTTGGCGTGTTGGCGCAGAACGCGATTGCCAATGGAGTGAAACGTGCCGCCCCAGAGCGCGGTGAGTTGCTGGCCCAGCAAGTCCACCACGCGACGCATCATTTCGCCGGCGGCTTTGTTAGTGAAGGTCAGGAGCAGGATGCGGTCGGGCGGGATACCCTGTTCGAGCAAGTAGGCGACGCGATAAATCAGCGTGCGCGTCTTGCCCGAACCGGCCCCGGCGATGACCAAGGCCGGTCCGGGCGGCGCGGTGACGGCAGCGCATTGTTGCTCGTTGAGTTCATGCGCGTAGTCAATCTGCAGGTGGACGGCAGATTGGAACGGTTGCAAAACATAGTCGCGCGACATGCCCGGAAACTAAAGCTCCAAACTCCAAACACCAAGCTCCAAAGAAACTTCAAACATCAAACTTCAGGAAATCCTCCACCGGGCGCCAAGAGTTGGCGGGGCCGGGGTTGAGGGTTGGTTCTGGGAACTTGGGGTTGCGGTTTTTCCGTTAATTCCCCGCCCGCCCCACCCGCTCCTTCACGCGCTCGATGTTGGTCTGGATGCGTTGCACATACCAGTTCGGGCCGTCGGGAAATGGCTCGTTCAGGAAGCGATACATCCCGCCGAAATCGCAGTCGAGTTTGGGTCGCACGAACTCGCTCCAGAACTCCGGCGTGCGGCGCATCAAGTCGGTGGGACTGCTGAACTGGCTCACGAACTCCTGCTGGGTGCCATCATGCCGGGCCGCTTCGGCGAACTCCCCGAAAAGAATCGGCAGCTTGTCCGGATAATCCTCGGCGGCCATTTGGCCTAGGTAATCCGCAGTGGTCAGCGCATGGCCGACGATCGTCTCGAGGGCGTTCTGAAAGGGAATCTTCGTCAGCGCGGCGTCCACACCCGTGCAGCGAATCATGTTCTGAACCGCCAGAATGTCGGCGGGGGCAAAATGTTTCTCCCCCAGCAATTGCGCCGCAAATTCCGCACTGCGATGGACGTGCGTGGCAGTGTATTTTGCCCCGGTGCCCTCCAGGTCATTGCGCTTTTTCAGATAGCCGGTGTCGTGCAGCAGAATCCCGATGATGCCCAGTTGGAAGAGTCGTTCCGTCAATGTCGGTTGAGCGTGGGCGCGGTGGCGGCCATGCAGCAGTCGCCCCAGGCAGAGCGTGCCCTGGAGGGAATGTTCAAAATCATGGTAGTGGGCATCCACCGCTTGGTAATCCGCGTAATTGCCGGTGAAACACTCGACGGCCCAGCCAAAGACGCGCGGCACGAACCGCGGGTCGCCCCCCGGAAACACTCCAAGATATGCCGCCTGCACTTCCACTTCGACCGCGGTTGGGTCCTTCGTGATAACGGGCTGAAACATGTTGGTGAAATCTAAGCCGCGTTCCGGCGGGATGCACGAAATTTTATGCCGGTCAGAAATACGGCCTCCCCAAGATTAATCGGGGAGGCCGTTCAAAGCCCGCTGGCGTAGGCTCCGCGGCCGAAGCGGTGGACTGATTCCGCCCTGTCAGTTGCGGCACCCGCGCCATGGTGATGCTCCGTCAGTTACGGATTTTTTAGCCGGTAATAGTGCGGGATGGCCGTGGGCGGCAACGTCAAACTCTTGATGCTGCCGTTGTCCTGGATAGCCGGTGGGCCGACGCCGTAGTAGGTCCAATTGCCCAGGATCAAGTCTGTGCAGACTTGCAGGTTGAACCCGGTCGAAGGCGACGGCCAGGAGATGAGGACGTTGCCGCCGATGCGCGTGATGGTGAGGTCCATCGGCACCGGAGCGATCAGCGCCCAGAAGCCGCCGTCCAACGCGCCCCCGTCCATGATGCCCGCATCCGGTTGGCCGGCAGTGCCGCTCAACTCGAAGCTGCCGCCGGTGCCGGTGCCGCCGCCGCCGTCCACGGTCCACCAATCAATGGTGTAGGGCGGCGCCGAGGCGGAAAGCAGCCCCGCCAGCAGGGCCAGAAGAACCCCTACCGCCGCCACCGACGCACGGCTACCCGGCCCGCATTTCCCAACAACAGGGTCGGGCCAGCCTTCGGGTCGTCCGGGGACCCACCGCAACGGGCCCCTGACTTGCGATGATTCGTTTTTGTTCATTGGCCCCCCGCAGGTGAGTGGTTGAGGGCGAAGGTGCTGGCGGATTTGTCAGCGAGGCGCGCGACGGCCTTCTGCAGGGTGGCGAATTCCGCTTGCATGCGGCTCGCGAGTTCCTTCTGCGCGGCCAGCTCCCGCTGCATTTCCTGATTGGATTTTTCCAGCGTGGCGATCTTACCATCGCGGGCCTTGAGTTCGGCAGCCTGCTGCTCCAGGCGGCGGTTCAATTCCTGCGTGGCGGAGACGTTGAGCATGGCGATAGCCTCGTAGTCCACACTGCGGAAGTCCTTCACCTCGCGGCCATAGACGAAGACCTCGCTGCCATCCGCGACAAAGTCGGTGCGGAACTTGCCCTCGGCAATTTCCAGCACTTCGTGAATGCCTTCCTTCTTGTCGCCGAGGAGACGCACGCGCTCCCCTTGCTTCAAGGTCGTCGCGAGCTTCACCCAGCCATCTTTCACTTCGGCCTTCTGGAAGATGTCGGGCACAACGTCGGTGGTGCGGCTCACGGCTTGGGGATAGACCTTTTCCACCTGTTGGGCGATGACCTTCTTCTGCTGGCCGGCGCCTTTGGCCAGGGTGTCAATGTAGGTATAATCGGTGACCTCGATGCCCAGGAGGGTGTTCAAATCGTGCGCAGCATCCGAGCGCCCGGCGCTGCGCTTGATGCGCGCATCCGAGAACGCCACGTAATAGCCCGCGTAGATGTTGCCGCTGGCATACAGGGAAGTATGCGAGTCCGTGCCGCTCGTGGAGGTGTACGCACTGGTGCCAGAGATATCCAACAACCCATACGCCGGACCAAACGGCGTGCTGCCGAAGAAGCCGCTGATTTCCACCTTCGCTTTGGTTGGCGTTGGCGTACCAATAGCCACCGCCGTGCCGACGACGCTCAGGACTTCGTTGGTGTTGCTGCCCAGGATGAGCCGGCCGCTGCCTCCCGCAGCGTAGATGCGGCAGTCGCCCGCGCCACCGCCACCAGTGGCCACGCCCATCTTCAACCGATAGCTCGCATTGCCAATCCTGAAGTCTCCTTCGGATCCCGCCACGTTCCAGTTGTTTCCACCCTGCAAGTCCAGCGGAGTGGCCGGACTGGTTGTCCCGATACCAACATACCCGGCTCTGGAGAGTGACAGACGGCTAGCCCCACCGGTGTAGAAATCCAAGCCCCACTGGTTGCCGCCGGCGGTGCGTTTGGACGCAATGCCCTCGGCGCTACCAAGTCCGAAGGTGAGGCCGGCGCCGCCCAACGTGCCATTCTGGATAAAGCCGGCATTGGCGTCGGATTGGTCAATGGCCACATCCCCGAACCTGCTGATGAGCATTTGTTTCCGGAGCGGTTCTCCGAAAGCCATCTTGGTGTAAAACGTCAAGTATCCGTACCCATCGTCGAAGGAGGACATGATCGCTCCCTCGCCCGAGGCGTAATACTGAAAGCCAAGCCCTGTGAACTTGGTCAGGCTTATGGAGTAATCGCTGGTCACGATCAGCCCTGGCCCGGCAGCGACGGCGTTTCGGTTGAAAATGTTGGTTCCCGTGAATGTCTGAGTATTGCGATTCAGCAGCGCCACGTTTGCGGTCAAACCCGCATCAGGCACCGCGCCGGCGGTAGCGGCAACACTGCCGGCAGTGATGGCGTATGGCGTCGGTGTGAGCTTCTGCCGCGGGGTGATTACACTGTAAGAAGGGCCACCGAAGACCTTGGATTCAATCTGCAAATAACGATCCGGACCGGTGAAAATGCCCGCACCAAAATCCAGCGGCACCGTGAACAAGCCGCCGCTCACGCTCACCGGGGCGAGCACCACCGCGCCGCCCACTTGCAGGCCAGCCGCAGCCGAATCCCAGACCGTGTAGCGCATGTCGTAGAGGCCGGTCGCCGGACTGCCGGCATCTACTAACCGGCCTTGATAGGTGAACGCCGTGCCGATGGCGGCAGCGGGATGAACGCCGCCGAGCAAGCCCAGCAGCGAGATTACCATGAGGAGTTTTGTTTTTTTCATGAGTCTTCTTGTTTGTTTTGTTGTTGTTTTTGGGTTGTTTTCCGGGGTCCGCTCCGGCTTGCGGCCGAAGTGCGGGCCACTGACGGATGTGCGGACTAGACCAGAACCTCCAAGTTTGTGCCAGTGGAAATTCGCTTTTTCGCAATGTATCAGTTTCGCTGCCGGCTCCGCCGTGGAAATGAAGCCCCGCTCATCCGCGGACCGCCCGGCGGATCACGGAGGTTTGGCGTTGGGGCGGTTTGCTTGCCCGGCGGAATTTCGCCAACTAGACTCCGCCATGCAGAAAACACGGAATCGAAAGGCGTCTCACAATGGCTAACAGCGCGAACTCCGCTGATCCGACGCTCAGCGCGAAGTCCCGCGGGACTTGGGAAGTCGTTCGGCGCGTCGCTGTCTATTTACGACCTTACAAACGGCTCGCGGCCACCACCATTCTTTGCGCGGTGCTCTCACTGCTGGCGTCGTTCGCGTTTCCGAAGCTCACGGCCTACGCGCTTGACGAGGTCATCGGCAAAGGCCAGGCCGATCGGCTCCCGGCGGTGATGCTGGGTTTGATTGGCGCTTTTCTGCTGCGCGACCTGTTCAACTCGTTCCGCATCCTGGTCAACAACCACTTCGAGCAGAACGTCATTTTCGACATGCGCCGCGAGGTCTATGCCCGGCTGCAACGCCTGCCCGTCGGCTACTTCGACCAACGGGCGTCGGGCGACTTGATGACGCGCATCATCGAAGACGTGAACTCCGTCGAGCGGGTGTTGATTGACGGGACGGAGCAAGGGGTTGTCGCGTTGGTGGGGGTCATCGGCGTCGGGGCGATCTTGTTTTGGACCAATCCGGTGCTGGCGCTGGTCGCCATGGCGCCCATTCCCATCCTGGCGGCGGGCGCGCTGTGGTACACGCTGACGGCGCATCGGCGCTACCGGCGCCAACGCGAAGCCTCCAGCGCCATGAACGCGCTGCTCATGGACAATCTGCAAGGCGTGCGACAGATCAAAGCCTTCGGTCGCGAGGCGCACGAGGAGGCGCGGTTCCGCGCCCGGGCGGATGAACTGCGGCAGGGCACGCTCGGCATCATGCGCGTCTGGGCGATTTATTCGCCGGTGATGGGCTTTGCCGGCGCGATTGGTTTCGCGCTCGTGCTCTGGGTGGGCGGGCGGATGGTGATCCAGCACGAAATGGCCGCGGGCGCGCTCGTGGGTTACTTGCTTTACCTCGGCATGTTCTACACGCCGGTCGGGCAGTTGCACGGGTTGAATCAATTGCTGCAAGCCGGCCGTGCCGCCGGCGAGCGGGTGCTGGATATTCTGGATGCGGAGAAGGAACGCGCCGATGGCAGCGCGCGGCGACCGCTCCATCAATCGATTCGCGGCGAAGTTATTTTCGAGGACGTGAGCTTCAGCTATGCGCAGGAATTGGAGCGCCGAACTCCGATTCGGCGCGAGTCGGACAGGGCCGCGCAACCCGCCGAAGCGGAGTTCGGCGCTCCGACCGCGGCGCAGCCGGTGTTGCGCGACATCTCCCTCCACGCCCGTCCCGGCGAAATGATTGCGCTCGTCGGGCCGACCGGCGCGGGCAAATCCACCGTCGTCAATTTGCTCCCGGCCTTTTACGAACTGGCGGCGGGCCGCATCCTGATAGACGGTCAGGACATCGCGGGCGCAACTTTGGATTCGTTGCGCGAACACATCAGCGTCGTGAGTCAGGAGGCGTTTCTGTTCAACGGCACGCTTCGCGAGAACATTCTTTATGGCCGGTTGGACGCGACCGAGGCGGAGCTGATCGCCGCTTCGCGCGCGGCCAACTGCCACGATTTCATCGCCCGCCTGCCGCAAGGCTACGATGCGCGCGTCGGTGAACGCGGCGTGAAACTCAGCGTCGGCGAGAAACAGCGCGTGAGCATCGCGCGGGCGCTGCTCAAGAATTCGCCCATCCTCATTCTCGACGAGGCCACCGCCAGCGTGGATACGGCGACCGAACGGCTGATTCAAGATGCACTGGAGCGCTTGATGGCGGGCCGCACCAGCTTCATCATCGCGCACCGGTTGAGCACGATCCTGAACGCGGACCAGATTCTGGTGATGCGGCAGGGGCAAATTGTCGAGCGCGGCACGCACGGGGAACTCGTGGAGTTGAATGGACTTTACGCCCGGCTGGCACGCATTCAAAACACCGCCACGATCGAGGAGAGTTTTGAGAAGTTGGGCGCGACGGGGTGATTCGTGCAACCGCTTCCCAGTGGCGAGGAACAGGTGGGTGAGGGTTAGGGCCTTGCGTTTCCAACGTGTGGCTCGGATTGATGGAGGAATATCTTGAACTCGCGTCAACCTGCGGCATAGTTTCGCGCCGCGTTTGAAAGCCCGGCGACGGCTATCTGCCTCAGTAGCGATGGCCGCCGGTCGGTCTTGGCACAATTGAAACAATTATTCGAGCAGTCCAAACATGATACCAAAAATGTCCGAATCCAAATCCGTCACCAGTCGTTTCTTGCCGGTTACTTTCGGAGTGGCGCTGCTGGCGACCACCGTCAGCCTACACGCCCAAGTGATCACCGTTCCCAACAGCTCTTTCGAGTCTCAGTCCGGCTCGGGTCAGCCGTTCGGTGTGAACATCAACATTGACTCGTGGCAGAAAGCGGCTCGGCCAGATTATTTTCCGGCGGGCGGATACAGCGGATTTTTCTGGGTGCAGACGGCGGGCGTATTTGTGGACCCCAATCCGTACGGCAACCGCGACGGGACCCAGGCGGGCTATCTGTTATCGTTCCCGCAAGTGGCATTGTTCCAGGATTACAACACGGTGGCTTGGAATGACGTTTCACCCTCGCATAACTTCAACGCGATCTTCGAACCCGGTAAATCCTACTCCCTTACGGTTGGGCTCTTTGGCAAAAACATGACTGAAGGCTCCACGTTGAGCCTGAGTTTGTATTACCGGGACGGCTTGGCCAACATGGTAACGGTCGGTTCGACTACCGTGACATACACTGCGGCGGGTTTCCCCAACACCCCGCCATTGAGTCTGTTCGACTACGTCGTGAATGTTCCGACCGTTCAAGCGGGCGACGCCTGGGCAGGTCAGAACATCGGAATCAAGATTGAATCCACTTTCGGATACGGCGACGGCAATTGGGACTTTGACAATTTCCGCCTGCAAGCCGTTCCCGAACCGACGAGCCTGTCGCTTCTGGCGTTGGGGTTGGGTGGATGGCTCTTGCGAACCCGGTTTCCGCGCCGGCGGGTGTAATCAACTTCCACTGGAGCCGTGAGGTATGTCCACCAGCACCGCAACCGCCGGACGCCCACCGGGCAAATGGACGAGAGCATTCTGCGCCGCGCTGGCGATTGGTTTGCTTGCTTCTTGCGGTTGGTCGCCGACCGCCCTCGCCCAGCCGATTTTCGTGCCCAATGCCTCGTTCGAATCGCCCCTCATCACTTACGTCGGCATCTCCATTGATTCCTGGCAGAAGTCGCCCAAGCCCGATGGCTACGTCGAGAGCGGTGGAATTTTTTGGGATCAACTCGTGGGCGCTTTCAAGAATACTCCGCCGATCAGCGGCGATCACATTGACAACTGCGATGGTAACCAAGCCATCTGGCTGTTCGCCATGCCGGAAGTCGCGGTGTTCCAAGACTACGATTCCGTTGACTGGCATGGTCTGCCGCCATCACACCAGTTCAACGCTACTTTCGAGGTCGGAAAATCGTATCATTTGACGGTCGGGGTGATTGGCACGGGCGGCGGAATGTTGCCCGGGGCGACGCTCGCGTTGAATCTCTACTATCGCGACGTTGCCAGCAACCAGGTGGCGGTGGCGACAACAATCCTCACCAACGCACCGGAAGTTTTCAGCAACAACACGCACTTCATTGATTTCGAGGTGAACGTTCCCGTCGTTCAAGCCGGCGCACCGTGGGCGGGGCAGCATATTGGGATCGAGTTTGTTTCCACCGTCAGCACCAACCTGCAAGGCGGCTATTGGGACTTGGACAATGTCCGGTTGATCGCCGGAACGGTTTTGCAGCAACCGCAGTTCACGAACGGCGCGTTTCAATTCACCTTGTTCGGGCAACCCGGAGCTCAGTTCGCCATCCTTGCCAATGAGAGCGTGGCGGCACCGTTGCCCAACTGGACTCAACTACAAATCATCACGAACGTCACGGGCCGCGCGACGTTCAGCGATCCGAACTGGCCAGCGTCCGGGCGGTTTTACCGGGCGCAGCAGTTGCCTTGATATGAAACCGGCTGGCGACGGCTCCCCGCGCCTGACGCGCGCGTTCACGCTGATCGAGTTGCTCGTGGTCATCGGCATCATCGCGGTCCTCGCCGCCCTGCTTCTGCCAGCGTTGACCTCCGCCAAAGACAAAAGCAAACGGACCGTGTGTTTGTCCAACCTGCGGCAGATTGGTTTTGCGCTGAACATTTACGCGCAAGACTACGAGGGCCGGATTCCGTTTGGACCGAAAGCGCCGCCGTTCACCAGCCCCGCAGATCTCTATCCTTCCACGGGCGCGCCAACCAGTCTGCTCTCGCTTCAAAGCGGCGCTCCGGTCGGACTTGGTTTATTGCTGGCTCAACATCTCGCCGCGCAACCAAAAGTGATGTTCTGCCCCGGCAACGACCAAACGCTGGATGCGGAGGTCGAACTCGGCCGCGTCGGCAACACTCAGGCCCAAGGCAGCTTTTATTATCGGCACGGCGGCGTCACCAATCTGTTTGATAATCCCTTGGCGCCAACGCCGTCCGAACACCTCCGGCTCGACAACCTCGGTCTGAATCGGGATGGCCTGCCGATCCGCGCCCTGGCCATTGATACGCAGTTTCTCTGTCCACCGGAGTTGGACGTGTTCAATATCAAACCCCGCACCCATCATCGGCAGAAGTCCGCAAATGTTTTGTTTGCCGATGGTCACGCGGTCTCGCGGGCCAACCGCGACCAGCGATTCACGGTGGACGCGACGGATTACAGCCAAATCCGCAATTCCTTCAGCAAGATTCTCCAGGTGCTGGAGCGGGCGGACGCCGAGCCTTGAGGCGCGAGATTCGGCGCGAGATTTCAACTTGTCGCCGCGCGGCGCGTCCTTCATCCTGCCGTCATGGAATCGCAGTTGCCTCAATACATCGCGGTGCTGATGCTGTTCGTCCTGGCCGTGGCCGCCACCGGCGGCATGATTTTGCTTTCGACGCTGCTCGGCAAGCGCGGGGCCAGTTCCAAAATCAAGGACACCGCTTACGAGTGCGGCATGATCCCGATTGGCCCCGGCGGCACGCGGATGTCCGTAAAGTTCTACCTCGTGGCGATGCTGTTCATCCTGTTCGACATCGAAGTGGTGTTCATGTATCCGTGGGCCGCCATCTACAAGGAAATGCTCCAACACGAAGCGACGCGAAATCTGATTCTCGGCTCGATGGTTTCCTTCCTGGGGATCTTGTTCGTCGGTTACATTTACGCCGTGAAGAAACGGGCGTTTGACTGGAAGAGCTAGCCGGGTTGCGGGCTCCGGGTTGCGTCAAGCAGCGCGGAACGCCCGCTCACCACTTGACGCACCACGCAATACAGACCCCGCAACACCCTCATTTTATGATCAAATTCGGAACCTCCGGCTGGCGCGGCATCATCGCGCAGGATTTCACCTTTGAAAACGTGCGCCTCGCCGCCCAGGGCATTGCGCAATACTTGCGAGCAGAACTGGCGAATCCGCAATCGGCCATTCATGGTCGAAAGCCCGTCGTCGTCATCGGCTACGACACGCGTTTCCTCGGGCGCGAGTTCTCTCTGGCGGTGGCGGAAGTGCTCGCGCGCAATGACCTCGATCCGTTGCTCTGCGTTCGTGACGCGCCCACGCCCGTGATCTCCCACAGCATCCGTACGCGAAAGGCCATTGGCGGCATCAACCTGACTGCCAGCCACAATCCGGCGGAGTATCAAGGTCTGAAGTTTTCCACGAGTAATGGCGCGCCCGCGCACCCCGAGGTCACGAAGCAGATCGAAGCGAACTGCGCTGCGTTGCGGGCGCAGGGTTGGGGGGTTCAGGGCGCCGTCGTCGGCCGATTCAAATGCAAGACGTTTGATCCGCAACCGGCCTATTTCAAGCAACTCACCAAGCTCGTGGACTTTGCTGCCATCAAGCAGGCGAAGCTGAAGATCGCGGTCGAGTTAATGTATGGCACAGGCCGGGGTTATCTCGACGAGTTGCTGGAAAAGGCCGGCGCGAAGATCACCGTCTTTCACAACGAGTTGAATCCGCTATTTGGCGGGCATCATCCCGAGCCGGACGCGTCGGGAATGGCCGAGGTCAGCAAGTTCGTCCGCAGCGGCAAGGCGCAAATGGGATTGGGCCTCGACGGCGACGCCGACCGATTTGGCGTCGTGGACAAGGACGGGACGTGGTTGACGCCGAATCAAATCCTCGCCCTCGCCCTTTACCATCTGAAAAAGAATCGTGGCTGCACGGGCGCGGTGGTGCGCACCGTGCCGACAAGTCATCAAGTGGACGCCGTGGCGGCGCTGCTTGGCGTGAAGGTCCACGAAACGCCGGTCGGGTTCAAATACATTGGCGCTTTGATGGAGAGCGAGCCGATTATCGTCGGCGGCGAGGAATCCGGCGGCTTGAGCGTGAAAGGTCATGTGCCGGAGAAAGACGGCATTCTCGCATGCCTGCTGATGGCGGAGTTGGTGGCGACCGAGCGCAAGTCGCTGGGGCAAATCCTCAAGGACCTTGCGAAACAAATTGGCGAATTTCATACTGAGCGGATCAACATCCCGATTCAACCGGCGAGCAAGGACGCCATCATGGCGAAACTCGGGGCGGGTTTGGAAAGCATCGGATCGTTCAAGGTCGAGAAATTTGTCACGACCGACGGCTTCAAGTTTCTGCTACCGAACCATGAGTGGGTGGCTTTTCGCGCCAGCGGCACGGAGCCGCTATTTCGCTGCTACATCGAGGCGAAGTCGGTGGCGAATCTCAAGAAGCTCCGGACCGCTTGCTGCCAGTTGCTGAGTGCGTGAGTGGTTGGGTGGTGGCGGGTGGTTTAGCGGTTCGTAGGATGGGTGTCGCGACGTCTGTCCTCCTGAATAGCCACCGGGAACTCTTCATCGGCCAGGAAGCGTTGGACAGTCGCCGCGGGTGACAGACCTTCTTCGCGCGGTCAACTCAGTGTCGTGTGGGTCATTTTGAAGTGCTTTTGGATTGCGTCGCGGACTAAAACTAGCAGAGAGGCGAGCTCCGCGCCTTTGCTCGCGCCTCCCTGCGGTCGAAGGCTCGTTGCGCCGCCGCACTGTTTTCGCTGGGGGCCTCTGTTCAGATTTCCGGTAGCATGCAGGTGAGGATTTTGAGTCGCAGGTATTCCTCATCGCGCAGGCCATAAGCGCGGCGCTGGAGGACGCGAATCTTGTTATTCACCCCTTCGACAAAACCCAAGGGCACTTTGTTCTGAGGTTTATAGTCCGCGGCGATGCTGTCC
The DNA here is from genome assembly GCA_903828255.1 of uncultured Verrucomicrobiota bacterium. Taxonomy (GTDB): domain Bacteria; phylum Verrucomicrobiota; class Verrucomicrobiia; order Limisphaerales; family JADLHS01; genus CAIKLQ01. The sequence goes on from CAIKLQ010000713.1 coordinate 26,949, forward strand.
CAGTAGCGATCAATCATTCGGGCAAATTTCTCGTGCGGTTGCAAACGTTGCCACTTCAGCGCCTGCTTCCAGTTCTCGAAGCACCGTCGCGCCCACGCCTCACTCTGGTAGTTCCACAATTGCCCGAAGAATTCCTTGAGCAAATAGGCGATGTTCAAGCGTTTGTTCCCCTGGAGCAGCTTGGCGAGGAATCGGCGACCATCCCGCGTGAGATGGGCGTGGTGGGATAGCAGTGTGTATTTCTGGCCTTTGATAAATTGGCGGTCCTTGCCGGTGAGCCGGGCATATTCGCTCTGGCGCACTTGGTCTAACGCCTCCCCCAGATGGGCGATCACATGGAACTTGTCGAAGAGGATGCTGGCGCCCGGAGTCTGCTCCAGAGTGGCATTCCGAAAGGGTTTCCACATGTCCATCACCGCCAAATAAATGCCCCGGCATTGCTTCGGGCCCAATTCGTGGAAGAACAAGGCTAAGCTCGCCTCCGAGCGATCCGTGCCGCCAAACCAGATCAACCGCCGCCGTAACAGGTCGCTGGCAGCTTGTTCTACCTCGTATCCGGTCGGAAGCCAGGCGCTTGATTCAACCGACATGGGTGAGTCGAGACTCCAGCGAGCAACACCATTACCGCCGCAGGTGGGAAAGAGGGTCAGAACAATGAGGTCAAAACCGTGGCTGCATTATTCTGACCCCGTTATTCTGACCGGGGTTTTGGTCGGTTTCCTGGATTCCCGATTCGCCAAGTTTGCCATCGCCGGGTTCATGATTTTTCCCGCGCTGGCGTCCGCCCGGTTCTCCGTCCTGACTGTTTCCTGCTGCCTGTCTGCTGCCATTAGCGCAGAAATAATGGAGTTTGGTCGGAGAATTTGCTGCTACTGTGTAACCGACTGGCAACCTCGACCGTCGGTAAAGCTGGGATTGCCACTTATCGGAACGGGAATCGGTGGCGAAAAATATCATGAAATCGTGGTGGATGTGTTCAGGTTTGCAAGCGCGGCTGGAAAGCTGGCCGCGCTCCGTTTTTCTCCTCGCTGCCGGGTGGCCGCTGCTCCTCGCCGTCGGTTTCGCCAGATCAGCCGAATCCCCGTTCGAGACTTCGGTGGCCCCGAAGGCGGCTGGTCGCATTGACGAACTGGTTTTCGCCCGGCTCGACCGGCTGAAAATCCCGCCGGCAAATCTTTGTTCCGACGGCGTGTTCGTCCGGCGCGCGTATCTGGACGCCATCGGCACGCTGCCGACGACGCAGGAGGCGAACGACTTCATTCTGAGCCGCGATGCGAACAAACGGCGCGCCCTGATTGATCGCCTGCTCGAACGCCCGGAGTTCCCCGATTACTGGGGAATGAAGTGGTGCGATTTGTTGCGGGTGAAAGCCGAGTTCCCGATCAACCTCTGGCCGAATGCCGCGCAGGCTTACCATCGTTGGATTCGCGATTCGATTCGCGACCGCAAGCCCTACGACCAGTTCGCGCGCGAGTTGCTCACGAGCAGCGGCAGCAACTTTCGCGTCGCCCCCGTCAACTTTTACCGCGCCATGCAAAACCGGGAGCCGGAAGGCATCGCGCAGACGGTCGCCCTCACATTCATGGGTGTGCGCGCGGACAAATGGCCGGCGGAAAAACTCGCGGGCTTGGCAGCGTTCTTTGCCAAAGTCGGCGCGAAGTCCACCTCGGAGTGGAAGGAGGAAATCATTTTCTTCGACGCGGCGAAAACAAACGCCACGTCCCCTGCCCCGCTGTTTCCCGATGGCCAACCGGCGAAGCTCACCGCCGATCAAGACCCGCGGGCGGTCTTCGCCGATTGGCTGATTGAACCGCAGAACGCGTGGTTCACGCGCAACATCGCGAATCGCGTCTGGTCCTGGCTGCTCGGGCGCGGAATCATCCACGAGGCAGACGACATCCGCGCCGACAATCCGCCCAGCAATCCCGAACTCTTGGCGTATCTCGAATCCGAACTCATCGCGGCGAAGTATGACCCGAAGCAGCTCTACCGACTCATTCTCAATTCGCAGACCTACCAACTCGCCTGCGTCCCGGCCAGCGACCAACCCGAGGCCGTGGCCAATTTCGCCAGCTACCCGTTGCGCCGGCTCGAAGCGGAGGTGCTGATTGACGCGCTCAATCGCCTCACCGGCACGACCGAGAAATACACCAGCGCCATCCCTGAGCCGTTCACGTTCATCCCGGACGATATGCGCGCAATCGCGTTGCCCGACGGCAGCATCGCGAGTCCATTCCTCGAATTGTTCGGCCGCGCCGCCCGCGACACGGGCTTGGAATCCGAACGCAACAATCGCCTCACCGCAGCGCAGGCGTTGCACCTGCTCAACTCCAGTCACGTTCAGCGCAAAATCGAGCAGAGCCGCCTGGTGCAGACGCTGACGCAATCGAAGAGCCCGCCGCGCGAAATCGTGAACGGGCTTTACCTCGCCGTGTTGTCGCGCTTTCCGACCGAGAACGAGCAAAGCCTCGTGGCGGCGCAATTCCAGAACCCCGGCAACAAGAACCGCGAGGTTGCCGCCGATCTCGCTTGGGCGCTGCTGAACAGCGCGGAGTTTCTTTACCGGCACTGAACCCTCAAACCGCCAAAACTATGAATGAAGAATGTCAGACGAGTCAGGCCGGTCGGACTGCGGGCCAACCAAACACCCTCTCTCGCCGCGCCGCGCTTCGCCTGGGCTTGGGCGGTGCCGCGGGCTGCCTGCTGGCGGATAAACTGGCTTTGCCAACATTAGCCACCGCACGCCAAGCCACCGCGAAATCCGTCATCCAAATCTGGATGTGGGGCGGGCCTTGCCACCTCGACACGTTCGATCCCAAGCCGGACGCCGGCAACGATTACGCCGGCCCGTTCACGAAACCCCTCGCCACAAACGTGGCCGGCGTCCGCGTGTGCGAGCTGCTGCCGCTGCTCGCCAAACAGGCGGACAAGTATTCACTCATCCGCAGCATGAGCCACGGCAACAACGGCCACGAGACCGCCAGCTACATCGTCCAGACCGGGCGCGCGTCCGGCGGGCGCGAGGTCTTTCCCGGCGTCGGCGCAGTGGTGTCGTTGCTCAAAGGTTACGACGCGGGCTATCACGGATTGCTGCCGCCCTACATCGTGCTGACGGAAGTGCAGGGGCGGTTTTCCGAAGCGGGCTTTCTCGGCTCGCGCCACAAACCCTTCGCCACCGGCGGCGATCCCGGCGCGCAGCGTTTCATGGTGGAAGGCGTCATCGCGCCCGGCATCAGCGACGAGCGCCAGAAATCACGGCGCGAATTGCTCCGCAAACTGAACACCCTCGAACACGCGATGAAGAGCGACCCCAACATCACCGCCCTCGGCAAGTGCCAGACCGAAGCCTACGAAATGATCCTCGGCGACGCGGGCAAGGTGTTCGATCTCGCGCAGGAGAAAGACGAACTGCGCGAGCGTTACGGGCGTAACACTTTCGGGCAGTCGTGCCTGATGGCGCGGCGGCTCGTCGAGCGCGGCGTGCCTTATGTGACGATCAACTACAAGGGCTGGGACACGCACAAGCAGCATTTTCAGACCATGCGCCGCAAGTTGCCCGAACTCGACAAAGGGCTGGCGACGCTGCTCGATGACCTTTCGCAACGCGGCCTGCTCGGCTCGACCATCGTCTGGTGCGGCGGCGAGTTCGGGCGCACGCCGAAGGTGCAATGGGAGCCCCCCTGGAACGGCGGACGGAATCATTTCGGGAAATGCTTTTCCGCGCTGGTCTCGGGGGGCGGATTCAAAGGCGGGCAATTCCTTGGCGCGTCGGACAAGCGCGGGGAGGAAGTCGCCGAGCGGCTCGTGCATCCGAGCGACCTCATCGGCAGCATGTATGAACTGCTAGGCATTGATCCCGAGGCGAAGCTGCCGCATCCGCAGGGGTTGGATGTTCGCGCCGTGCCCAGCCCGGGTGAAGGCGTGAAGACCGGCGGACTGCTGCGGGAGATCATGGCGTGAGGAGGAAATTGCAGCATGTGAAGCCGGCCACCTCGACCCTCAACTGCCACTTGAGCGGCGTACAACCTTTTGGCGTATATGCGACAAAAGCTCGCCGCGGCTGGTTCAACTCGTCGCAGCGCGCATGGTTGCGCGCAATTCGCTCGGCGGCCGCCTCCAACATCGCACTGCTGTTTCTGATCGCGACCGCTCAAGCCCAGCCCAACTCACCCCGCATCGGCTATGTCTATCCCGCCGGCGGACAGGTCGGCACGACCTTCGAAGTCAAAGTCGGCGGACAATTTCTCGAAGGCGTCACCAACACGTTCGTCACCGGCGGTGGCGTGGAAGTCATCGTCACGGATTTCCACCGCCCCATGCCGCAGGGGCAATTCACGAACCTGCGCGACAAGTTGCTCGCGTTGCGGGAAAAGCGGCAAGCCGCGCGCCGGGGCGACAGCGGAACGAACAGCTTCAGCGCCGCCGACGAAAAGGAGATGACCGAACTCCGCGAGAAGGTCTTCAAGAACCCGCCCAACCGCAACGCCACGCCCGCCATCGCAGATGTCGCTACGCTCCGCGTCACGGTGGCAACCAACGCCGCGCCGGGGGATCGTGAAATCCGGCTCGCCACCGGAATCGGCTTGTCGAATCCGCTGAAGTTCTGCGTCGGCACGCTGTCCGAATTCACCGCACGGCCAGCCCGCGCGCCGAATCCGGATGAGGACCGAATGCGCCGGCAATTCGGGCTGCCGCCGCTGGATCCCCCGACCACGAACATCGCCCGCGTGACGTTGCCCATCGTCATCAACGGCCAGATCGCGCCCGGGGAAGTGGACCGCTACCGCTTCAGCGCGCGGCGCGGACAACAGCTTGTCGTCGTGGTCAGCGCACGCGACTTGATTCCGTATCTGGCCGACGCCGTGCCGGGCTGGTTTCAGGCCACCGTCGCGCTCTACGATGCCAAGGGCAAGGAGCTTGCCTACGACGACGACTTCCGTTCTCAGCCCGATCCCGTGCTGCACTTTGCAATTCCGCGCGACGGCGATTACCTCGTCGAGATCAAGGATGCGATCTATCGCGGGCGGGAGGACTTCGTTTATCGCATTGCCCTTGGCGAACTACCGTTTGTCACGAGCGTCTTTCCGTTGGGCGCGCGTGGCGGCGAAACCGTGGCGGTGGAGTTGTCCGGCTGGCATCTACCGGTGAAGAAGTTGATGCCCGATACGAAATCGCCGGGCATCACGATGCTGTCCGTGTCCAGGGACAAACAGCTTTCCAATCTCATTCCTTTCGCCGTGGACAATCTGCCCGAAGCGACCGAGCGCGAACCCAACAATACTTCTGGCAGCGCGCAAAAGCTCACCGCGCCCGTCATCGTGAACGGCCGGATTGATCCGCCGGGAGATACGGATGTTTTCCAGATCGAAGGCCGGGCGGGTGAGGAAATCGTGGCCGAAGTCACGGCCCGAAGGTTGAACTCGCCACTGGACTCGGTTGTGAAGTTTTACGACGCCGCCGACCAGCAACTCGCGCTAAACGACGATTGCGATGACAAAGGGTGCGGCCTGAATACGCATCACGCCGACTCGTATCTGCGGATCAAGTTGCCCGCGGATGGAAAATTTTTCATCCACCTCGCCGATGTGCAACGCCAGGGCGGCCCGGAGTACAGCTACCGCTTGCGCATCAGCGCGCCGCGACCGGACTTCGAATTGCGCGCGGCACCATCGAGCCTGAGCCTGCGCTCCGGCGGGAGCGTGCCGCTGCGAATCGTCGCGCTGCGCAAGGATGGTTTCACCAACGAGATCGTCCTCGCGTTGCAGAATGCGCCGCCCGGATTCAAGCTGAGCGGCAGCCGCATTCCCGCGAACACGAACGAAGTGAAACTCACCTTGACCGCGCCCGTGGAGTCGGAAATCCAAACGTTCCCCCTCGCATTGGAAGGTCACGCGCAGGTTGCCGGCGTTGGGGTTTCGCGAACGGTGGTGCCTGCGGATGACTTGATGCAGGCGTTTTTCTATCGCCACCTCGTGCCCGCACAGGAGTTGAGGGTGGCGGTCACGGGCCGCGGGCCGCCGCGCGCCGCCGTGCGGATCCTCAGCGCGGTGCCGGTGAAAATTCCCGTGGGCGGCACCGCCCGAGTGAAACTTGAGATTCCCGCCGCGCGCTTCGCGGCGAAGTTGCAGTTGGAAATTGCCGATCCGCCGGAGGGAATTTCGATCAAGAGTTTCGCCAC
>CAIKLQ010000714.1 GCA_903828255.1 uncultured Verrucomicrobiota bacterium
GGAGAGTTTGGTTTTCGAATCGGTCCACACAAAAGTCCGTTCGGTTTTCGCCTTGTCGAGCCGCCGGCTGCGGGACGTGAATTGCCATGAACGGAGAAAGTCACCGGAGCGGGCGTTGTCGTAGGTGAAGGAAAAAGGCGGGGTTGATTTGGCGGAGGCGAACCACTTCGCCTTCCACTTGGCCGCCGCACGAAAATCACTCGCTGGTGGCGAACTTGCGCGCACGTTGAACGAAACCACTGCCAGCATGAACAGGCAGGTGGTGATGCTCATCACTTTGAGTTTGAGTTTCATGGGCAATGTGTTGCTGGTGATGGCTTCAGTGTGACGATTCTTATCGTGGGCTCGCGCCTGGCTTTGTTTTTTGTGTCAAAGTTCAGTGTTTTTCCGGCCGCCAGCGACGCTGCGGCGGTTTCTATGGACCATTCATCTTTCTGCAAAACTCAGCATGTTCTGCAAAAGTCGCTCGGCCACAGGGTGAAATTCTCCGGGCGCGAGATTCTCGCGCACCCGCAACGAGTTGAACACCAAGCGGCCCATCCCGCGCCGATACACCGCCACGGTGAGCCCCGAGTTGTAGCCGAGGCCGGTGTTGATCATGCCCGCCACGGCTTCGTGGGCGGCTGTCTCGCCGCCGAAGAACTTGTCCCCGAGAATCTCGCGATAGAACTGGTAATCAAGCAGGCCCGTGGGCAGCCCTTGGAAGATCGGGTGGTTTCTGGCCCAGTCGTTGTTTTGATAAAGCCAGTCCTGGCCAGTGATGATCGACATTTTCTGCCCTGGTGGAAGCAGTCTCGTCAAGGAATCCGCTTTCTCAAACACCGCCGGACAGAGCAAAATCGCGGTTGCCCCAGCGTCCACTCGCTGGCCCAACACTCCGAAATCTTCACTGGCTGCGTTGCCCACAAGAATCAACTCGCCCGCCGAACTCCTGCCGGCGTCGAAGGACTGGGTCTTGATGCGCTTCGCTTCCAACCAGCGCGCCAGGCCGTCGTCCTGGCCCCACAATGTCACCGTGGAATTCACTTTGGGCATCGTGGCCGGGTCATCCACCCAGAACGTGTATTCACCGCCCTCCGCGGCTGCCCGCTCTTCGAAGAACGCGAACACCTTGTAGCTCCCCGCTGGGCCGTCAATCTTCACGTCCTGGGAGAAGACCGGCGTCGCAAACGGCGGCTCAGGCCGCGCCAGCCGTTCCGGAATCGCGATGGTGATCGAAGTATCGAGCGCGCGATACCCGTTCGGCCCCAGCACTTGCAGGCGGACCGGATACTTGCCCGGCTTGAGGACATCCTCGTTCACCAACACCACTTCGATGCGCACCGGGTTACCGCGAAAGGCCTGCACCGGTTCGGCGAAGACACAGAAGCGCAGAGGCGACCACGCGTCCCACATGGCGTCGAATACCCCTGGCTTCGGTTCGCGGAACGACGTGATGACTCCCTCCGCCGCCATGACGGTGTCGTGGCAGGCTGTGAGGCTGTGGGCCACGACGTTCGTGTTGGCGCGGATGGCGCTTGTGCCAAGCAGCCGGCCACCGGCCTCCATTGCGACGCACTGGCGGAAGTAGTTTTCCATGTTGCCGAAGATTTCCGCCAGCTTCCACCGCTCCCAGTCCGCCGAGAATTTGCGCAACGACTCGTCCAGCAGTTTACGGTCAAAAGCGTAACCCACGTCAGCCTGCGCGTAATGCCCGGAGAGATGCAGCAGATGGTTGGCGCTGCCGAAACCGTACTCGGAGATGAACAAGGGCCGGCCGCCGCCGCCAATGGTGCGCAACGTGCGGATCACCTCGGCCGTGTGCGGGCAGGGTTGATAGGGGTGCTTGTCGGCCAGGACATCCTCCCATACCCTCGATCCGGGATTGCTCAAGCTCCCCACGTTTCGTCGGATGCCATCAAACGCCTGCTGAAACTGAATGAAGCCTGCTGCGGCATTGGTCGGCCCTGCGGGCAAGCTGCCGTAGGCCCAAACGCCTTGAGGACTCTTGTTCGTGATGGTCCAGTCCTTTGCGGCATCGTGGACGACACCGGCCGGGTCCGTGATCGCAAGGTCCACGCGGATCGTGTCGCTGTTGAATGTCGCGTTGCCGGAACTGCAGACGGCCTCAATCGTATCCCCTTTCCTGAGCGTCACCCGGCCCGCGTACGAAGTTTCGTTCGGGCGACCATCGCAGTTGATCTTGTCCGAGAACAGCGTTTGCCCACGCGCGATAAATTGCGCGGCGCCAGTCGCAACCGGGCCGTTCGCGGGTGGTCCGGCGATGCCCTGGAAACGGGCCGACACTTGGTACTCGCCATCGGCGCGGGCCACGAAGCGAAGCACTGCTGGTTCGCCGCTGGGGCCAACGTGCAATGCCAGCTGGTCTGCTGGAAACACCGTGCCGTCATGCACGATGTCGGCGCCCGTCTTGTTGCAGGCGACGAAGGGCGTCTGCAATCCTCGCCCCCGAACCCAAGCCTGCGGCAGAATCTTTCGCGCCGAATCGGGGCTTTCGTCCAACATCCCATCGAAGCGACCGCTGTTGAGCATCACCACGCGCGTATCGTCGAGCTGCTTTACGAACTCGAGCGAGTCCATCGCGTGCGCGAACACCGGACCGTCCAGCGTCTCGTTCAGCAATCCCCAGATGACGACGCTGGGATGGTTGCGATCACGCCGGATCATGCCAGCCGTGCTCTGATTCCAGCGCGAGGCCGAGTGCGGTGACGGCGCGACGCACCACGCGGCGTAACACTCGTCGTACACCATCAAGCCAATCTCATCCGCCAGGTCCATGACGTGCCGCCTCGCGAGCCCCGAGATGCAGCGGGCCATGTTGAAGCCCATGAGCTTCAGGCTGAGGAAATCCTTCCGTAACATCGAGGGATCGGTCGCCACCATGCCGGTCATGGGCACGTCCCCGCCGAAATGTGCGCTCTTGAGGAAAACCCGCTTTCCATTCAAGCGAAAGTAACCGTCCGCAAACCGGAAATCGCGGAAGCCACAGCGGGCGGATTTTTCGTCAACCGCTGAACCTCCCGCGCTGCAGACCCGCGCGGTCACGCGGTAAAGCGTCGGAGTGTCAAGGTTCCAGAGCCGGAAATCACGCACCTGAACGTGGGTTTTCAGCAGCGTGTCGCCCGGGGAAAATTCGGCCGGGGCTTCCGAGAGCTCCAGCGTCTCGCCTTCACTAGCCGGCGCGACGCTCAACGCCAGGTTTCCGCTCGCCGGTTTGCCCAGGGTGTTGCGGACATTGACCTCGGCTTCGATTACGCCGCTGCGCCAATCGGGTTTGAAGTAGAGCGATTCAATTCGCACCGGCGGCGCAAGCAGCAGCTCGACCGAGTCCACGATGCCGCCGCCGTTGTAGGAGGCGCCCGGCGACCAGGGATCGAACTTGTTGCGTCCGGGGCTTTCGCGAATCGCGAAGCCTTCGATGGGTTTGTTGCCGGGGTTGATCAGGCGCACGGCTACCAGATTTTCCGCGCCGGCCTTAACCGGCTCGGTGATGTCGAACTCGACCATCGCATCCACGCCCTCGTGTTCCCCAACCCTGCGACCGTTCACCCAGACCTCGATGTAATAATCAATGCTCCAGAATCGCAGCAGATAGCGCCCGCCCGGATGCGGATGACGCGGAAACTCCAACGTTCGCCAATACCAAGCCACGCCATGGTATTCGCCCAGCGTTTCCTGCATTAGTCCGGGCACGCGTGCAGGCTTGGCCTCCGGGGACGGGCGGTCGAACCAGTGTTCAGCCTTGCCAACGTTCTTTGCGTCGGCGGCCAAGAGCCAGGTCGTGCCATCAAGAGGCAGAACGGAGCCGGAGGGGCTGGCCGCAACGGTTTGGGCGGCGACTGCGATGGCAAACGCAAGGCCGCGCCAAAAGTTCCTCGTCCTGGTGGGGAATCGTCTCATAGTTGCATCGTTTACTTCACGGCGCGATACATGATCACTGCTGCTCCGGGTTTGTCTTTGATCTCAACGGACAATCCTTCCTTCATCAACTTCTTGCCGGTGGTGATGTTTCTTCCCTCCGCATCGAAATTTGTGATTTCGTAACGGGCTTTGGGATCGAGTCCGTTGAGTTGGAAAGTCATCCGGCCCTCGGGGCATTCGCGGCGGCGAAAGGCTTGCACGAATCCATCCCGCTGCTCGGGCCGGTTGAATTGCCAGGCGATCCAGCGGCTGGACTCACGGTTGTACGGCGTCAGCGGGTAATAATCGCCAAGCATCATGGGCGCGATCTTCTTGCACTCGGAGTAAGCCTGCTTCTGCGCGGCCAGGGTTTCCGGACTAAGACCGCCCATGCCAAAGGAGGTGAGGTAAAAACTGCGGAACGAATAAGCGTCGTAGAGGTAGCAACCCGTGCCTTGAAATGGTAGCCAAGATGAAAGCCCGTGCGTGTGGCCTTGGTTTCCCTCGACGACGCCCTTCATGTCGGGGAACTGGAAGTCGCTCCGCAAGAGCGGCACAGCGCGGCGCATGGATTCCAGGTCGTTGCGCCGTCCACCCGAGGCGCAGGAATCAATGCGTAGTCCGGGATGTCGTCGCCGCAGTTCGTCCCACAGGGCCAGGTGGCCTTGAACATAAAAATTCTCCGTGATGCCCTGCCGGTCCGGCGCGTCATGCTTGCGCCAGGTTGGCAGCGGCCCTTCGCCGTTCATGTCCTCGCGATACCAATCGAGTCCCTGCGTTTTGATCATCGAATCAATATGGCTCACGAGCCACGCGAGCGCCGCGGGATGGCCAAGGTTAAGAATCGCACCGTGCGACGAACCCGGCAGCAGCCATTCGGGATGCTGCTTCGCCAGCCATGAATTGGTATCGCCCACGCGCTCCGGCTCGAACCACAAGAGAAACTGCATTCCGTTGGATCGCACCCAGTCGCTGAACGGCTTGAAGCCTTGCGGGTAGCGTGTGGGGTCAACCTCCCAAGTGCCAGTATTGAGCCACGCATCGTTGCCTTTGTAAGGGCCAGTCTGGTTTGGATACCAGGTGTGCGCACCGCCAGCATCGCGCCAGCAAATATCCGGTTTGATGCCGGCATCGAGGAACGCCTTCACGCCCGCGATGGTCTCGACCGATCCATCCACTTGAATCTGCCCTGTCGGTGGCTGCGGTTCGCCACGGGTTCGGGCGAGGTTGTGCGCGATGAACCATCGGCGCCACAAGTTTTGCGATCGAACGAGATCGTCACCCTTCCAAAACAACAGCGCGATGAGCGGCGTGCGAATTTCCTCGCCGGGCTTGAGCACAAGATATGTGTGCTGCTGACCGGCCGTAATGTGCAAACCGCGCCCGGCATCCCGTGTGAAGTGACTGGCCCATTGTCCCGGCCAACCGACGGCGAGAATTATCCCGCCACCGAGCATCTGGAGATTGTAGTACGGCCAGCCGTCCGGCCCGTCGCAGGATTTTCCGGAATAGTCGGGCGGACTAAAACTCTTCGTCAGGCCGGGAACGAGAGTGTGCTGGTACGGCTCGTAGCTATCGGCGGTGCAGAAGTCGCCCTTGATGCCGTGCAGGATGAATTCGCCTTTCGCACCACGCTCAAACGACGCGTCCAAACCTTGGATGTTTTCCAGAATCGGCGTGTCGTTCGCACCGGTGTTCTTGAAATAAACCGTCCACTCCACGACCGGATAATCGGCATACTCGATTGCAACGCAGCGCACTTGGAGGCCCGTAGCCGAGTCGATCCAGGTGCGGGTGTATTCGACTCTTGAGGCATCGAGCTTTTGAGTGTTCGATTCAAGCTTCCATGAGGGGAGAAGGTCTGCAGAGCGAGCAGCATGGTAGATGAAGGAGAACGGCGGTTGCGTGATGTTTGATCGAAAGTTGGCGTCTAACCACTTCGCTCTGGCGGCGAATTCGTCGCGGCTTGGGGCAACCGCCAGCAGGTTTGTTGTTGCCAAAGTGATTCCAACAACAAGCAGGCAAAGGCAGAGGAGAGTCAGTTGTGTGGTTTTCATCAGTCTGATTCATTTGGGCGTCGTAAGCATGTGAATTTGGAACACCAACGCATTCATCTTAGCCTGCGCTCCGACAGTGGCAGCCACTTTCTAGCATACTTTCGATGTTTTCCCCCAAGCTGGTCAAACGACAGGGCGATGGGCAACTGCAAAGTGCCGGCTCTTGGCAGTCTCCCTGCGGTTGTCACAGTGGCAATGGCATTTGCCTTGAAAAATGACGAAAAAACACCAAAAAACATAAGCCAAGCTCCCGACTCAGGTATAGCATCCTGTGCAAGATGAGTCCATGCCAGGAGGGATACAGCGTTGTCACCTGGCAGCGGGAGTGAATTTTGGCGGTGGCGCTCGGATGACCGGGCGCTCACCGTTTGGAATACTTGAATTATGTCAGCAACAGCTTTGGAAACTAATCGCACGACGATCACGAAACAGCAGTGCGGAGGCGACTTGAATCTGTATCGTCGGATGCTCCTGATCCGGTCGTGCGAGGAGCGCCTCGCCAAATCGCATCAGCGTGGACTCGTTCACGGGGCCTGCCACACTTACGTGGGGCAGGAAGCCATTGCCACGGGAGTTTGCGCTCATCTGACTCGCGAAGACATGGTTTTCAGCACGCATCGCGGTCACGGCCACGCGCTGGCCAAGGGATTGGAGCCGCAGCAGTTGTTTGCCGAGCTTTACGGTCGCGCCACCGGATGCTCGCGCGGCCGCGGCGGCAGCATGCACTTGTTCGCGCCCGAAATCGGGATGATGGGCACAAGCGGCATCGTCGGTCCGTGCATTTTGCAGGCGACCGGCGCGGGTTACAGTTTCAAGCTGCTCAAGCAGAAAAATGTCGCCGTCGCTTTCTTCGGTGACGGGGCGGTCAACAACGGCGCGTTCCACGAGGGACTCAACATGGCCAGCATCTGGAAGTTGCCGGTGCTGTTCGTCTGTGAGAACAATCAGTTCGCCACCGAGGTGCCGTTCGCCTACTCGGCGGGAAACCCGGAAGTCGCACCGCGCGGTGCTGCGTATGGCGTGCCCGCTTTGCAGGTGGACGGGAATGATGTCCTCGCTGTGGCTGAGGCAGCGGCGGAAGCGACCAAACGCGCGCGCGAGGGCGGCGGCCCCACGTTGATCGAATGCAAAACTTACCGTACCCGCGCTCACGCCGAAGGCATGGGCGATTTCGGCTACCGAACGCGCGAGGAAGTGGATCGCTGGAAATCGCGCTGTCCCATTGAAACCTTCAAGAGCCATCTTTTGGAAAACCAGCTGGCTGAGCCGGGGGAACTCGATGCCATCGAGAAGGAGACGGCGGCGTTGGTCGAAGCGGCGCATCAGTTCGCGGAGAACAGCCCGATGCCATCAAAGGAGTCCGCCGCTCAACATGTCTATGCCGAAACCAACCCGAAGCTCCTGCCCAAAGCGAGCGGCAACGGAGCGCCGGAAAAGCCGGCATCGGATCGGGTGCTGACTTACATGAAGGCCACGCTGGAGGCGTTGACCGAGGAATTCGCCAAAAACCCAAAGCTGTTTGTGCTGGGTGAAGGCATTGGCGTACGGGGAGGAAATTTTGCCACCACGAGCGGCCTGTTTGAAAAATACGGCGCGGAACGGTTGTGCGACACGCCCATCTGCGAGCGCGGCTTTGTCGGGTTGGCTTGCGGTGCGGCCATGAGCGGCACGCGGCCCGTGGTGGATTTCATGTTTGCCGATTTCGTTCTCGATGGGGCAGGCGAGATCATCAACCAGATTGCCAAGATGCAATACATGAGCAGCGGACGACTCAAGATGCCGGTGCTCCTGCGCGGTTGCATCGGCATCGGACATTCGGCGGCAACGCATCATTCGGGCAGTTATTATTCGATGTATGCGCAGTTTCCCGGGTTGCGGGTCGTGGTGCCTGCCACGCCGCACGATGCGAAGGGCCTGCTCAAGACGGCCCTGAATTGCGACGATCCAGTGCTCTTCCTGGAGCATCGTGAATTGATGGGTACGAAAGGCCCGGTGCCGAGCGGAGAGTATTTCATCGAGTTCGGCAAGGCGTCCGTGGTGCGCGAAGGGACGAGCGTTACGGTCGTCGCGTTGGCCTTGATGGTTCACAAGACGCTCAAGGCCTGCGAAGCGTTGGCGAAGGAGGGCATCTCCGTCGAGTTGATTGATCCGCGCACGGTTTCACCGTTGGACACCGAGACGATTCTCAAGTCGGTCGCGAAGACCGGTCGCTTGTTGATTGTGGATGAGTCGTTCGGCCCTTGCGGGATCGGCGCGGAAATCGCCGCGCAACTCGCTGATCGTGGCTTTGACGAACTGGATGCGCCCATCCGCCGGCTCAACGGCGTGCATACTCCCACGCCCTACAGCCCGGCTTTGGAAAGCGCGGTGGTGCCCGACGAAGCCGCGATTGCGCAGGCGATTCGCGACCTGGTCAGCGAGTAATTGTTTCAGGAGACACATGCCTATCGAAATCACAATCCCGCGTCTGGGCTGGTCCATGGACGAAGGCAACTTTACCGCCTGGATCAAGAAGGAGGGCGAACTGGTCAAGGCGGGCGAACCGCTCTTCACAATGGAGAGTGAGAAGGCGGCGCAAGACATTGAAGCCGCCGACAGCGGCATTCTGAAGTTCCTCCCGGACGGTCCCCAAGCGGGCGACGTCATCAAGGTTGGACAGGTCATCGGGCATTTGCTCGGCGCGGACGAGTCTGCCACCGGTTCGGCCGCATCGCAGACCGCAGTTTTGGCGAGCGTCGCCGTGGCGGAAGAAGCGCCGGCCCCCAGCGTTGCACCTGTCCCCACACGCGCACAGCCGGCGACTCAAGCGCCGGCAGCGGCGGCTCCGGTCACTCCACGGGCCCGCCGTCGGGCGGCGGAGTTGGGCGTGGACACCAGCCGAATCCGCGGCAGCGGCAAGGGTGGCAGAATCATCGAGGCGGACGTCCTCAAAGGCGCGGCCACCGCGTCATCCGGGCTTTCTGTCATGCGTCGGGCGATTGCCAGACAGACGGCTGAGAGTTTTTCGTCGGCGCCGCATTTCTACCTGCGTTGCGAAGTGGACGCCACCGCGCTGATCCGCTTGCGCGAGGATCTGTTGCCGGAAATCGAGAGCGGCGAAGGCGTCCGTCTCACGCTGACCGATTTCATCCTCCGCGCGCAGGCCATGGCCCTCAAGCAATTCCCCGCCGCCAATGGCATTTGGTTGAATGACGATATTGTCAAAGTGCCCGAAGGCGACGTCGGCCTGGTGGTGGGTTTGCCGGAGGGACTCATGATTCCCATCGTGCGCTCGCCCGGGACGGGCGATCTGGGCGGTCTGGCGAAACAACGCACTTCGCTCGTGGCTGCCGCGCGCGCGGGCACGCTCTCACTGGAAGCGTTGCAGGGCGGCGCAACCTCTCTTTCCAATCTCGGCAACACGCGCGTGGACGAATTCGCCGCCGTGATTGCGCCACCGCAAAGCACTATGCTGGCCGTGGGACGGGCATCACCCCGGCCGTACGTCGTGAATGGCAAGTTGGCGGTGCGCGCCACCCTGCGGGTCTGTCTTTCGGTGGATCACCGGGTGTTGGATGGCGGGCCAGCGGCGGATTTCCTGGGGCGGATAACAGAGTTGTTGGAAGATCCGAGCCAGTTGGTTTAGCCAAAGTCTTCTCCACAGCCTCGCCGGAACAAAGGCGAGTGAAACCTGAACGGCACTCTGTTTTCGATAAACTTGCGTTCTCTTTGACTGGCTGAGGAGGCTGGTCCTTTCGCCTGGGCGGCGCGTGAATTGCCTGGCGCCACTCACCACACCGTGTAACCGCCGTCGATGATTAGCACCGTTCCCGTTGCAAACGAAGAGGCTTCTGAAGCCAGGAAGACAATCGCGCCTTTAAGCTCATCGACCCGTCCATAGCGCCTCATGGGCGTGGCGGCGAGATTCCTTTCGAGAATTTCGGGAATTTTGGCGCTGGCGGCGGTCTGCGGGGTGTGAATGTATCCCGGCGCCAGCGCGTTGACGCGAATGTCGTATTGCGCCCACTCGGACGCCATGCCGCGCGTCAGGTGCGCCACGCCGGATTTGGCGACGCAATAGGTGACGTTATGCCGCGGAAAGATGTTGCCGATGACCATCCAGTTCATCGAGCTGATGTTGATAATTCGCCCGCCCTGCCCGCGCTGGATCATGTGCTGCGCGACGCGTTTGCCAAAATAGAACAGACTCGAAAGATTCGTGTCGATGATCTGGCGCCATTTGTCATCGGGGACCTCGTGCAAAGGAACGCCTTCAGATGGCATAGCGGCGTGGTTGACCAGGATGTCGATCTTGCCGAATTGCTGGATGACCGTTTCGACAAAAGCATCTATCTGCTCGCATTGGGTCACGTCAACTTTCCCGAACCATGCGCGGCGGCCCAGCGCCTCAATTTCGGCCTGGGTCTCACGACCAGCCACTTCGGCCAGGTCGCAAATTGCCACATCCGCGCCGGCCTCAGCCAAAGCCAGCGCATGCTGGCGTCCGAGATTTTGCGCGCCGCCGGTGACAATGGCCACCTGGCCATCGAGCTTGAACAGATCGAGCACAGGCATAATGGGGTCTGTTCTCAGGCCTCCGGCCAGGTCTTGTCGCCGAAGGTCTTTCGCCAGTCCTGCATGAATCCGTGCAGTCGTTTGTCAGTAAAGGCGTGCTCGAACAGCAGCTTCATAAAGTCCATCCGCAGCGTAACGATGTCCGTGCCCGCCGCGGCGTATTCCCCGAAGGCGCGGGGGTAACGGCCGGCGGAGAGGATTTTGGTTTTGAAACCGTTGCGGTCATAAATGGCGCGCACCGGCGCAACAATTGACACCGGTTCATCCTGCTCCAGATCGAGCGGCCCGTTGAAAATGGCGACGACGTCCGCGCCGGCCTTGGCAACGAGCACCGCCTGGGCGACCGTGCTCACGGCGGTGACGGCCAGCCGAATTCCGGGGGTCTCCTTTTTCAACTCGTGCACCGCCTGGATGCCAGCGACGCTCATCGGAATTTTGACAATGATGCCGTCGGAAAACTGCTGCAGCCAGCGGGCTTGGGCTTTGAGCGGTTCGACTTCTTTCCAGCCGATGACCTGGCAGAAAACCGGCCCTGGCGAGGCTTTAAGAACCGCGCGCAACGCCGCCTGCATATCCGGGCCGGCCTTGGACATGAGCGAAGGATTAGTGGTGACGCCGTCGAGGATGCCCCACGAACGAGCGGTGAGAATTTCGTCGGGATTAGAGCTGTCGAGGAACAGTTGCATAAGTTTGGTGGATCAGAATAAATTGTCGGCCAGTTCGCAAAGATAATCGCAGATGCGCTGCTGGTAGGCTTGATTGAAGGCAGCGGAAAGGCGGTAGAACGCCTGCCGATTCAGGAACTGCCCCTGCGCATCACGCCTTCCAACAAACGGAAAGCTGAAGTAATGAAACACCGCATGGCGCCACGACGGGCCGGGGTCTGCATTGGCTCGCAGCTCGGCCAGGCAGCTCCGGGCGATAGGCGAACCCCTGGCCGCTTCCCGTTCTGCGTATGAAAGCGCATCCTGCCACCAACGGTGAAAAAGGTCGGGATGAAACTCCTGCAACAGCTCGGCATAGAGCAACTGCAACTGCGGCGAGACTTTAAAGTGAACGTGTCCGCCCGTGGCCCGTTGAAACACGCGGAGCGGGGAGCTGGTCAGGTCATCGCCCGAATGCACGTCGAGCATCAAACCGAATTCTCTTGCAATTTGGAACTGGGCCCGCGCGCGCCGCTCGAGGCCTTCCAGCCCGTCCGGGCAGCGATAGTCATAGCCCTTCTCCTGGCCGAAATTCGGCGCCAGGTGGGTTACCGGCAAGCGGCGGCGCTGGATTTCACGCGCCAGGAAGAGGACCTCCTCGCTCGTGGTCAGGCAATCAAAGGCGGCGACCTCGGGCGGATGCTCGTCAATGGTCAGCTCGAGATCAAAATCCGGCTCCTCCTTCAAACCGGCAATGAACCGGGCCAAGTCCTCCAGCATCGCCAAAGAGTCCCAATACTTGCCCACAAACCGTCCTACGTCGGCGGCGTCCAGGCGCAACAGCTCTGACCCGACGCGGAAAGGCCGCTTGTGATGTTCCAGGACAGCCAACCGTTCCGCGCGGTCCGGGATTTTCCGGGAGAGAAATCCTTCCGCCGCGCCGGCCGACCGCTCGTCAAGCGCCGCGTAGTTGAGCACATCGGCCATGTCGAGCGTGTAAAAGGAATAATAACGCGCGGCCCGGAGCACGCGCCGCGCACGCTCCAATCCATCCGCACCGCGCTTCACCTGCACATGGTCGGCATCGGCCCCGTAGCGCAACGCGCCGTTCCATTTGAGCGCCGCCAGCACGCCGGCCACCCAGAGGCCTTCGTAAGTGCTGCCCGTCCAGCCGCATTCGATTGTGCCGATCCCGGTCGCGTAATTCTTTTCCGGCGGCGCGCCTGCCAGCAGGGGCTCGAGCAGGTTCAGCTCCCGCACCGAGTTCTGAATGGCATTGGTGGCGAATCCGCGTTTGGTCATGGCCTGGAAAATGCCCGGCCACACCGAGGTGGTCATCCTTGTGCCGATGCCCAGCCGGGGTGTCGCGCCGAGGCGGCGCGAGCCTTTCTCAGGCTTGAATTTGCGGCAGAACCGGTCGAGAACCGCGGCATCGGCCGGGTAAGCCGAAAGGGTTTCTCCGGAAGAAAGATGCTCCTGGCCCAAGGGTTCTCCCAATTCCTGAATACTCCCGCGCCCGATACGGATAATCACATCCTGTCCGTCAGGGAGCGAGGCCAGCAAGAGAGTCGCTGAGGAAGTTTGGACAACTGATGGCGCATGAAGCTGAATGCGCGGAGCCTGGGCAGAGCGTGCGCCGGCCAGCGCGGCTTCATTCCGCGCCAGGGTCCAATCGAAGCTTGAACCGGCAATGGCTTTCCAGGCGGCCGCACGGTCCCAGGTCGCCGTATCCAATACCGCTGGATTCTCGGCAGGATTAAGCTCCAGTTTGCCAAACTTCACGGTTTTTCCTTCACATAAACCGCCTTGTGCCGGGTAAAGAACTCGATCCCGCTCTCGCCGGCTTCGGGCGCGCCTCGCCCTGATTCCTTCACGCCGCCGAACTCAAGTTGAGGTTCCTTGTAAGCTGTGTGCAGGTTCACGTGGCAAAGTCCAACCTCAGTTTCGGACACAAAACGCTGCGCCTTGGCCAGGTCGCGGGTGTAGACCGATGCGGCCAGACCGTAGGCAACCCCATCGGCCAGCCGCAGGGCCTCCTCGAAGTCCTGCGCCTTCAGCACCGACAACACCGGCCCGAAGATCTCTTCCTGTGCAATGCGCATCTCCGGTTTGACCTCCGCGAACACGGTCGGGGCGATAAAATAGCCCGCGCCGAAAGCATCGTCCGTAAGCGCCCGGCCACCCGCGCAAAGCCGCGCGCCTTCCTGCTTCCCAATCGCGATATACTTGAGAATCGTTTCATACTGCTGTGCGCCACAGACCGGCCCAATACTGACCGATTCATCCAAGCCGTTGCCGACTTTCAGACTCTCGGTCTTGGCCACGAGGATCTGAAGAAATTCTTCGTAAGCCGCTGATTCCACAATCACGCGGCTAGTGGAAGTGCACCATTGGCCGGCGCAGGAGTAGCCACCGACCACCGCGGCTTCCGCCGCGAGTTCGAGGTCCGCGTCCGCCAGCACGACGAGGGGGTTCTTGCCGCCCATCTCGAGTTGCACTTTGGTGGCGCGGCCGGCTAACCGGGTGGCGATCCCGACGCCTACCTCGGTCGAGCCCGTGAACGAGACCGCTTTGACGGCTGGATGCATCACCAGCGTATCTCCAATGACCGAGCCGCGGCCAAGCACCAGGTTGGCGACGCCAGCAGGCAGTTTCGCCTCATGCAACGCCTCGAAGAGCAGTTCCGCGCTAATCGGCGTCAGGTCGGCCGGTTTGAGCAGGCAGCAATTGCCGGCCACCAGCGCGGGCGCCAGCTTCCGGCACGCGACATTCAGTGGAAAATTCCAGGGTGTAATCAGGCTGACGACGCCCAGCGGCTCACGGCGCAACTGGCAGCTCACACCGGGCATTTCGGAGCAAAGGTGAAGGCCTCCCAACCGCCGGCCCTGGCCCAACTGGAAATCGAGCTCTTTCAACGCGGCGTGGACCTCGGATCGAGACTCGCGCAAGGTTTTGCCGTTCTCCAGGGTGATTGCGCGCGCAAATTCCTCTACCCGCCCCTTAATCACCTCCCATAGGGCGCGCAGGATCTCCGCCCGTTGCGGCGCCGGCGTCCTGGCCCACGCTGGATAGGCTGCCTGCGCCGCTTCAACGGTTTGCTCCACCTCCGCAGGCGTTGAAGCCGGCATGGTGCAGATTTCCATATGGCGCGAGGCGGGGTTGAAGCAGGAGCGGCGCTGGCCCGACTTCGAATCGCTCCATTGCCCATTCACGTAATTCTGCAAGGTCTTCGCAGCCATAGAATTTGCTCGGCACTATAAGGCCTTGCCGCCGGCAAGGCTTCTCATTTTCGGCTTAATTTCGATGTTTTGTAAGACGCAGAAGCGGTTGGTTCTTCTGAGGAGGATATGTGGGTGGCTGGCTTGGCCGCCCACTTCTCGAAGTTGCGGGCCTGCCGTTCGGCCTGCCAGTTGGAGATTTGCTCCAGATCGGCCACGGGCGCCTGGGTGTAGGGCAGAGTGTGAAGGTAGCTGGGTGGACCAAACTCAGGAGTCAGGGTCGCCTCGGTCGCCCCTCGCTGGGCTTGCGCGTCCCAGATCCAACGCCACCATCGCTCATGCGCTTCGAGGTGTGCGCTCCATTCGGGAGCGCGGGGATCGGGCACCTGCGGCCCATTCTCGTAACCGACGCGGGCGTGGATATGGATCACCCGCGCAGCGCAGGCGCGCAGGAGGCTCTCCTCGGTGTTCAGCAAACGTTCGCAGACGCATACCCAGTGGCTGAAGTCGGCGCACAGGTTGAGCTTGGGAAACATTTCCAGCAGGCGGACGGTCGCCCAGGGATTGTAAAAACAACGTCCCCGATGGGTTTCGTGGCAGACGCACAGGCCGATGTCGGCCTCGACGGGCAGCGCCTTCTGGTAAAACCGCGCGGCATCTTCGGGAGCCCAAGCGTCGGAGCCGCTGTGGCAGTTTACCCGAAGCGGTTGGAACTGGCGCATGGCTTCAATCTGCTCCCGGAACGAGGCCAGATGCTCCTCCTGTACAGCGGCGAATTATTTCGTGGAGGAATTCGCGGTATGAAGTGTGGGGCAACGGGGCAGATGATCGGGTTGGGCCGTGGGGACAGGGGCGTGGTCTGGTGTGAGGATAGAGTCGAGTTGGAAGGTGACCTGTTTCCC
>CAIKLQ010000715.1 GCA_903828255.1 uncultured Verrucomicrobiota bacterium
CTGCTGCGCATCCACTTTGTCGGCGATGTCGCACGGCTCTACGCAGGAGACAAACTCGTGGCTGATAAGTTCTACAACGGCCAACCGTTTGACACCGGTCTGTGGCGGATTCCGGCCGAGCAGATTGACCAACTTGAAATCCGTGTGATGCCCTTGTCGGCTCAACTTGAAAACCGGCTACCGGAAACCATGCGCCCCAAGTTCGATCAACATTCGCCACGAGCGCAGTTGCTCAAGATCGAAGCCTTGGAGCGCCACCAGTTGCGGCTCGAGTTGAAGGAAGACCCGCGATGATGGTCGAACTCAACTCGCACCCCACTTAAAACAGATATGAAAGCGAATCCATACCCTCGGTTCATCCAAATATGCATCACTGCGGGCTTGCTCCTAACGGTGCATGGAAATTCCATGGCCGCTGCAGAGCCACCTCCTTGGAAACCGGAATCTTCCGCCGCCCGGGATGCCCGCATGCGATGGTGGCGCGAGGCCCGGTTTGGAATGTTCGTTCATTGGGGCCTCTATTCAGGACTGGCCGGCACCTGGGAGGGCAAAGTCGTTGGCACCAACGGCGGCATGGAGTGGATTCAGAATTCTGTGCACGCTGATACGGACACCTACGCGCGTGCCGCAGTTCCGTTGTTCAAACCCAAACCGGGATTTGCGCGTGACTGGGCCCGACTCGCCAGGCAGGCGGGTTGCAGCTATGTGGTATTTACCACCAAGCATCATGAAGGTTTTGCGCTTCATGATTCCAAGGTGAGTGATTTCGACGCCGGCTCAATTCTCCATCGCGATTTGGTAAAGGAAATCGTGACCGCCCTGCGGGCCGAAGGATTGCGGGTGGGCTTTTATCATTCAGTCATTGACTGGCATCATGACCAATATGAGTACCAGCGGGCGGAACAATTGCCCCATCCTTTGGGCGGCAGGGCTTACGGCGGAGCCGGACGTGATCACGGCAAGTACGTAGATTACCTGCATGCGCAGGTGGAAGAGTTGATCTCCAACTACGGCCGGGTGGACGTTCTTTGGTGGGACTACAGTTCGCAAAAGTTTCAGGGTGATGAAGCCTGGCGCGCGACTGAATTGCTCGCCAAGGTTCGCTCCCGACAACCTGGGATCATCATGAACAACCGCCTTTTCCGGACGCCTGAGGCAGGCTGGAAAAGCATGGGCACGGATGGATTCACATCAACGCTCGATCCGCGCTTTGGCGACTTCATCACTCCCGAGCAACACATTCCCGACACCGGCATGCCCGGCGTGGATTGGGAGACATGCATGACCATGAACACCACGTGGGGATACAGCGACCACGACCACGCCTGGAAAAGCAGCGAAACCCTCACTCGCAACCTCGTGGACATCGCCAGCAAGGGCGGCAACTATTTGCTCAACATCGGACCCAAGGCTGACGGCAGCGTGCCGCAGGAAAGCGTTGATGCACTGCGGGCCATCGGCGCGTGGATGAAGGTGAACCGCGAATCCATCGTCGGCACCACCGCCAGCCCTGTGGCCAAGCCGGCCTGGGGACGCATCACCGCCAGGGAAAGCAAGCAAGATACGACCCTATACCTCCACGTATTTGATTGGCCCAAGAGCGGTCAGCTCACCCTCGCGGGAGTGCCGAATAGAATCCGGAGAACAAAGCTGCTGGGCGGCGGCAAGATGACGGTCGAATCCCGCAATGGA
>CAIKLQ010000716.1 GCA_903828255.1 uncultured Verrucomicrobiota bacterium
GTTGAACTCTGGTGGCATCGCCGCTTTGCCCGAGCCGGTGAATCTGTCCTTGGCTTTCCTGGGTGGAGGCTTCGCCAGCCTTAAGATCTACCGCCGAATTAGAAAGGGATTAACCGCTAAGCGTCCAGCAACTCAATTCCTACCAATTTCTGCCACCTAAAAAGGAGGCAGCCACAGCTTGGGCGGGGATTCGACGCTGACGATGGGCCTGCTTCCTCTCCCCGCTGATCAGGGTGGCCCCGATGGCGGACTGACGGCGCAGTAGGCTAGACTTTCGGCGGTGATTACAATTAATACGCTATTAAACGCAGTTGGACTGCCACCGTTGAGCGCCGCGCCAGCGCTGGTCGTGAGCTTTGCAGGTGGAAACCCGCACGCAGCTTGCGGTCCAGCAGCGAACAACGCGTTTAGTGCAAGATTGCATTTCCAAAGCAACAACGCAAACAACAACAAAACTAAACAAAGTTAAGTCTGAGACCACCTGAACATAACCAACGAACTATGCAAACAAACATGACAAATTCAACTCCCCGATCAACTTGGAGGCATCCCTTCTCCTCCGTCGCGCGCCCGGCGCTTTTAACCCTGGCGGTGGCCACCCTTGCTGGGGCTATCACGGCCCCGGCCCAAAGCTCCCAAAGCCCGGTGGACTTTAACCACAGGGTAATAAAGAATAAGGACCTGCCAAAAGTTAGGTACACGTACTTATCCACAAACACGGTGCTGCGCGTGCAAAACACCTTTGACCCCAACGGGACGAATGGCGTGGGTGGGGGGCCGGTTAGCAAGGTGCTCTGCACGATAAAGGCGAACGTCAACGATCCCAACGCCGGCAAGCTCACCGTCAACCGCCGGAACTACTATCTCCTGGAGTTTCACTTTCACACGCCGGCGGAGCATACCGTTGACAAGTACCGCACGGCCATGGAGGTTCACTTTGTGTTTGCCGACGCCGCCAAGGTTCTGGGGGAACCTGACTCGTTGTTGGTGGTAGGCGCGTGGATTGTGCCGAACAGCCCGGCCACCGAGGATAACCCGGAGCTGGCGAAAATCTTCTCGAATTTACCGACCACCCCGACCTACGTGACAGTATCCAACTTCAACCTGAGAGCGGTGCTGCCTTCCACCGGTTCCACCTTTCGGTATCCGGGCAGCCTGACCTCACCCGCAGCATTGCCGGGATATCCCAACGGGGTCGCGAGCCAAATCACCGAAGATGTGTTTCCGGAAATAGTGAGCTGGGTGGTTTCCGACGAGACCATCGGCCTTTCCAACAAACAAATTGAAGCTTACCAGGCCCTTTTTCCCGAGGGTGACGCGCGAAAAACCTATCCGCTCGGCCAACGCCAGGTTCTTCACGATAAGAAACCCCGAGAGCATAAGGGAGATAACCGGGGCGACGAATAGCGCGTGGCTGCCGAGTGGCCGGCTTACCCCCTCGCTCGCTAGCGGGCTGGTCTGCAGGCACTAAACGACGGTCCCCACCACGAATTCGTTACCCGTCGCCGTGGCGGCCGATGGGGCGCGGTTGGCTGCGCCGGTTTATTTGGCAACCTTTGCAACGCGACGGGCGGCCAGGGCCAGTCGGCACCGAAAAACACGGGTGTTTACCAGTTGGTGGGCCGCAACCGCACAGGAAGCAGGTTGGGGCGGGGAGGTGACGCAGACGACCGGCAGGCGGCCCTCTGATGCGTTTAAGCCTGAGCGGCGCCGGAATCGTGGTATAGGGGCCACCCTTACTCAGAATCAGGGTGGCCCTGATGGCGGACTGCCGGCGCAGTCTGCTATACTTTGGGCGGTGAATACAAATTGCATTCGCCAGACAAAAACGCAAATTACAAAATAGCGGCTGAAACGATCTGACCAAAAACTCCGAAATATGCAAACAAACATGAAAAAATCAACTCTCCCCTCAACTTCGAAGCGCCTCTTCTCCTTCGTCGCGCGCCCGGCGCTTCTAACCCTGGCGGTGGCCACCCTGGCGGGAGCTACCCCGGTCCACGCCCAGTACGGGCTCGTCATGGAGCCGGTGATCAATGCGGTGGCCTATGACCCCACCGATACCAGTTGGTGGCCATTAACCGGGTTCCTAGCGGAGCCGGGCCAAGTCTTCACTTACGCGGCCGGTTATCCGCGGGACCCCGTCCACGATTCGGTCAACATTTCCAATGACACGACCAACACCATCACCGGCATGGCGCTGCGTATCGTCGGCACGGCCAACGCCACCGAGGAGCCATGGATTCTCAATGTGGGCGCGCGGACCGAGGCTACCTTTGGTGATGTGACTGGGGATCGGCGGATTTCCTCGGACATCTTCCACCACGTCAGAGTCTCCCGCGACGGCAAATTTATTCTGCTGACCGGCGGGGCGATTCCTCCCGGCGGACGTTTTACCGACATTTCGCTGTCCGAGTTGACCCGGGTGAGAGGCTGCCGACTGAACAGCCCGAGGATCGAGTATGTGGCCATTGAATCCTCTTTTTTGGCGGGGAACTATTTTCCGGGCGACGTGAATGGGGATGGAACCGTGACTCATGCGGATTATGAACTGTCGTTGGCGCTGGCCCGGGGGGCGCGCGCTGCGACGCCGTGCGAGATCGCGGCGGGAGATTTGAATAACAGCGGCGGCATTGACATGGGGGACATCCATGCGATCCGGGCGCTAATTGATGGCAAAACCCACAAATCGGAATCCGACCACGACTGAAAACCCCGAAGCGCCCAAAAACAAAATCTCTTCAATATTTATGCGATCAAATAGACTCCAGCTTATCCTTGCCTCCACGGTGGCGGCTGTTGGCCGCTTTTTTTGGCCAAGCTGCGCAAGCGGATGACGATGAGAATACGCCGAAACCCCTCTACGATCAAAACAGCGTCAACATCGAATATACTGACTCCTTCTGGGGGAACCTTGGTCATCTCCAAGCCCGAAGATCGGCCCAAGTTTGCCTACCAGAAATACGGCCACGCCTGGATCTCCTGGAATCGCCGGGGGGACACCACCGGTCGGGATGGCATCACCACGCTGGCCTTGCGAAACATTATCAAGCTCAATGGATTCAACCATTCGCTGTTCGACGTCTGTGCTCCGGGCACCGAGGCCGCTGTCATGGGTGAGTATCTCCCCAAAGGGAAATACTTCCCCGACGCGGATGCATTCGACCGGGAAATTGGTAAGCTTATCAACTAGAAAAGTAGCTCGGCCGCCATCCGCCAACGTATGATACGCAAATTGCTGGCCGCGGGGCTACTGGAAGGTTACTCCTCAGCGCGGCCAAGACGGGCACTGTGCGTCCCGCTCTGCGCCAACAAGGAAGGGGTTGACCTGACGGCTCTAGCCCGCCGCATTCCCGGCGCGTTCAACCGGAAACTAAGCCCACCCGTTGGCCCAAAGGTGATGCAATGCCTGAAATCTCCCTATCCGGTGGCAAAGATGGTTGCGCGGCTCAGCGAGTTTATGACGGCGCGCGGCCTGGATGTCTTAGCGCCTGTTTGAAAAGTAGCAGCCGACGTAAGGAGGCTCTGACTCTTGAGCGTGCGGGCCCAAAAAACGAGGAGATTTGAGTCTCTTACGTCGGCTGCTACGACCGAGGTGGGAGGGGGCAAACAGGCTTGGACCGTATGTCTCCGGGGGCGTTCGTTCCGAACCCCGCTGCAACCCGCACGGAACTTATTCTCAGGCAGCGCGGCGGGAAGTATATTTCGTCCAAGCGCATGGTCGTGTGGCAGGAGGCTGATGGGAGTGTCTGGGGCGGCACTCCGAGCGGCCCGGAGTCGGCGAACCCAATCGGCAGCAGGGCCAGGATGGCTAAGGTTGAGGAACTGCGGGGCGAGGTGCCAGCCGCGATGGCGCAGGCGACGGAAGCGTTTTGATCGGGATGAAAGCTAAGCACCAACTTCACCACCTTCACTTACCCGCTGCCCAGAGGCGGGACCAACCAGCAAGCGTGGTTGGCCGGTCGGCGATACCGCTCCCCTCCATGTAGGTTCGGCCCGCTACTCTGCCTGTCGAACCGTGGGGGTGCTCTTGAGTTCTGGAAGCCGGCAAAGTCAGAATTGCGGGGCGATCGGGGGCGCGGGGTTGACAGGGCCGCGGGTTGTTTCCACGCTACATGGGGAATCGGGCAAGGCGTCGGCCAGCGTTGGCTGAGGCGGGGACTGGGTCGCACGTCGGGAGCGCGGCGGCGGCGTTCGTTTTGAAGCTTGAGCATGAATCACGACACGTTTGCGTTCGTAAATCAGCAACTGGCCGGGATGCTGCGCGATGGCCTGCCACTGGAGGGCAGCTTGCGGCAAGTGTGCGCGCAAATGCAGCGGGGGCGGTTGCGCGCGGAATTGCAACTGCTGGAGAACGATCTGGCCAAAGGCATCCCGCTCTCCACCGCGCTGGGCACGCGCCGGCTGCCGGAGTTTTACGTTCGCATGATGCAGATCGGCGCGCGCAGCAATGATCTGCCCGGGGTGCTCACGCTATTGGCGGATTATTATCAAAGCGCCAACGCCACCTGGACGCGGCTCAAGGGGCTGATGGTGTATCCGGTGCTGGTGCTGCTCTTGTCGGTGGGGTTGTCGTTTTGGATGGCTACCTTGTTCGACCAAATACTTTCCAGCTTCGGCCAAAACGACATTTGGTGGTATTATGGCACCCCTAAATCAGCGACCGCTGGCCAAACGCAATGGAGCGTGCAAGCGCATTTGTGGCTGCCACCTCTAGTCCTCGCGGCGCTCGCGACGGTGGCGGTTCTGGCGGTGAGTCTGCCGTCGCTGCGCCGGAATCTGTATTGGCGGCTGCCGGCGTTCAAAGAAGCGAGCCTGGCCCGCTTCGCTTCCGCTACGGCCATTTTGCTTAAATCCGGCTGTCCGCTCGGCGACGCGCTGGACTTGCTCGGGCAAATGGAACGTGGCACCCAGGCCGGTGCCGAGGTCGCGCGTTGGAAAAAGCGGTGTGCCGAGGGCCATGCAAAGTTCAGCGCCATCGCGGACGGGAGTAAGATTTTTCCGCCCATGTTCGTCTGGCTGGTGGCCGGTGCGGGCGAAGATTTGGCCACGGGTTTTCAACGCGCGGCGCAGACCTATCAGGCGCGGGCGGTTTATCGAACCGAAGTGCTCTTGTACGCCGCCCTGCCTGCGGCCTTGCTCCTGCTCGGGTTGATGATCCTGAGCCAGATCTTTCCCTTCGCGCACCTGATTTTCGGTTTGCCGAACCTGTTTCGCATGTAATCCCAGCGATGTCGTGATGATTTCCAGCCCTCCAACTTTCCTCGCCGTGGCCGGCAATGCAATTTTCTTCCCGGACCAACTGGTGGGAAGTTTACTCGGCTGGCTCTTGCCGATTGGGCTGCCCATCTTCGCGCTGGCGGTGGTGGCTTATTTTGTGATCAGTCTGCCGTTGCGCCGCCAGGAGCGGGCGCGCGTTTTCATTGATTTGATGGCATCGAGCCTGGCGCAAGGGAAGCCCATTGAGGGTTGCATCATCTCGCTGGCGCGCACCCGGGAGCCAGGCCTGGGTGTGCAACTTCATTTGCTCGCCGCGTACCTGGAACAAGGCTACCAACTCGTCCCCGCGCTGGAAAAAGTGCCGCACCTGTTGCCGCCGCAAGCGCTGGCCATGCTCAAGGTCGGCGCGGCGCTCGGCGATTTCGCCAAAGTCCTGCCCGCCTGCCGCCTCCTGTTGCGCGATGGTATTTCGCAATCCCGCGCGGCGATCAATTACCAGGTCGTCTGCGCGTTTGTGCTCAACCCGATCGTGCTGTTCACGATCCCGTTTCTCTCGGGAAAGGTCTTTCCGGTGCTCACGGAGATTTCACTCGGGTTCGGGCGCAAGCCGCCGGGCCTCACCCTCTGGTCGCAGTTGAGTCCGCTGCTGTTCTGGTTGGAAATAATGCTGGTCCTCGCGGTCTATGTTACCTCGCTGGTGGTCTTGGGTGGACCGGTGTTCATCACTTGGCTTGAGGCGGGGTGGTTTCCACTGAGTGACTGGATTTATTTTGGAGTGCCGTGGCGGCGCAAACGATTGCAGCGCGATTTCTCCGCCATGCTCGCCCTGTTGCTCGATGCGGGAATGCCCGAAGAACGCGCCGTGACGCTGGCGGCGGCCAGCACGGCCAACCGGGTGTTTCTCCGGCGGGCGGAAAAAGTCGCCGTCCAATTGCGCGCCGGAGTGAAATTGACCGAGGCCATTCATGCGCTCGATGACACGGGCGAATTTCGCTGGCGGCTGGCCAACGCTGCGCATTTCTCCAGCAGCTTTTTCCACGCGCTCCAAGGCTGGCACCAATCGCTCGA
>CAIKLQ010000717.1 GCA_903828255.1 uncultured Verrucomicrobiota bacterium
GGTCGCACCAGAGCCGCAGTAGCGCCCCTTTGTGCCGGTCGCCGGGCCGGGGTTTGGCCGGGGGCGTGGCCGGCTTGGAAACGGTTTGGCCCACCGCCGCTGTGGTGACGGACAAGGTTGGTTTCTCGGAATTGGAATGCGTCATAAGTATAGAGTTGCACATCCCAATCAGAGCCGAAGTAGCGCGTCCGAAGCCGGAGCCAAGTCGCCCGGCGCCGGTCGCGCGGACGGGGGTTTTGGCCGGGCGAACCAAGGCGGAATTGGTGGGCTACACCACCCGATTGGTGGAGCACAATGGTGGAGCACAAGGGGAGTTTTGGTGGTATCAGAGAGGGGGAGAGTTAAGAGAGACAAGAGCCTATGGTGAGTCCCACCAGCCCCCTCCATGCCCACCCCGCCTGCCGGCGGCGATGTTCATGGCGTGGGGCTTTGGTGTGCCTCCGTTGCAACTCTCCCCCTCGAACCGCCAAGCCCGCCAAGCCCCACCAAGCCGCCATGTTCCGCCAGCCCCCAGCGGCCTTTCCAGGACGGTGACATTGGCGCCATCCCCAAGCTCCGGCGCTGCCCCTGGCCCAAAAGACATCAATTCCGCGGGCGCAGCGAAAGCGCCACGGCCCCCGCGATGGAGCGCACGTGCAGCTTGGCGTAAATGTTTCGGAGGTGGGACTCCACAGTCCCGGTGCTGATGGTCAGCGACTCCGCCACTTCCTTGGTCCGGTAGCCTTGGGCAAACAAGTCGAGAACCTCCGCCTCGCGCGGCGTTAAATGTTGCTGCGGTGACGATGCCGCGCCGCGCTGATGAAAGGACTGCACCACCATGCGGGCGATCTGGCTGGACATCGGCGCGCCCCCGCGGTGCGCCTCCTGAATGCATTCAAGGATCTCCGCAGGCGGCAGGTTTTTCACCAGGTAACCGCTCGCTCCGGCTTGCAGGGAATGGAACACGCGCTGACTGTTCGCCTCAATCGTCAGCATGATGATGCGCAAGTTGGGTATCTGCGCGCGCAACTGGCGCACGCACTCGATCCCAGATTGGCCCGGCAGGTGGATATCCATCAGCACTACGTCCGGTAGTTCGAGCGGAATGCGGTGCAGGGCCGACTCGGCATCCGCCAAGGCGCACACACAGGTGAATCCGGGCGACCCGCTCAAGACCATTTTCAGGCCCTCGCGCATGGCGTCGTTATCTTCTACTAATGCAACTCTAATGTCTGGCATAAACGTGTTCCGGTGGCCGAATTTACTTAGCTTCCCCCAGCGGCAGGCGGACGCGCACACGCGTCCCAGTGACCGCCGAACTGCTCAACTCGAACTCGCCGCCCAAAGCCGCCACCCGCTGGCGCATATTGCGCACGCCGCGCCCCGATCCCACCAGTTGCGGCGACGCGGAAGTGGGCTCTGCCTTGGCCACCACCCCGGCCACGCGCGCCGAACGGGTGGCTCCCGCGAGGCCCCGACCATTGTCCTCGACGCTGAGGATCACGCTGGCTCCCGCCAGCTTCACTCCCACCCGCACCTCGCTGGCGTGCGCGTGCTTTACCGCGTTGTTCAAGGCTTCCTTGGCGATCAAAAAAAGATGATACCGCGCCTCGGGAGCCAGTGCGTGTGGTGGCAGGATGGCGGGAATGTCCAACCGGCAGCGCAGACCGGCGCTACCGAGGAACGTCTCGGCGTGCTGGCTGAGATAGGTGCAAAAACTTTCCAGCGTGTCGCATGCGGGATCCACGGTCCAAATCGCCTCCCGCATCCGCCCCACCGCCGCGCGCAGCGAGATCGCCAAGGCTTGCTGCCGCGCCCGGAACACTTCCGGCGCGGGCAACTCTTGGGCCGCGTCCACTTGCAAGGCCATGCCGGTGAGACTGGCGCCGAGATCATCGTGCAAATCGCGCGCGATGCGGCTCCGTTCCTCCAGCACGGCGCTTTGCATTGCTTCCCGTTGCCGCCGTTGCCGGGCCCTGCGGCGACGCGACTCCCAGCCTCCCGCCAGCGCCACGACACCGCCAGCGCACAACCCACGAAATGCCCAAGTCTGATAAAACTGCGGCGCCAGCGAAAACGCAAACGTGGCCGTCTGAGCGCTCCAATAACCGTGACTGTTGCAAGCCTCCACCACGAAACGATACGCCCCTGGCCGCAGGTTCGTGTAGATCGCCACCCGCCGCTGCCGCACCTCCTGCCACGCCGTCTCGTGGCCCTCCAGCCGATAGCGAAACCGCGCCAAATCCGAATCCACGAAGGTGTTGGCGGTGTAGCGAATTTGCAGCACGCGCGCCCGCCCCGGCGGCAAGCGGAGTGGCGCGTTCGTAGTGGCACGGGCATCGCGCCGGGGCGAACCGAAACTCACAGGCGAGACGCCCGTGCCACTACCCGTGCCACCACCGCAAAGCCCGCCGTCTTTGAATACGACCTCTTCATCCGCGCGCACTTCCTCGATGACCACGCCAGGCGGCACTTGATTGTCCCGCATGTTCGCCGGGTCGAGCCGCACCACCCCGCGGGTGGTGGGAAACCACAGCTCGCCATTGGGCAGCGCCGCCGCGTTGGGCTGCTGGTCGCCATTCCCTTCCGTGCTCGCCATGCCATCGCTCTCGCCGTAGCTGACGCACGTCAGCAGGGCCTGCCGACCATCGGCGACCGCGTTCAGGTCCGCTTTCCTCATCCGCCAGATGCCTCGATTACAGAAGCTCCAGTAGCGCCCCTGGCGGTCTTCGAGGAGGCAATACGCGAGATTGTCATATAACCCTTGGCTCATCGTGACCGAGCGGATTTCTCCACCCCGAATCCGGTTTAAGCCGCGCGGGGTGCCCACCCAGACGGTTCCGTCTGCCTCCGCCCGCAATGGCCAAGCGTTATCGTCCAACAGTCCGTTGCGAGGCGTGAAAGCCTGGAATTGACCATCCTTAAACTGGTTCACCCCACCGTGCTCGGTGCCTACCCACAGGCTGCCATCGTTCCCCTCTGCCAACCCGAAGACCCCTGGTGCGGAGAGCCCGTCATTCGTCGTCCACAGGCGGAACTCTCCTTCCCGTCGTTCGAGCAATCCGGAGGGTGTTCCCAGCCACAAGGTCCCCTGGCGATCCTCCAGCAGCGAGGTCACTCGCCGCCTACCCTCAAGGGAGGGGGTCGCGACTTGGGCAAAGACATTCGTTTGCAATGTCGCCAGTCCTGAATCCAGTCCGCACCAGACCACGCCGGTGTGATCTTCGAGTGCCATGCGCGTCCGTGACAGGACGCCATCCGGCCGCCGCGCCGCCGCGTTGGTGAAGGTCATAAAATCTCCATGCCGAAACCGGACCAACCCGCTGGGGGTCGCCAGCCATACCCGTCCGTCGGGTCCGGACGCGACCGAGTAGATTTCATCCACGGTGCTGGCCGACCCGGTCAGCAAGGCCACAAGTTGGCGCGGCTGCAATCGGTATAGCCCACCCGCCCCCGAACCCGCCCACACATTTAGCTCCCGATCGGACAGCAAACACCGGATGTCATCCGCGTTGCGGATACCTGCGGCCTGGCCAAAGCTCGTGAATCGCCCCGCCGCCAAGCAATGCAATTGAACCGCCCCATGCGAAACGATCCACACGGTCCCCGCCGCATCCTCCGCCAAGGCCTTCACCGGGGCGTCACCCCAAGCCGTGCTGGCCGCAAAGCGCGTGAGCCGGCCATCCCGGCATAACAACTCGCCGGGCCGGCCCGCCCAGAGCCGCCCCGCCCGGTCTTCCATCACCGCGCCGATGTCTTTCGGCTCGGTTAACCCAAACAACTGTGCCAGCGGTTCGACAACCTGGGTCTTCGGGTCCAACCGAAACCACAACGATCGGGTGCCAGAGGCCCAACTGGCCTTCACCCACAGCCGCCCGTGGCCATCTTCCCAGGCCTGCTCCAGTTCCCCTCCATTCTCCCCCCAATTCCCCATCATCTGCCGCAGACTGACCACCGACTCGGCCTGGCCTTCGGACAGATGAAAAAGCCCGCCGACCTTCGTCACCCAAAGCCCACCCGCGCGACTGGCCCAGATATGTTGGATGGCTCCCGGGAAGGGCAGGGTCTCCAGTGGCCACCGTTTGAACCCACCCGCTGCGTAACAAGTCAGTGATCGCTGCGAATGTAACCAGAGGCGTCCGACCGTGTCTTCCGCCAGGTTCAGCACATTGAGAGTCTCGTTGTCCAGCGCGCTCAATTCGTTCACGAACGCCGTCCACTGGATGCCATCAAACCGCGCCAACCCGTAACGCGTCGCCGCCCACACATAGCCATCCCGCGTTTGGGTCAGGGCCGTGATGGTGTTCTGCGGCAACCCTTGCTCGGTGGTCCAATTGCTCACGCGAAACTGTTCCGGCACGCCCGGGCGCGCCGCGCCGCCGTCCTCCGCCTGCGCCAAGGCGGTGCAGGCGGCCGAAAACGCCAGCCGTAGAATGTTTGTAAAATTCCTCACGAACATCTGCCTGCCAGCCTGCCCATCGTCCTCGGTCTTGTCACAAGAAATCGGCCGCCGAGCGGCCGGAGCGCCGGTCTGTGACCGGCTTTCCGCTCCCAAAGTCCACCGCGAGCCCGGTTTGGCATCGCGTGCGGCAAGTCCGCGAGGCTGTTTGAACCCGCATCACTGGTTTCATGCGAAAAGTGGTTTGACTCGGTTTGACTGGGTTTGACCCGCCCTTTTGATGGGTTCGGTCTAACCCGGTCTAAGCCGTAACAATCCAGTTGCACCACGAACCACACGAAATAAACACTAAAGCCAACCGCAGGAAGCGAAGTTACCCAGCAGGGACTCCTTCCGGGCACCGTTTGGTGAAGCGAGGGCCTCGGCCGGAAATTGCTGTTCGGCCCCTGTTTTCGTGTCTTTCGTGGTTCTCGCAATTGCATGGATAAGGGGTTACGTGAGGGCCGCCTTCAACGCCGCAAATTGGCGGTCCACTTCCGGGAGGCGGGCCGTGATCGTGGCTAGATCTCCGGCTTTGCCGGCGGCTTCCAGCACGGCGGCGAGGGCGCGTAGGGCTTCGCCGCTCAC
>CAIKLQ010000718.1 GCA_903828255.1 uncultured Verrucomicrobiota bacterium
GGCACTTCCTTCAACTTCGGCCCCGACATCACTTCGAGTTCCAATCCCCCCGAAGAGGGCTCTGGTACTGGCATCAGCGTGGTGTTTGATGTCTATGACAACGGCGGCAAAGAGGCTCCGGCCATTGATGTGAAATATGGTGGTGTCACGATCGCCCACACGTTGTTCACCGTGGCGGATATGGTGACGAGCCAGTTTGAGGACGTTATCATTCAATTGACCCGCAGTGGCACCCTCAACGTCACTTGGAAGGGCATCCCGGTGTATCGGAATCTGGTGCTGCCGGGTTATGTGCCGTCGCAAGGCCAGTTCGCCATTGGCTCCCGCACCGGCGGCTCCAGCGTCCTTCAGGCGATTGACGATCTTAACGTTACGACTTCGTTGGTGGGCCCCGATGCCGCTCCCACCATTACCGCCCAACCCCAGAACCTGACCGTGGATGAGCATGGCACCGCGACCTTGACGGTGGGCTTTGACGGCACTGCGCCGTTGACCTTCCAATGGAAACGGAACGGGGTGAACATCACGGACGCCACCGCGCCTGCTTACACCATCACGAATGTTCCATTCAGCGAGAACGGCAAGACATTCAGTATCGGCATCACCAACGCCGCGGGCGGTACGAATTCCCTTCCGGCCACGTTGACGGTCAATGCCGACATCAGCAAGCCGACGATTGTCAGCGTCACCGGTAGTGCCCAGTACACCAATGTGACGGTGGTCTTTTCCGAGCCCGTCACGGCGGCGACCGCTGGCACTGTCGGGAACTACGGTCTGAGCGGGGGATTGACCATCTCTCCCACGGTTGAAGTTCTCAGCGCGACCAAGGTCAGACTTACGACCAGCGCCCAGACGCCGGGCACCACTTACACGCTGACCGTGAACAACGTCCAGGACACGGCTACCCTCCCCAACACGATTCTCGCTGGCAGCACCAAGACCTTCACCGCCTTTCTATCACAGTCCGGCGGCTTGACGATCGAAACGTGGCTGGGCATTACCGGGGCTACGGTTCAGACGCTGCTCGACGACCCGAGGTATCAAGCCGACGCCTCGGATGAATCCGGGTTTGTGGACTCCTTTAACACCCGCGGTTTCTACCCCGACGATACCCACGAAAATTACGGCGGCCGCATGTGGGGTTGGCTGGTGCCGACTGAAACTGCGGATTACAACTTATTCCTTCGCAGTGACGATGACGGGCAGTTGTTTCTGAGTACGAATGCCCTGCCGCAAGATGCGGTGATGATCGCGGAGCAAACTGGCGGCACCAGGATTTTCGTCGAGCCGGGATTGGGAGATCCGAAGACTTCCGAGGTGATTCATTTGGTGGCCGGCCAACGCTATTATGTCTATGCCCTGTGGAAAGAAGCCGGCGGCAACGACTATTGCCAGGTGGCCTGGCGCAAAACCACCGACCTCACTCCCGCCAGTTCGCTGCAACCCATCCCGGGCACTTTTCTCCAGACCCTCGCCGAGCCCAATGGCTTGGTGCTGCCGACGGTGACGACCACGAGCCCCGCGAACGGCAGCATCCTGGACTCGGGTGCGAGCGTGACGATTACGGCCACCGCGACGGCGGCTGGCTCGAAAACCATCACCAAAGTGGAGTTTTTCCAATCCAGCAACAAGATTGGGGAGCGGACCTCCCCACCCTACCAGTTGGTTGTTTCGAACCTGGCGGACAATGTTTACACGTTTTCCGTCCGGGCAACGGATAGTTCAACTTTGAGTACCTCGTCGGTGCCGGTGAACGTTTCGATTGGCGGGCCAAAACAACCGGTCACCCTGTTCACGTTCACGGACGGCACCCAGTGGAGCTACAACAACAGCGGCGATGACTTGGGCACGACCTGGAAGGGAGTCGCATATAACGACAGCGCCTGGCCCAAGGGGTTGCAGCCACTCGGCGATAACAACGACCATTCTGAGGTCGTTCCTATCCGGACTTTCGTCTCTCGCAACAACCCCTCGGGGGTTCATTACACCACCCTGTACGTCCGCGCGCATTTCAATTTCTCTGGCTGCAACACCACCGGGGTTAAGTTGAACCTGCGGCACCAGATTGATGACGGCGCGGTCTTTTACTTGAACGGCGTTGAAGTCAACCGCTTTGGCCTCGCGGCGGGAGACCCGTTCGATTTCAGCACTTTGTTCGCCGACCATGAAGCCAGCGCCATTGTCGGGCCGATTGA
>CAIKLQ010000719.1 GCA_903828255.1 uncultured Verrucomicrobiota bacterium
AACCTCCCAGTGGAGCGCGGAGCCGGGGCGGGAAGCGATCAATTTCACCCGCTTGGCCCGGGGTTATCGTTCGGGACGCAGCGCGCCCGGGGAATTGTCTCGTTGTCCCCCGTAATGGTGACTGGGCAGAAAACGGGACGCTGGTAAATTGATGTCGTTGTTGGCGCTGCGTTCTCTCAGCGCTGTGTGTGTGAAAAGGCCGGACCTGTTGTCCGGCCTTTCTCTTTTTTGCCGTAACCAAACGCACTCCGGCGGTACGATCAGGTTGCACCGCAACACCTTTTGAATTTCTTTCCACTCCCGCAAGGACACGGAGCATTGCGGCCAGGGCGGCTCGGGGCGCGGCCCACTGGCGGCGGTGGCGGTTGCCGCTGCCAATCCGCCCTCTCAGCCTGCAAAGAATCCCCCGGTAACGGGGAGCCCGGCCAAGCAGTCGTGGTCCCCGGCTTGGGCATCAACCGCCGCCCGAGTTGCTGCAAGTGGTCATGCCGAAGGCGCAGCAGAGGGACCAGGTCTGGCTGGGCGGAACGCAGGGCCGACATCAAGTCGTCCGGTGCCAGGCTGCCGCGGTGGGCTTCCCGGACACTGGTTTTGCTGGTGACGTAATCATGATACAGGAGGCTGACGCACTGGAGCGGTTCGGCGATCGCCACGTTCCCGGCCGGTACGCGGAAGAACGCCAGCGCCGTCTCCGTGCAACCACAACCAGGCTGCACACAGTGTTGGTCGTCCACCAGCCATTCCTCGCCATCGCGGGTAAACTTGAGCGGCTCGGCCCAGGGAAAAATTTCCCGGTAGGCGACCATCGTGCCACCTCCGCTGGTCACGTCAGCGGGCAGGTCCACGACCAGGGTGTCGAGGTTCATGGTTTCCATCTGCCGGCGTTTGGTGGCGAGGAAGAAGTGCCGGAGACCTTCCCACTGAGCTTCCTGCGCCTCCGCGACGAAAGCCCGTCCCAGCGCGACCCCGGCAGGCGTGGCGGCAACCTGCGTGTTGATCTGCCGGAGGATCACATCGAGGTCGAAGCGCACCGGCGAATCCGTAGGAGGTTGGGAGTGACACTCAAAACCCACTGCGCCACACGGACAAACGGGATTCTCGCAGACGCGGAAGGTAACGGTGAAGGTCTGACCCGCAAACGGCGCAGCTTCAAGAGTGAAGCCGGCGCTGGACGACGGCGCACTCTCTATGGGGGAGACGAGTGGTTCAAATTTCATGGAGGGAGGATTGAAAACGGGGCGGGCAGGTGGAGATAAACCTTTCCCCTGAAAGCCAAAAGGGCCGGGCGCAGCAAGCGCGACCGGGCGCTCACCTTTCTGAAAATCTCCGGTTGTTGGTCCGGGCGAATCATTTATTTCACCCGGATCTCACCCACCTTGTATCGCCGTTGCCCGTCCGGGAATGGGAGGGGCATGGCGATCAGCGGCGTGCCGTCGCGTTGGCCCAGTGACACGAACACGTCGTAACTACCTGGTCTGGTTGGTGGCGCGTGAGTGCCCCCAGCCTCTTCGTGGCGGAAGGCAACCGTGAACCGCGATTGGAGTTTCTCCACCGGAGGTTGCTCGGGGGTGCCGACTTTGAGGTTCTTGACATCGAAACCCTCGTCCACTTGGACCGACACGATGCCGCCTTTCTCGTCTTTGACCGTCAAGGCCCAGAAACCGCCATCGTAGCAAGGCGCCACGCCGGCGTTGGCCCAAGCGGTTTCCACGACAAAGGGTTCACCTAACTTGATTTCACCAGGCCAGCGGATCTCCTTCAGTTGAATCCGATAACCCAAACGGCGATTGATGCGGGCGATGGTTTCGCGGTTCTCCTCCAGTTCCTCCCGCGGCCACCAGTGAATGGACATGTAACTGGCGTGGTAATCCGCCACGGACTTGAGCAGCAAATCGCCGCTCCACGCTTTACGCGCCTTCGAGCCGCCGTAATGTTCGTGTTCGAGGATTACGGGCAGACGCGGCCAAAATTCCTGCGCCATCTCGGCGTGATACCAGGAGTTCGGTGGCGGCTGAACCAAGATGCTGTCGTCGCGCATCGTGACGCCTTGCGCGAGCGCGTAGTCCATCGCTGGGAAACGTCGCCCCGGCTTGCTGGGCCCGGCCACATCGTCGCTGATGCAAAGGAGCGTGTGCTTGAAATGTTTCAAATGAAGCTCAACGTGCCGCTTTACCACCGCCAGCGTTTGGGTCTCGTCGAGCCGGCTACTGAAGCCGGTATGGCCCTCGCCCCACATGCCAAACGAGCCGACGTCAATGAACGCGACATTCCGATTGCCATCGTAGCGCCGGGCCAACGCGGCGAGAAAGTGGTCGAGCTTTTCGAGAAACACCGGATCGAGATAATCCGGATCCCACAGCGGTCCGCCGGGCCGCGGGCCTTTGCCAAATTCAAAATCCAGGCCCTTCGCGCCCGCGTCCTGCACCCATTTAGGCGTGGCGTGACGCCACCAACTTTCCGAGCAACTCACCCGGATGGCAATCCTCTTGCCCTTGGCGATCCAGCGTTGCGCCGGCGTGTCGAAGAGAGACCAGTTGAACTCGCCTTCCTTCGGTTCGAGGAATGACCACGGCACGCGCAGATAAATCACCGCCAACCCGGGCCAATCGTCGAGCGTGTCGGATGGTTCCAGTTTCGAGCCGTAGTTCTCGATGAAGTTGGAATAAAAATGCAGCGTCCAGCCCATGCCGGGATTCACCAGCGCCTCGCCGTTGTCCGGTGGGCTAACTGTCTCCCAAGCCTCGGCTGCGTCTGCCTGATGCGCCACGAGCCAGGCAAAGGGGAGTGCGATCATAACGGCCATGCGCCAAGCGCAGGTGTGCCACGGGAGTTTCATAATCAGTAGTTCCAATCGCTATGTGAAAGCGGCGCGGCATTCAATGCCGCCCGATGGGCTCGCCATTGCGGCAGGTGTTTGTTCATCAGCGCCACGAAACGCTCGTCGTGGTTTCGCGTGATCAGATGGGCCAGTTCATGGACCACGATGTATTCGAGGC
The DNA here is from genome assembly GCA_903828255.1 of uncultured Verrucomicrobiota bacterium. Lineage (GTDB taxonomy): Bacteria > Verrucomicrobiota > Verrucomicrobiia > Limisphaerales > JADLHS01 > CAIKLQ01. Next base: position 2,997 of record CAIKLQ010000719.1, read on the forward strand.
ACGACACCGGCTTCTTGACGAGTTCGAGGTTCAACCAGATTCTCCGGGCCTCGGCATTGCAGGTGCCCCAGCGGGTTTTCATCTTTTTGACGCCCCACTCCGCAAGCGTGACGCCCAAGATGGCCTGCCATTTCTCGATCAGCGGCGGGATCAGTTGCTTGAGTTGCTGGCGATACCAACGCTCCAACACCGCTTCCCGCTGCGTCTCCGCCAGCCCGGGGCGAACGGA
>CAIKLQ010000720.1 GCA_903828255.1 uncultured Verrucomicrobiota bacterium
CACGATGCCGACCACTACGGACAAGCGGACGAACTACACGCTGAACGCCCAAGGACAAAGGACGGGCACGAATGTGGTGTTCTACAGCGCGGCCTTTGCCAGCATGTATGATCCGGAGGTTCAGGTCTGCGCTCAGTGCCATAACTCCCGCGGCGCCCGTTGGGATGGCCGTGGTTATGGGCTGACCACCACTACCGCAGCCGGGGATCCGGTGACCAACCAGACGAACGTTCCGATTTACGCCTACACCACCAACACCTACGGGGCGGTGACCTACATTCGGACCAATATCGTCGGAAGTTACCTGACAAACATCGTCGTCACGCCGACCAACTCGGCCGTCAGTGTGGTTTTGACTACGAACATCAACGGTTTGAGTCGTCCGCCGCATCACTCGGTGCAGTACAACGTCTTGATCGGCATTTTGCAGCCGGATTACTTCAACACGAATTCCAGCGGCGTGGCGACCAACATGTCGATCGCGCATGGCGTGGCTCTGACTCGCAGTGGCGGCTACAACACGAATCAGTGCGCCACCTGCCATGTGCCCGTCTATGACGTGAATGCCACAACCAAAGTGACGGGCCACACGTTTGCGATGGATACCAAGAACTGCACGATCAGTGGCTGTCACGGGAGTGTCCCACTGTATGAAGAGACGATGCTCGCAAACACCAACGCTATTACGCGCATTGTTTCGTTGTTGAATCAATGGGCCATTAACAAAGGGCCAGCCCTTGGACTCACCAAGGGGGCGAATAACTGGGATTACACCACGACCGGAGCTCTGGCCCCGACGCCGAACACCTCGAATGCGGGACCAAATGCAACGGACCAGGCCACCAAGATTCCTGACGTGATCAAACAGGCGCGCTTCAACATCTACATGTTGCTGCACGACGGAAGCTTGGGCGTGCATAATCCGACGTATGCAACGGCCCTGCTCAACGATGCCGAGACCAAGGTGCTGAACCAGTTCCCGACGGCCAACTTCAAGGCCTTCACGACAACCGGGTTCACCAACCTGAGTATCGGCTTCACGAACCTGGGCACCGGTGCGACCAATTGGAGTTGGAACTTTGGTGACGGTAAGACGTCCACTCTGGCCAACCCGACCAATGTTTATACCGCACCTGGCGTCTATAATGTCAGCCTGACGGCCAACGGTGAAACCGTGGTTCGTTCCAACTACATCACGGTGGCGGTCCGTCCGGCTGTGACATTCTCGGCCAGCACCCGTAGCGGTCCGAGTCCGTTGACCGTCAACTTCACCAACACCAGCATCAACACGAACAGTGTGACGCTGTGGCGGTGGAGTTTTAGCGGCGGTAACTTGCCGTCCTCGCAAGTGGTTTACAGCCAGGACGCGTCGTTCTCGTTCACGAATACGTATGCGACGAACCTCTTGTTCAACATTGCGCTCCGGGGTTACACTCCTGGTGGAAACGTTACGTCCACCTCCAACAACTGGATCACGGTGACGGCGCCGTAAGGCTCGACCTGCGGTTTAGAATCAGGCGGGCCTTGGTTAAGCAATTGACCAAGGCCCGCTTTTCAGTTTGGTGAGGATTGCTCGCCGGTTGCTCGGCGGTCCTGCGCTCGGCGTCAACCCAAGAAAGTTGCTTTCAAAAAGCACTATGTTCAGAAATCTCTTCGCCCTAAGTCCGACAGGCTGCTAGGCACTGCTGCCCGGAGCGCGGAGTCGCTCCGAAGCCAAGATGATGCTTGGCCCGCCAGCGCAGTCCGTGGTAGTCTGGCGCGCCGCTGTCGCAGAATCGGAAACCGTTTTATCCCGCGCCGCGCGGCGGCGATTGACGGCGGCGAGAGTTGCAGCCGCCAACACGGCGGATATCCGTTTGCGGTCGGTTTAACCAGATGAAAAAGCCATTTCAATTTCTAAGTATCAGATTGAGCCTCGGAGTGGTCGGAGTCTGCGCCGGGTTGCTGGCGCTGCTGAGCGGTTGCGCCACCAACCCTAAGCCCGACGGGCCGAAACCCACCTTCTTCCCGCCGCCGCCGGATGAGCCGCGCGTGCAATTCCTGACCGCCTTCTCCTCCGACGTGGAGTTGGGCCGGCCCAGCAGTTTCGCGGATTACATCACGGGCAAGACCACCCCCGCCAACCGCTTGATAAAGCCCTACGGCTTGGCGCTCTATGATGGGAAAGTTTTCGTCTGCGACACTATGGCCAGCGCGCTCGAAATCTTCGATCTGGCAAAGAAGCGGACCCGTTATTTCGCACCGCGGGGCGAGAATCGGATGGAGACCCCGATCAATGTCAGCATTGACGCGGACGGAACGCGTTATGTGGCGGACACCGGCCGCAGCCAGGTGTTGATCTATGGGAAGGACGACTCCTTTCGGGGGGCGATTGGGGACAAAAGTGAAATCAAGCCCTGTGACGTGGCCATCACCGCCGACCGCCTATACGTGGCGGATCTCAAGGGCCATGTGGTGCGGGTGTATGGCAAGGCTGACCGGAAACTCCTGTTCTCCATTCCGCGCGAGGGCGCGGGCCCCGAAGCCAAGCTGTTCTCGCCGACGAATCTTGCCGTGGACCAACAGGGTCGCCTGCTGGTTTCGGACACCGGGGCCTTTCTGGTGCAGATATACGATCTCGAAGGCAAATACCTCCGCACCTTCGGGCAGCAAGGCGTCGGGCCGGGACTCTTCGCGCGCCCCAAAGGCCTGGCGGTGGACCGCGCGGGCCTGGCGTATGTCGTGGACGCCACCACGCAGGTGGTTCAAGTCTTCGATACCGAGGGCAAGCTGTTGATGTTTTTCGGCCAACCCGGAGTCAGCACCTACGGCGAACTGGTCCTGCCCGCCGCGGTGGAGCTGGATTACGACAACGTCGGTTATTTTCAGAAGTACGTAGCCCCGGGTTACCAGTGCGAATACGTGATCTTGGTAACCAGTCAATTTGGCAGCCGCATGGTCAACGTGTACGGCTTCGTGAAAAAGAAATGACCTGGTAGCGTCCCGCAGCCCCGCTTGCCCGCAGCCGAATGAATTCGCCGTTGACCAAACTAAAACTACGCGCCCACTGGCCCCGCACCAAGGGACTCTGGCTGGCGCTGGGCGTTCTGGCGCTCCTAGTGGGTTGCAGCACCCAGAACAAGCAGAAGTGGCTTACGTTCTTCTTCGACGGCGTGCCGCAGCCCGGCGCGACCACGAATGCCCTGGTCGCGCTGACCTCGAACCCAACCGCCTTCACCACCAATGCCGGGGCGCCGCTGGTCGCGCTTCCGGTGCGGACGGAACTCTTCAAACATCCGCCGTTTGCCAAGAAGGAATGTACCGCCTGCCACGAATCGCAGTTTTCGCAGAAGATGCGCGGCAAGCCCGGCGAGGTCTGTTTCAATTGCCATCAAGCCGTCCAAACGAACCTCTTCGCCGCGAAGATCAAACACCAACCGGTGGAGAATGGCGAATGTGCCTCGTGCCATGCGCCGCACTATTCGCCGAACAAAAAGCTGGTACTCAAGCTCGGCGAGAAGCTGTGCTTCGAGTGTCACGACGATCTCCAGAAAAACCTGACCACGGCGAAGGTCAAACATTTGCCGGTGGAGAATGGCGAATGTGCCTCCTGCCACCACCCGCATCAGTCGAATAACAAGAAGCTGTTGCTCCAGCCCGACGGGAAGCTCTGCTTTGAATGTCATGAGGAGGTGGAGAAGAACCTCACGGCTGGTAAAGTGAAGCATCAGCCGGTGGAGAATGGCGAATGCGCCTCCTGCCACGCGCCCCATGTCTCGGAGAACAAGAAGCTGTTGCTCAAGCCCGATGGCAAGCTGTGCTTCGAGTGTCACGAGGACGTGCAAAAGAACCTCGCCGCCGGGAAGGTGAAACACCAACCGGTGGAGAATGGCGAATGTGCGTCCTGTCATAACCCGCACGAGTCGGAGAACAAGAAGTTGATGCTCAAGCCCGATGGCAAGCTGTGCTTCGAGTGTCACGAGGATGTGCAAAAAAACTTGGCCGCCGGGAAGGTGAAACACCAGCCGGTGGAGAATGGCGAATGTGCCTCCTGCCATAACCCGCACCAGTCGGAGAACAAGAAGCTGTTGCTCAAGCCCGATGGCAAGCTGTGCTTTGAATGTCACGAGGACGTGCAAAAGAACCTCGCCGCCGGGAAGGTGAAACACCAGCCGGTGGAGAATGGCGAATGTGCTTCCTGTCATAACCCGCACCAGTCGGAGAACAAGAAGTTGTTGCTCAAGCCCGATGGCAAGCTGTGCTTCGAGTGTCACGAGGACGTGGAAAAGAATATCGCCGCCGGAAAGGTCAGACACCAACCGGTGGAGAATGGCGAGTGCGCCTCCTGCCATAACCCGCACCAGTCGGAGAACAAGAAGCTGTTGCTCAAGCCGGATGCCAAGTTGTGTTTCGAGTGCCACGAAGACATCCAGAAACTCATTGCCACTTCCAAGTTCAAACATCTGCCGGCGGAGAACGGGGAATGTGCCACCTGTCATTCCCCGCACCAATCGGAGAACCCGAAGCTGCTGTCCAAGGCGGTCGGTAAGTTGTGCCTCGAATGTCACGAGGAAATTGAGAAGCAAGCGGTCGGCGCCAAGTCCGTCCACCAACCGGTGGCGAACGGGGAATGTGCCTCCTGCCACAATCCTCATGCCGGGGCTACCGCCAAGTTGCTGGCCAAGGCCGTGCCGACGCTGTGTTATGATTGCCACGAGCTGGCCGATTTGCAGAAGGTGGAACGGCATCGCGCGGCGGGTGACCGGACGGCGTGCCTGACCTGCCATGCTGCGCATCAGAGCGGTCAGAACAAACTGCTCAAAGGCCGGGACAAGACTGGCACTGCTGCCCCGAAAAAATGAACCCGCGTTTTCCATCTTGGAGTTGGCGGAGTCTCCTGACGGGCGGGTGGCTCCTAGTGGCGGGCCACTGTGGGGCGCAGTGGGCCAGCGAGGAAGATCCGCGGTGGCTGCGGATGCGCCTGCCCGAAGCGAGTGTCGGCGTGGAGGTAGAGGGCTTGCATGAGAATGTGAGCCTGGGAAGTTCCAGTTCCGTTCACGAACAACTCTCCGTCATTCCGCTGTTAGGGCTGCGGACCGGCGGCTCCATTTATCACCCGAACCTGCTCACCTTCGACTTCAACGGTGAGGGCGGATTGGGCTGGCTGAACGACTCGTTCAAGAGTCCGGGCTCAAACGAAACGCGCAATGAAGACCAGAACTTGCTGCGTTACTTTCTCCAGGTCAACCTGCTCTCGGGCAAGCCTTACAACGCTTCCTTCGACGCCTCTCAGGATCATACCTTCCGCAATTACGATGTCTTCAGCACCTATACTGTGGATAGTACCCGCTATGCCGGGCGCATGAGCTGGACCACGGAGACGTTGAGCCTGAACGCGGACATGGGGGTTCGGAATGAAACCTCCACCGGCCTGCAAAACTCCGGCGGCCTGAGCGACGTGACCCAGATTGACGAAACCTATTTCAACTTCAACGGCACCCACAAGCGGGACACGGGGCAATCCACGCTGATCTACCGCTACGACGAGTTCGATAATTCGTACAACGCCGGCCCGACGCAGAGCAGCGTGAACCATACGGTCAGCCTGTCCGATTCGGAAACCTTCGGCAGCCGACGGCAGGGCACGGCCACCACGGGCGCTAGTTATAGCCAGTATGATTACTCCGGCCAGCAAACCGAGACCATCAACGCCAACGAGAATATCACCTTCAATCACCGGCCTAAACTTGACAGCTTTTTGACGGTTGATTTCAACCACAGCACCATGGACCCGACGACCTCCTCGATGGTCCAAGGCTCTGCGGGTGTGCGGCACCGGCTCTATGACAGCCTCACGTCCACGTTCGACGGGCATGGCAGTTACGACACCAGTTCGGGCCGCTCTAGCTCGGGCCTCTCTAGTTCGGGCTCGAACGACCGCTATGGCGTCGGGTTGCACGAGGATTACACCAAACGCCTCGGCGACTGGGGGCGGCTCTCCTTGGGCGGCGGGATTATCGCCGACCACGAGGATCATGAAGCATCCGGCAGCGTGCTGACGAAGTTGGACGAAAAACACCAACTCCACCTCCTCACCAATCCCAACTACCGTCCCGCTTACCTCAACCAACCGCGAGTGCTCGTTTCCACGATCTTAGTCCGCGGCCCGGGCGGCCAGGCCATCGAAAACACCGATTACATGGTCATCCCCACGGGTGAGCTGACCGAAATCCGGCTGATCATGGGTAGCCTGGTGCTGCACGACGGCGACGAGGTGCTTGTGACTTACCAGAGCCTCTCGCTGTATAACGCGTCCTTCGCGTCCCTGAACGGCACCGTGCAGATCCGGTTGGACTTGTTCAACTGTTTCGGGCTTTACGGCCGCCTCAACTGGCTGGACAACAACGCCCCGCCCACGGCGCTGACGGAAACCCTTACCGATCTGGTAGGCGGCACGGACTTCACCTGGCGCTGGCTGCGTCTCGGGGCCGAATATGAGGAGTATGATTCCAGCTTTACCCAATACGACTCCTGGCGCTTCTACCAGACTGGCTCGTGGCAGCCGTTCGATAACTCAACCTTCAGCCTGGATTTCAGCGAAAGTTTCTACCGCTACCCGGATGATTCCAACCAGACTCGCTACCAGGCCGTCGGCCGCTACAACCTGCAACTAAGCGCGGCGCTCGCCTGGTACGCCGAGGGAGGCTATTCGCTCCAGGACATCATGGGCACGGAACAAAACTACGGCTCCGCCCGCACCGGGCTGAGCTGGGTCCGTGGTAAATTGAACTTTCGCACCGGTTACGAATACAACGCCCAGATGACGCTGACGGGGGCGGTGCGGGAAGAGCGGGACCGCAATTACTTCTTCGTGTATTTGAAACGAACCTTTTAGGCGCCGATGAAGTTTGAATCACTAAGAGCCGGTTTGAAAAGTTCCACGTCGGTGGTAGCAGCCGACGTAAGGAGGCTCAAAGCTCTCGGTGTTTTTGGACCTGCACGCGCAAGAGTCAGAGCCTCCTTATGTCGGCTGCTACCTTTCAAACCGGCGCTAACAAATCCGTTTTCCCGGCTACCGTTGGGTGGTGAGTTCTCGCTCCGCTTCGGAAGGGGAGCGAGGCAGGGGGAGAATTCGTCGAATGTGCTTTCGCGCTTTGAACCGCTTAACCGCAGGCTCGCTTTGGCGGAGGATGAGGCGTGCCCTCCGGCGCGGAGCGTTCATGGTGAGGGGATAGGCTGGGACGCCAGGCTAAAGGTTTGGGAATGTCAGCACGACGGTTCCCCCTCACCCCGACCCGCTGGCCCTTCGCGGGGGAGCGGGAGACCTTCCCGCTTGTTCCTTGGTTCGGTGGCCCACTTCTCGGACTCTGCGGCAATTATCTCCGGCAATCCGCCGCGCGGCTTTGGGGCGGGGCTGCGGCTTGCCAGCCTTTTACTATTCTGCGTCTCGACTTGCCTGGCAAGTTCCGCGGCGAAAGTGAATCCTTTGCCGGCCTGGCCTCCGCCGCCCGCCGCGCCGCGCGTGGTCTATGTGCGAGACATCGCCAGCCCGGCGGACATCGGGGCCAAACCCTCCACCCTCAACCGGGTGGCGGATTGGTTCACCGGCGCGGCGAAGGACAAAGGCAAACTCGACAAACCCTTCGGCCTCTGTGTGGATGAGGCCGGCAACCTGCTCGTCACCGACACCGGGGCCAACACCGTTTGCCTCCTTGATCTGGCGCGGAAGAAATGGACTCGTTGGGAATCGGTCGGCCCGATCCGGTTCAAATCCCCGGTGGCCGTGGCTCGCCACGGGCAGACAATTTTCGTGGCGGACTCGGTGCTGGGGAAGGTGATCGCCTTTGACGCAAAGGGGAAACTGTTGTTTGAAATCACCAGTGAACTGGAACGCCCGTCCGGCTTGGCGGTGCTGGGCGACAAACTCTACATCAGCGACGCGCAACGGCATCAGGTCGTGGTCTGCGATGTGCGCGGGGCGTTCCTATCCAAGTTCGGTCAGCGCGGCGGCGGCCCGGGCGAGTTTAATTTTCCGACCCATGTCAGCGCGGATTCCGGCGGCCGGATTTGCGTCACCGATTCGTTGAATAACCGGGTCCAAGTCTTCGATGCGGAAGGCCGGTTTCTGCGGACCTTTGGCAGCGTGGGCGATGGCCCGGGTAGTTTCAGCCGTCCCAAAGGCGTGGCGGCTGACTCTGAGGGCCACCTTTACGTGGTGGACGCGGTATTTGACAACGTGCAGATTTTTGATGATCAGGGCCGATTGCTGATGAACTGGGGCGAAACCGGTCCCGCCCCCGGCCAGTTCTGGTTGCCCAACGCCATCGCCATCAACCGCGCCGATGAAATCTATGTGGCGGATACGCACAACCGGCGCATCCAGGTTTTTCGATATACTGGTAAGCCATGAAAGACTTCGCGCCAATCAATCAAGGTAGTAGAACTGAGGTCGCTATCCGTCCGACCGGTCTGACCAGTCCGGCTAACCTGCGACAAAACCAGGCCCTAAACCTCGCTTGCTTTTTCTTGGCCTGGCTCGCCGCCTTTTGGGCGCCAGCTCAAGACTCACACAGTATTATCAACTCCAAGCACAACCTCTCCGCCAGCGGCCCCGGAGAAGTGCGTTCCCCGACCGAGGCGGATATGTGCGTCTTCTGCCACACGCCGCACAACCCCAAGGGCCAGCCGGCGCTGTGGAACCAAAGGATGTCCGCCGCAGCCTACACGCCCTACAGCAGTTCCACTTTGCAAGCCAAGGTCGGGCAGCCTACCGGCAGCTCGAAACTGTGCTTGAGCTGCCATGACGGCACCGTGGCGGTGGGCATGGTGGCGAGCCAGGCCACGCCGATTCCGATGCGCACGGGCACAGGCATCATGCCTAAGGGCCGGAGTCAACTCGGCACCGACCTCTCCGGGCATCATCCTATTTCCTTCACCTACGACTCCGCTCTCGCCACGGCCCAAGGCGAGTTGCGCGACCCGTCCACGCTCCAGCCGGAAGTGCGACTGGACCGTGAGCAGCAGCTTCAATGCGTCTCCTGCCATGACCCGCACAACAATCAATACGGCAAATTCCTGGTCAAAGACAACACGGCATCCGCGCTTTGCCTGAGCTGTCACACGCCGACGGACTGGAGCACTTCGGCCCATGCTACTTCGCAGGCTACCTGGAACGGCACCGGCCGGAATCCCTGGCCGAACGCTAGCGGCAAGACCGTCGCCGCCAATGGCTGCGAAAATTGCCACACTACTCACGATGCCGGCACCAAAACCCACCTCCTCACTTTTCCCAAGGCCGAGGACAACTGTCTCGTCTGCCATGATGGCAGCGTCGCCGCCAAAAACGTGGCTTCGGAATTCAACAAACCCAGTGCCCATCCCATCACTGGCTTGGCGATCACGCGCGACATGACCGCAAGCCCCCTTCACGGCGGCGACTCTCATGTGTCCTGTAGCGACTGCCACAATCCGCACGCGTTGCGAACAAGCGGTGCGGGAGTGGTTGCCGGGCCCGCCTCGTTGGCGCGCGTGAAAGGGGTGAATGCGGAAGGCAGCTTCGTCAGCACCGCGACGCACGAATACGAACTTTGTTTCCGGTGCCACGCCAGCGCCACGCCCGTCGCTCGGTCCCCGGTGCCCCGCCAGTTTCCGCAACCCAACACGCGGCTGGAATTTAATCCGGCCAACGTCTCCTATCATCCCGTGCTCAACGCCGCGCGATCCGCCTCCGACCGCACTTTGGTTTCTCCGTGGAGCGCCGCCAGCCAGATGACTTGCGGCGATTGCCACAACAATGACCAGGGCCCCGGCTCCCAGGGTGTCGGGCCTCGCGGCCCGCACGGTTCGCGCTATGCGCCCTTGCTTGAACGCAATCTCGTGCAGGTGGATTTTCAGGCCGAGAGCTTCAACGCCTACGCCCTGTGCTACAAGTGCCACAGCCAGGGCGCGGTCCTCGCCGACGCGCTTCATTCCCGACATGTCCGCGACTTCCGGACGGCCTGCTCGACCTGCCACGATGCGCACGGGGTGGAGAACCAGAGTCACCTGATCAATTTCAATACGCTGTATGTCACGGCCTTGAACGGG
>CAIKLQ010000721.1 GCA_903828255.1 uncultured Verrucomicrobiota bacterium
AACCTCCCAGTGGAGCGCGGAGCCGGGGCGGGAAGCGATCAATTTCACCCGCTTGGCCCGGGGTTATCGTTCGGGACGCAGCGCGCCCGGGGAATTGTCTCGTTGTCCCCCGTAATGGTGACTGGGCAGAAAACGGGACGCGGGTAGATTGATGTCGTTGTTGGCGCTGCGTTCTCTCAGCGCCGTGTGTGTGAAAAGGCCGGACCTGTTGTCCGGCCTTTCTCTTTATGCTGGTGGCGGCACAGATTTGTGGTGGTCTGGGCCTTGGGCGTCCTGTGAGAAGGCCAGATTTGGCGGCATGATCCCGTCTATGGCGATCCCCGGCTACTTGAACTTCCCGCCAACCAGGGGCAGATGCCTGAGTTTCTCAATGGTTTGGTTCAATTGCTCTGTGGTTTCCTGCAATGAGCGGTGGAGTGAGGAAGCAAACTCGCCCTGCGAATGCAATCCGGTTTGCACTTCGCCGAGCAGTGAGTTTAGGCCGTTGGTACGTGTAGCCAGCGCGGCCAGTTCGTCGGTCGCCACGGCCATGTGTGAGTTGAATGTGGACCGGAGCTCCCCAATTTTGCTGTTTGTCGTGGCGAGGTCGGCCGATTGCGCTTGGGAGACGCGACTAAAACTGTCGATTTGTTGCGAGAGATTTTGGATCAACGCGTTCTGCTTGTTAAGAAAACCGGTAAGCTGCCGGTCAATGGCTTGCTGGTGTTCTGTCAGGTTCTGCTTCATTTCCTCTTTGAAGGCGGTCATTTCGTCGCGAAGCAGCCGCTCGTGATTGCCGGCTTGGCGCTGGACTGATTCCCGCAGTGTCTTCTGCTCTCCCTCAAGATATGTTTCGACGCGTTGCGCTTCCGATTCAAGAAGCCCCTCCGCATTGGTAAGCTTGGTGTGAATTTCCGCATGCAAGTCGTCCCGTAGCGTTGCAAGCAACCCGTCGAGCCGGGCCACCGTCTCAGCCGCAGTGGATTGAGCTTTCGCTGCAACCTCCGCATGCGCACGGGTGCTCGTGTCGAGCCGCCGGAGCAGGTCCGCTTGCTCCGCAAGCGAGATCTTGTTCGCCGTTTTCAATCGGTCCTCAGCATCGGCTACCTTTTTTCCAAGCGATTGGATGGCCGAGTCCGGTTCAGAAAGAAGCAGTTCTCGCGTCTCTTTGGATTCGGCTTCCGACTTCTCCAGTTTCTGCCTGAGCGCGTGCCATTCCAGTTGAAGCTCCTGTAGCTTGAATCGAATCGCCTCCGCCTTTTGGAGCGATTGTTCGCTTTTGGCGGAAATGCCCTGCATGTCGTTGAGGAGTTGTTCGGCATCCGTTTTGATGCGCGCCAGTGTTTTCGCGGCAGTGATGGCACCATCCACGCGCTGATCAAACTCGCGCAGCTTGGCCCGAATGGTTTCGACGCTGGTGATTTCAGGCATAGAATGCGTTCTCCAATTCGTGGGCTTTGCGCTTCAAGGATTCAGTCTTGTCGGACAAACCTTCCTCGACCAAGAGCATGAAGTCGAGACACTCGCGCATAGCAACAACGCCGGCGTTCCGGTGCTCCGGTTTCGCCGCCTGTTCCGCGAGGAACTTCCAACCATAGGGCGCATCGCAGGCAGTTTCGGCCTCATTCAGCGTAAGCAGCAATTCCGCTTTGAGAGTCTTCGATGACTTGAAGAGTTCGACGACCTCCGGAAGCGGTAGCGGTTTCTGGTTCGCTGCTCGGAGCAGGGCCTTTGCATTTCCCTCGTATTCCTCCTCGGGCGAAAACTCACGCGCGAGGAACAGCGCAGAAAGGTTGCGTGCGTTTCCTTCCAGGATGCTTACTGCTTGGCGGTATTTTGAAGTTGGGTATCCAGCGAAGTCTTGCCTGAGACTGTTGAGCTTAGCGTGGTCAAATGCCTCGTTGTTCAGAGCGTGCTGTAGCTCGGCCTCCTTTTCGGTATCGCTGGTCCTGATGCTTGGGGGAATGCGAGTGTCGAGAAAGTCGAGGTTTGGAGAACAAGTGTCGCAGCACCTGCACCCGGACATCTATTTCGACCGCTTTCAGCCCGGCAACATCACCCTCAGCTTCGACGTCAAGGTGGACGACCTCGCGCCGTCAGAACTGGGGCCCTACGATGAACACCCGTGGTTGAACGTGGTGACTATGTTCGATGAGACCACCCGGGCGGGAGGGGCGAACTTCCATCCCTCGGTGATGGTCAATCTGGTGGGAACGCCGGGGCATTACCAACTGCTAGCCTACTCAATTGATTCAAAGGGCGCGGGCACGTTCTTTGACAAACTGGAGGACGCCCCCGCATTTCCCACTGGAAAGTGGGTGACAGTGCGCGTGGAGGTGGACGTCAAGACCAGCCGAGTCCGCGTTTACCAGGATAACGGGCTGACATCCACTGGCCCCTACTTGGGCAAGCCGGGCTTGGCCGGGGCGCACATGGGGCTATACGCCAACCGCAAGCTGACGCGGGCGACCGTGTTCAACGACGACATCACCATCACCGTCGGCGATTGATCGCGGCTGTCCGTATCGTGCGAGGCGATGAGCTCGGTGTTAAACCAGAACAATGTCCGCGATCCGCACCGGATGGAGAGAGGGATCAAAGGTGTGGAATCAATTCGCTCTGTTTGATGGGTTAGGATCGCGTCAGCACCGCCTCTAGCAACACAAACTCGACGGGCTTACATGCGTTGGCGAGCACATCGAACGCAAGTGGAGCCAGTACCCGTTCGTTTTTTTGAATCACGCCCAACTGATCCGAAATCCAAGTGCGAAACGCCGTATCGTTCCGCATCGACGGCGCGAGAAGCTTGGCTAGTCCCACTACAAGTGTGATTTTCTAACTGTGCCGGAAAAAAACTCAAAATAGCCGTGAACATGGGGCGAACTGCGGTTGTCCACAGCATAGTCGCCATCATGAAAACGTCATTTCGAGTGAATAGAAGCTATCGCA
>CAIKLQ010000722.1 GCA_903828255.1 uncultured Verrucomicrobiota bacterium
CGTAATCACCACAACCCACTCACACCACCCACAAAAACTATGTCCCTCATCGACTACGCCGAACGGTCCAACATCCACAGCCACGAACTACCGGACTCCGAACTGCTGGCCAACGCACCCAGAAATTCCACCACCTCCTCCCAGGACTCCTATTTCAGCCAGCAGGGCCGAATTGCCGAGAATGGCAGCTTTGCCAACGGCACCTACGCCGTGAGCTTCACGATTTAGGACGTCCCCGGCGTCGGCAACGTGGTCGATAGACAAGTGACGAGTTCGGCTCAACGCCGTGAGCAACGGGCAGTTCACGATGCCCCTTGCTGTTGGCAACCAGTTTCCCGGCGCGGATCGCTTGCCCCCCGGTGTGCGCGCCGACGGCGGTCGCGATCTTGCGCATAGACCCCGCCTTTTCCATGCACGGCGGGTCGGCGACGAGCGGCCGTGCTCCTCAGCCAGGTACTACGCTTTGGCGCGATGGAGCCTGCGTATGGAGGAAACCGTTCTCCATTGTGCGGGCTACCATTTCCGTACGCGAGTTCACGCTCAGCTTCGCATATATGCGGCGCAAATGGGTTTGGACGGTCCAGACGCTGATTTCCAAGACTGCGGCTATGGTCTTATTCGGATGTCCCTTGGTGATCATACGAACGATTTCCAATTCTCGCGGGCTTAGATGAAACCGCGCCCCGTGCTGAGATGTCTTGAGCAGTAGGCAACGGACTCCGTCCACTTCTTCATCCAAGAGAACCTCAGCATCGCTGCCGCTTTGCGAGGCGGTGATCCGGTCTGTTCTTAAGGCGGGAGCTTTCTTCGTGTATGTTTGGGCTACGAGTTTCCTGATTAGATTTTGCGGAACTGACGTTGCGCCGGGTTGGGGAACTTGCAAGGGTTCCCCGGCGCAAATCGCCGGGGGGTCTGCATCTTGCACCGGGAGGCTCGCTAGGCATTTCTTTCTCGGCTTGAGCCAAGTTGGCATAAGTCCTCAGTAGTTAATCGTCTTCGACAAATTTCTTGATAAGAATTCTATTAAGCAAATCCTGTGGAGACAAGCAGAATCGCATCAAGCAGCGCGATCGTAGCAGAAAACTCTGGGCTGCCATGTCACTTATTCGAGTGACACTCGCCTGTGGGAACTCGTTTGGGTGTCGCAAAAACGCGCGACTGTCAGGGAAATATTTTCGCGCTAGAGTGTCCCTCAGAACGTGATGAACAACTGAAACATCGATACGACCGGAGGACATAATGCAACGCAACTTAGAACACGAACTGGAAAGCGAACTCGAGAGCGAGCTGGAACTCGAAGGCGAACTGGAGAGCGAAGTGGCCCACGAAACTCACGAACACGAACGCGAATTTGAACTCGAAGGCGAGGGCGAACTCGAAGGCGAGGGCGAACTCGAAGGCGAGGGCGAACTCGAAGGCGAACCGGAGAGTGAAGTGGCCCACGAAACTCACGAACACGAAAGCGAATTTGAACTCGAAGGCGAGGGCGAACTCGGAGAACACGAACAAGGCGAGCAATTCCTCGGCAATCTCGTTTCCGGCCTTGGCAGCCTGCTCGGCGAGGGGGAAGGCGAACTGGGTGAATTTGAATTTGAGCACAAGCAGGGCGAGCAATTCTTCAAACGTGCTTTCCGCGGCATCGGCCGGCTGGTCCGCCGCGCTGCGCCGATGCTCAAGAACATTGCCCGCATCGCCGCGCCCATCGCCGGCAAGGCCGTTGGTGGGCTGTTCGGCGGACCCGCCGGAGCGATGCTCGGCTCCAAGCTGGCCAGCCTTGCCGCGCAGCAGTTGCGCGAGCAGGAACTCGGCGGCGCGCATGAACTGGAGGCCCACGAATTGGAATTGGGCGAACACGAACTCGGCGAACACGAGGTGGCGCACGAATTGGCCGAACACGAAGCCCAGGCTGAAGCGATGGCCCACTACGCCGCCTTCTCCGAGAGCGAACACGAAGCCGAGGCGATGGCGGGAGCCGCCGCTACGATCACGCTGTCGCGACGCGATCGGCATGCATTGAGGGCGCTGGTGCCGAACCTCGTTCGCGGTGCTGCCATTCTCACCCGCGTTCTGCGGATGCGCCGGGCCACGCGACCCTTCGTCCGCGTCGTGCCCACCATCGTGCGCCGCACCGTCCGCACGCTCCGTCGCGGGGCTGCCGCCGGTCGGCCGATCACCCGCCGTCGCGCGGGTCAGATCATGGCGCGGCAGACGCGCCGTGTCCTCAGCAGCCCTCGCTATTGCGGGGCGGTGCTCCGCCGCAATATCCGCGCCGCCCGCACGGTCGCACGTCCGCGTCCAATGTCCGCGACGACCCGCCGGGGCCGTTCGATCTAATCGAGTCACCCTGTATTAACACCACCGCAATCTTTAACCCCAGGAGACAACATGTCTGCCGCCACTGAACTGGAATTGGAATCCGAACTAGCCCTTGAAGGCGAAGGCGAAGGCGAATTTGAACTCGCCGGCGAACTGGAACAGGAACTCGAGCTCGCGCACGAACTCACCAACGAATTCGAGTTGGAGCACGAGCAGGAAGCCGAGCACGAAGCGTTCTTCAATAACCTCGCTGCAATGGCTGACCGCAGCGGACGTTCACAAGCTCTGCGTCGCATCGCGCTGACCGCGGCGCGTTCGGCCCTCAAGGTCCAGGCTCAACCCTGGCCCGTCGTCGAAGGCGAGGGGGAATTGGGTGAACTGGAGGGCGAACTTGGCGAACACGAAGGCACGCACGAATTCGAATTGGAGCTCGAGGCGTCGCCCGCACAACTGGCCCATTTTGCCGCCATGATGGAACATGAGGGCCACGCGGCGGCGGAAGCGGCCAATGAACAGGAAGCTGCCGAGCATTTCCTTCCGCTCGTCGGCTTGGCCGCGAAGTTCGTACTGCCCAAGCTGGCCGGACTCGCCGCCAAGAAGCTGGGCGGACTGGCGCTCAAGAAGATCGGTGGCAAACTGATTGGCCGGGTCGGTGGACAACTCCTGCGCCGGTTCGCCCCGCGCTTGATTCGCCGCGTCGCCCCGCAACTCACGCGCGGTCTGGCCAACGTCACGCGCACGCTGTACCGGAACCGCTCGACCCGCCCGCTGCTCACGGCCGTGCCCCCGCATCGCGCGCACCACCGTGGCCCGGTTGGGCCGCCAGATCGCGAGTGGCCGGCGCATTACGCCTCAGCAGGCCGTCCGCACCCTCGCGCAACAGACCGCGCGCACCCTCGGCAATCCGCGCACGCTCGCGCAAACGTATCGGCGCTCGCTCGCGCTGGATCGCCGCTACCATCGCGGCACCCGCCGCGTTTTGGGACGCCCGGCTGGTGCTCCTGTGCGCGCGGCCAACGACCCCGGCGCGTGGCCAGGTGGTGGCGTCGCCGCTGGTCTGCCCGGTTCTCCGACCGGCTTCGGCGCTGGCGTGCCGTACGTACCCGGGGTGACTCCAGTAATGGGTGGATGGCCCGCGCAGACCACTGGCGGCTGCCGCTGCACCTGCCAACGCGTCGGGGCTGTGGCGCCCTCGATTCCAGTCATGGTGACGCCACCGCCAATGGCTATGCCTCAGCCCGCGCCGACGTGTCCCACCTGCGGACGTTGAGTTCGTTGTTGTGAACGCTCGCTTCGCACCCACACCATGACCACCGCTGCTCCAGAATCCGCCCCGCCTGCCGAGGTTCGCCATAACGGCGCGCCGAAAGAGGGCACGAGCGCGGCGCAGCCGGTGCTGGGTCCTTGGATTCGCGCGCAGGCGCTCAACCTCGTGCGGCACACTCAGGCGTTGCACAACTTCACCCGTGAGGAGTTCGGCACCGGCCCGGAAGCGCCGACCGAAGGGCATGTGCAGGCGGTGAACCAACTGCTCGGATCCCTGCGCAAAGGCTTGGTTCGCCGCGCGCGGCATATTGTCGGGCACGCCGCTAAGGCCCGCCGGAATCCGAGTCCCGAGCGCCTCACCGCGCTGGTCACGCACAAGCACCACGCGCACGACTGGGTCAAGGGCATCGAGAAGATCTGGGACTTCTACTTCGAGTTGTTCGGCCAGCGGCAGACGCGCTTCGGCTCGTGGCTGTTGAGCACGGATCGCATCGCGCTGGACTGCTACCAGGTGACCTACCTCGGCATCGGCAAGGAGAAATCGGTGCCCGCGCCGCCCCCGTTCACCTACATGCGCACCGGGTTTGGGCCAAGCACCTATAAGCGCGGCATCAAGCTCCGGCAGCTGGGCCGGCAGTATAACCCCTTCCCGCTCATCCAGCTTCCCTATCACCGCATGGTGAACCCGTGGACCCTCGGCGCGGTGCTCCATGAAGTGAGCCACAACACTCAGAGCGATCTGGGCCTGTCGCGCGCCGTGCCACTGACCATCGCGCGAACCCTGCTGCGCGCGAAGCTGGGCCGCGACGTGGCTCGTCTGTGGGTGCGCTGGAATCGTGAGACTTTTGCCGACCTGTGCGCGCTCTTGCTCGGTGGCCCGTGCATCATTGCCTCGTTGATGGACGTGGTGGGGCGCTCGCCGCAGATCACCTATCACTTCGATCCCAACGGGGTGCATCCCACGCCCTACCTGCGCGTGCTCATCAGCGCCGAATTGCTCCGGCGCATGGGTTTCCAGGCCGAGGCTGAAAAATACGCGCGGGCTTGGACGGCGATTTACCCCGGCCCGGCAAAGGGCACGTTCCCGAAGGAAATACTGGTCACCGCTAAGAAGGCCATCCCGCTGGTGGTTGATGCGTTGTGCTACCGGCCCTTCGCGGAGATTGGCAACAAGACGTTGGCGGAAGTGTATCGGTTCGGGCAAAAGGAACAGCGGATGATCGAGGAATGCGCGGGGCGACTTGGGGCGGGCACGGACCCCGGCATCGTACCGGCCCGCTTCCTGATTGGCGCGGCGCGCTTCGCGTTGGACAACCGCCTGGCCAGCGCGGAGACGCTCCGCGTGAATTTTTACAAACAACTGGCGAGTGGATGACCTATGAGCTTGGAAGCCACATTTACATCACTGCGCCGCGACTTGGCCAGGTTGCAGGAAGCGGTGTCCGCCTTGCACGTCACCGTGACGGAGGACAAGCCGGCCCGCGGTGCGACTGTCCTGGTGGATCACTTGGACAATGTAGTGACGGACCTTTCCGGCCTGCTCGAAGAGGCGGATGCTCGCGCCGCTCAAGCGATTCAAACCAATCAGCCCAACGGCCCTTTGGACCAGGCGCGGGCCGCCGTGCGGGAGATTCACGAGTTAATCAACCGCTTCACGGCCTTGTATGCCAGCGAACTCGCTGCGCACGACCGGATCGCGCAACTCCTCGAAATGGGCCGGGAACGTGGACGCGAATGGCGCGAATGGAGCCAGGTGGTCAAGACGGCCATCGAGCGGTGCGCGGCGCCCATGAAGGCGGCGGTGGATGCGATCTTGGAATGTTGGAGCGAACTGGCTGAACGCCTGGCGCGAAACTCAGTGTCGGTGCAAGCGACCAACATCGGACAACAAATAACGGTGCGCGAAGATCAATTGGAAATGGCCGGAAAGGCCGGCTGACTGGCCGCGAGCCTCGGCGCGAGGTTGGTCGCGAAGCGACGCCCCGCACCGGAGACAATTGAACATGAAAGCGTTCGAGAACAACAACAAGAACATGACTGGAAGGAGATGATTATGGCGAACGGCGACATTAAGCAAATCACAGCGGCAGTGGAGGATGCGGTCACCTACCCGATCCTCACCAAGGAGGTCAACGGCTACGGCAGCGGCGGCGGGCGCAACGGTGAATCGTCCGGTTCGTCCGGCGGCGGCTCGCTCACGCGCACGGCGCAGGGTGCCATCCGTGACCTGCTGGGCTGGCGCTACCGGGCTGACGACCCCAAGGGATTCCTCGCCGCGCTCAACAAGGCGGTGGAATTGAAGGAGGTCGAAGGCCACGTCGAATCGACGTGGAAAGCGCGTCCTTTCATGGTCCAGGCGGACATGGGCGAAATCACCGGCGCCCAAGCCAGCATCTACGCCCGCGCCAAGGTAGCGCTCGACCACGCACTGCCCTTACTTGACGGACTGAAGCCGCTGCGACCCGACGCGGACAGGGAGAACATGGCGTCCATCCAAGCACTGGTACGTTCCGCGCTAAAGGAACTGGTGGCAGAGCTTGGCATAGCCGGCGGTCCACGAGTTCAACGCGTGGATGATTACTTCAAACAATTGCTCAACTTGGAGCCGGGAACAAAGGGGGTGTCCGTGGTTACCGCGGACCATGTGGGAGGTTTGCTCGGCGAGTTGTCCAACCGGTTCGGTCTGACGACCGACAGCGTGCTTACGGTCGAGGAGGAACAGAATTACACCAATTTCGTTATCCTCGTTGACTACACCAACTCAATCTTCGAAACTTGGGCCGCCCAACGGCTGTCTTTCGGCCGCAGTGGCTCGGGCACCAAGTTCCTTGGAACGGAACTGGTGCGGCTCTCGCAGACGCTCGCCGTCATTGTCGAGTCGGTTCAGGAAACCTACGACGCGATGGATTCGGTCTTCTTCGGGCCGGAGGAACGGCAGGTCACGCTGCTTGAGTTCGACGACGGAGAGTCAATCACCGTTGCCGAACTGTTAAGCTGGATCGAACAGTTCGCAGGCGTCGAGGCGCCACAACTCATCGAAGACTCCGGTAAAGATGGCGTTGGCGCGGTTCGGGAAACGCTATACCGAATCAATGGCCTGCTGGCGCAAGTTGCCTCCCAGTAATCAACGCAAAGGCTGTCTATGAAAACACAACCACCACAAGCCCTCAGAACGGGACGTGTCAAGGAGAGGCTCGTCGCACTTGGCAACCACGTTCAGGACGCCCTCAAACTGACCCGCTTGGACCCGGTGCAAACCTCGGAACCCAAGTTGAGCAAAAAAACCATCCCTGCTCTTCCGGAAGTCACGAACATTGTACCGGACAATATCAACTACGCAGAGCGCGCGAAGCCCCACAAGCTCAAAGTGCACGGCTCAAACCTGCAAAGAGTGCAAAGACTGCAACTGATCCGCAGCGGGAGTGTGGGACCGTGGACCGCGGCGGCAGGAGCCAAAATGATCACGCATTCTACGGACGCTCAAAATATGAAGGACGGGAAAGCCTTCGATGTCGACATCGCCCTAGCGGATGCACCTGCTGGCGTCTACAACCTGCTGCTGACAGACGAAACTGGACAGACCGCGCCCTTCACCGACGTCTTCACGATAGATTCGCCGGGAGCCGCGAGCAGCCAACCGGCGGGGGGCAACTATTCAAAACGTATTAAATGGCTGTCCCCCCCATGCGGACATGTGAACCAAAAGTTACTTCTCTTCGTCATAGGTGAGCCGGAAAGCTTCACTGATCAAACAACATTCACGTTCTACCAAAAAGATGACTCCACTCCGGAAAGCGGCATAATTGTTTGCCATAAGCTGCTTCACTCACCGGATGTGGCCGTGCTTAAAGTCGAGATCAACAACAAGGTGAAGCCGGGCATGTACCAACTTAACGCAAAGACCGGTTCGCAGTTGGAAAGTAAGAAGTTCCACGTGCATCCGCACCGGGAGGACTGGCTTGCCGCTTTGACTCAACATGATAGTGCTCAAGCTTTATGAGAAAGACCTATGGCAAACGAAAACGATTATCAAAATTTGAGGGACCGCATCGCTGCGCTGCGCGAGGCGGTGACGAACCGTTTCGCGGGCGACTTGGTCGGCAATCCGGCGCTGGCCGACGCGCTGAAGCAACAGGTCGATGACATTCTCGCTGCGGTGGTGAAGCAGGACATGCAGTCCAAGCCGCCGCCGGACAAGGGCCTTTCCCAACTCGTCGGCGTCGGCCCCGAAGCCGCCGACGAACTTGGCAAAACTCGCATCCCGCAAGGTGTCGAGCCGTACGACGAGCAAATCACCTCCGAGCGGCTCGTGGCTGTGGGCGATCTGTACTATATCTATCAGCACGAGAAGATTGGCGTGTTCCGCGTGATTCGGAAGCTCAAGGAGTTGTTCCACGCGGGCGCAGTACGGTTGTCGAGCGGCCAGGGCGCGTTTCTGCTCTACCAGTTCGACCGCCGCGATGTGTTGCGCTACACGTTGAACGACCGCCTCTCAGCCTATCGGAGGGCGTTCGGCTACGGCAATGTGCCGGTGCCGCAGGGCACCACGCCCAACGTGGATTTCCACAACCAGTTCGGCCACTTCATCAACCAGGTGGCGCTATTCTGGCGCGACAAAAGGATCAGCGACGTGGTACGGGAGCGGGCCTACGATCCGAGCTTCGGCAGCATCGCCATCGTGCGCCGGGCCGGGCTGGACTTGCGAAACAACCTCAAGTTCACCTCCTTCGGCCATCTCAACGTGTTGCGCGTCGAAGTGATGCAACTGTTGGAGGAAGCCTTCAAGATTCTCGGCGCGGACGACGTGAAGAACCTCTTCGGCACGGACAATGCCTGGGACACCGTGGAAGAAGTGCTGGTGCGCTATTACAACGAGCGGTTGGTCACCTCGCCCCGGCAACGCATGGGCGTGGCCGGACGCGAAGTGCTCCGCTGGCTGGCCCAACCACACATCATGAAGATGCAACGCGGCCAGTTCGAGGCCCTGCTGCTCGAGATCGCCGAATTCGCCGAAGAATGGCTGACCAGCGCCCAGTCGATGGGCCTGGCCAAGCGCATGGAAGCCAACCGCGTGATGCCTTGGGGCAACGGCAACGGCTCGCCTGCCGCCACCGCGCCACCCGGAGCCGGGCGGCGCGCAGAGATACGCCGGCGATCAGGGCGCACGGCGGCGATGGGGCGGTCCTGATACCCGGCAGTCCCCGAATAACGAAACTCCAGCCGGAGGGATCGCCATGATGCAACCGCCACTCGCAAAGTTGGAGTTGGAGCAGGAATTAGAAGCTGCGGTTTTTCAAACCCGAAGCGGAGCCTGACACACGCGTGGTCCGTCGCATCCGATGTTTGACTTTGTCCCATGACTGCCAACGAACAGGAACTGGAGATCGCCTCAGCCGAACTGGCCCACGAAATCGGCGGCGCCGAACGGATGGACGCGTCGGGGGTCCTCGGCCAGGTTCAGGACGCTTGGCGGTCGTTGCCACCCGACATCAAACAGGAAATTCAGCGGCGTGCGATGCTGATGTGGCAAATGCGCGGCGCCCACGTCAGCCGATTTCTGACCGCACTCGCAAAGCTTTACGCGCAGAACCCCGCCGGCTGGCAACAGGCATTGTGGCGCAACCGTGCCGGAGCCGCGCAACAACTGGCTTTACTGGCGGGCCACACGGCGCGGCTGCCGGTGCGGGGGGCGACAGGCCAGCGCGGGGAGGGCGATGGGCAAGTGCGCCAATTTCACCGCCGCCAGCAGGCGCGTGGTTTTGTGCCCGGTCGAAATCGCCAAACCGGCCACTATCGGGAATTAGAGTATGAACTCGATCGCGCCAGCCATGAACTCGAAGGCGCGGAGCCGTTCTACACAAAGGTCATGTGGATCCCGGGTCTCGGAAACAAGGAAGGACACGAGATTCTCACGCGCGTCGCGATGCGAGGGCAGCCCTTGAGCGTCGCTGAAAAATCGGCCGTGGAGTTGGGAGTGATCCGGCCGGATCGCGGTGGCCGGAGCTACTGGAATTTCCCGCGCTCGGCGCTGGCGTCGTTAAAGGCGGCGGCGCAACCGGCGCATTCCCTGCGGCCGACGCCGTCGACCACCGTGCCCGCCGCGTTAAGCTTGATCCGGGCGCGGTTCGCCGGTCTGCATCGGCGGGCCATGCGGGCGACGAGCCGCTCGACCGCACTGGAGTGGTTGGGCGAGGCGGTGCACCTGCTGCAGGATTCATTTTCCAGCGCCCATGTGCAGCGCGTCGGCGGCACGGGCCGGATCAGCCACATTCGGGCCTTTTTTGTCCGCGTTGGCTGGCCGCCGATCTCCCTCGCAAGCCACGGTGAGCACAACGCCCCCTGGGATACGCGCGACGATGTTTATCTGCACGGCACGCTGCGACCCGAGGCAAGCGCCGCGATCCGGGCCAGCAGCGATTTTCTGACGATGGCGCTGCGACATTTGCGGACCCCAAGTTCACCGCGCAACGGGATCGAGTTGCACGCCTTCATGAACCGATACCTTTCCATGTAAGCCGGCACAGATGGCACACTCTCACTAAATCTACAAAAACTATGACATCAAACCTTGAAGCGGAACTCGAATTCGCGGCGGCCGAACTTGAACAGGAAATGTCTGGTGGCGGCCAACCCTCGGCCTGCAACCGGGCTCTCTTGGAGCAATTGGTCAATCAATGTGTGGGGAACGCGCGAAGTTGTGTCATCCGCGCGCATGGCGACCTCGCGCGCGGACTGGTTAAGTGCCGAATGAATCCCTGGTGTAACGCCCGGGAAATCTGGAAATATTACCAGGCGCTGGGCCGGTGTCGTGATGCTATCATGCCATGTGACGCTGCCGCAAAACGGCGGGCTGGTTGCGCTTGACAGACGCGTCGTATCCCTTGCCGAGGAATTGGCTGCCTCGTCATGGACGATGTTGGCCGTTCGGGTAGCAAGCCCAGCTTTCGGTTCCTCCTGATAAGCTCTTGCGCACCGCGTTGAAACATAATGCCGCGGGGTTAAAGCTTACCGCGTCATTGCCCTGCCGCAGAGGCGGGTGGATTGCTAGCCAGCAAGAATGGTCGTCTGCCCGGCTTGATCAGCGATTATGACATTCGTGGACGAGAATCTGCGTCGATTCACCGGGGAATTGCAGGCGTTCGTCCGTATCCCCAGCGTGAGTTCCGATCCAACGCGCGCACGCTTTGTGCAACAGGGTGCGCAGTGGCTCGAAACTCAATTGCGCCAGTCTGGGTTGACACGGGTACTCATGCTGCCAACGAAGCGGCATCCCATCGTGTGCGGCCAGTGGCTGAGCGCGCCGGGGAAGCCAACGGTGTTGATTTACGGGCACTACGATGTTCAACCGGCGGAGCCTTTGCAGGATTGGAAATTCCCGGCGTTCGACGCGGAAATTCGCGATGGTTTCTTGCATGGACGAGGCGCGAGTGACGACAAGGGCCAAATGTTTGCCCATGTAAAGGCGATTGAGTCGTTACTGAAGACCGGTGGGCGACTGCCGGTGAACGTCAAGTGCCTCTTCGAGGGCGAAGAGGAAATCGGCAGTCCCCATCTGCCGGCATTTCTCACCCGCAATCGCCGTGCCTTGCATGCCGATACCGCCGTGATGTCTGACACGCGGATGCTCGGCCCGGATCAGCCGGCACTGACTTGCTCTTTGCGCGGACAACTCGCGGTCGAGGTGGAAGTGCATGGCCCGCATCACGACCTGCACTCCGGAAACTTCGGCGGCGCAGTGCATGATCCGTTGCAAGTGTTGTGCGAAATCGTCGCACGGCTGCATGACCGCGATGGGCGCATCGCGATTCCCAACTTCTACGACCGTGTGCGAAAGTGGAACGACGCGGAGCGCGATTACCTGGCGCGCACCGGGCCAGCGGACGAAGCCATCCTGCATGAAGCGGGTGCTTCCGAGGCGTGGGGGGAGCGCGGGTATTCCATTTACGAACGCCTGACGCTCCGGCCTTCGCTCGCGGTTACGGGAATAAGTGAGGGACACGGCGGGGCTGGGCCGAAGGGCGTCATCCCCTGCCAGGCCTTGGCGAAGTTGAGCTTTCGCCTCGTGCCGGATCAGGAGCCGGCAGAAATCGAGCGGCTGGTTCGGTGCTTCCTTGCCCGCGTCGCGCCGCCGACCGTGAAAGTCAGCCTGAAGACGCACATCCGCTCGCGCCCGGCGTTGATTGATCGGAAGCATCCGGCCATGCGTGCCGCTGCGAAGGCGTACCAGCAGGTGTTCGGTAAGCCGCCGGTTTGGGTGCGCTCGGGCGGCAGCATCCCGGTGGTGAGCGAGTTCCAACGCTTGCTCGGCATCACGACGGTGCTCCTGGGCTTCGCCTCACCGGGCGACAGCCTGCATGGCCCGAATGAGAAGTTCAGTTTGAAGAGTTTTCAGCGTGGGATTCTGACCAGCATCGCTTTTCTGGAGGAGTTCGGACGCGCGCCGCGAACGCCACCCGCCCGTTCCGTGGAACAAGCCGAACAAGAGGCCCTGTATGATTATTGACAGCCATTGCCACGCCGGGCGTGGTGACTTGTTGACCGCGCCGTGGAATACCGACGCGCCGATGGAGTCCTACCTGCGCCGCGCGCGCCGGGCGGGGATTGAGCGCACGGTGGTGTTCCCAGCCTTTCACACAGATTACGTCACCGCGAATCGCGAACTGGCCCGCGTCGTGGACCAATGGCGTCCTCGGCTCGTTGGTTTCGCGATGGTGAACCCCAAGAACGACGCTGGCCGCGTGCGGGAGATGGTCCGCGAAGCGGTCGTGCGCCACGGTTTCCGCGGCCTAAAAATCCACGGACACGAAGCGATGCCTACGCGCGAAGTGTGCGAGGCGGCGCGCGAGTTCCGGCTGCCTGTCATTGTGGATGTCGCTGGCAAGGCACACGTCATTGACATGTTCGCGCCGCAGTATCCGAAGGTGAACTTCATCATCGCCCACCTTGGCAGTTTCGCCGATGACTGGCGTGCGCACGAGCGGGTGGTTGAACAGTTGGCACGCTATCCCAACGTGTATGCTGACACCTCGGGAGTCCGCCGGTTCGATTATCTGGTCCTCGCCGTGAAGCGGGCGGGAGCCAGGAAGCTTCTCTTCGGATCGGACGGCCCCTGGCTGCATCCTGCTTTGGAACTCAACAAAATCCGGCTACTTGGCCTGCTGCCGGCTGAGACCAACCTCATCCTGGGCGACAATGCGCGGAATTTGATTTTCGCTCGACCTTCGCAGGGGGACGGACAATCTCAGGTGCCGTTTGCTGGCCAGTCAAGCTGCGGGGACCACCTTGCTTTTGTGGTCTGAGCGCCGCAAGGCCTTTCTTGCACCGGCGCGAGTTACGGGCAGCCGTTTTT
Source organism: uncultured Verrucomicrobiota bacterium (assembly GCA_903828255.1). Lineage (GTDB taxonomy): Bacteria > Verrucomicrobiota > Verrucomicrobiia > Limisphaerales > JADLHS01 > CAIKLQ01. Next base: position 12,932 of record CAIKLQ010000722.1, read on the forward strand.
CCGGGGCGCATAACCGCCGCTTCGCCAATTCCGCCCGGTTTGATTCCGCGGCCGCACATTCCTCTGCCATATTTACCCGCACTTGCCCCGCCGCCGCTAAAACGTCCAGCGGGTGCGGTATTCGTGCTTCAACCAGTTATTGGCCTCTTCCGAGTTGGTGAAGCGCAGGTTGGGGCCAGAAAGGGGTTCTTGATAATGGTCACTCTTGTTGATTCCTGCCGGGCACCGAAGCCCAGTGGCCGCAGTTACTGAACTGATAGGAACGTGGTTTATTGACGCCCTTTGGTTCAGGGGGAATGGCCTTTGCTTGAGTGCATCGGCAGTGATTTTGCGCCTTCATCGGCGGGTGGCGAGCGGGATTTTTCAGGTTTTGAAAGCCCGCGTGTGTGTTGCCGAGCGGGCGCTGCCCGCAGCACGGAAATCGGGAAGCACCAGGTCGTACGGTGGCGGTCCCCCGGATCGTTCCTCCCGCGTGACGACCAGTTCGGAAAGCCGGGGCGACTCCCCCCAGTCCCTCAATGTGCGGGAAAGTCACCCGGCACGAATACCACAGTGCTTTCGCGGAGTTCGCACGAGCTGCGCTGCTCCGCTTGCAATCGGCGGGCGATTCATGGTAATCGGCAGAAGTAAAACAACGTTGACGCGCCGGTTGTCTCCGGCCGCCTCTTCAATGGAGATTGATTATGGCAAACTCACCCGCACCCGCACTGGACGTGATCCGCAACAACCTTGCGAAGTTGCAATCCCTGGGCACCTATGAAATCTGATCCCCGTCAATCCGACATCGTGGGCCTCGTCTGGTTCACCGGAGCGCCGCGCGCCCACCGGCTTTCGCCCGGCGACATCATCCGCATTGACCGCCGGCTTTGCCGCGTCATTCGCGTGAACGACTGCGCCGCCGTGGTCTTGATGAACCGGCCGCCACGGATTTTCAAAACCGGCTTTGACCGCGCGGTTCGCTTCCAGCAACCGCCCCACCTGTTCCGCATCTCAGCAAACGCAGAGGTTGAACTTCTCAGCCATCAACAACAAAAACACAAACCGGTATGACCACAAAGCAAACACCCGCACCAACACAACAACGCCCCGCCAAAATCCGCCGCGTCCACTGCGTCGGCCCGAAGCTCGAAACCAACCGCAAAGGCGATAAAATCCCGATCTGGCGGACCTTCGTTGGTGACGCCGTGGGCGACGCGGTGAGTCGCATCTACACCTGCCTCAGCCACGAAACCGCCACAGCGCTGGCCGCCGCGATGGCCCGCGACCGCGAACTTCCGCTCGTCAACCAAGCGCAACCGGCGCTGTCCTGAACCGTCCGCAACCGCAACATCAACACATCACGACGGCTCCCACGAACGGCACCGCTTGCGGCTCCGCCACCACACCTCCACCGCCACACGGTGCCCAGGTATGTTCAACGAACCCTACGAAGTGTCCCTCGACTACCAGAAGCCAGACGGCTTCTGGGTCCACAACCATCGGGTAGTCGTCACCGTCCCCGTCGCACACGGGGTGAACGAGAAGAACAATCACGATCGGGCCGAAGCCGCCGCCCGGCGGCAATTCCCAGGGTGTCGCGTCAACAGCGTCACCTACTGCTGAACGGGAACGACGGAGCGAAACCAAACGCAACCAGCGACGCTCGCATGGATCCACCGCCAACGAATGTGCTCTTGCCACGGGCCTACTGGCAGTGAGCACACCAAGCCCCTACCGCCGGGCGGTTCACGCCCGAAGGACCCATCACGTTCGCCGCATCTGCGGGATTCTCCGTCTCCAAAGACCGGTAGAGCGAGCGTCCTCACGAGCCGTTCCAAAAAGAAAAAAAAGAGCCTGGCCAAACCAAAAGCCAGACTCTTTAACGCACGACCGTCTGATGAAAACCCCAACGTAATAAGAGACCGTCCCGCGGTCCAACCGTTCAAACAAACCTTGCTCGGACCGGGCACTGCCGCTGGC
>CAIKLQ010000723.1 GCA_903828255.1 uncultured Verrucomicrobiota bacterium
CGAGCCTGACTTCGGCCCGCGGGTGTTGATCTTTGAGCCCGGTCATGCCGACACCCAGGCGAGGATTCAGGCGGTGTTTAAGGAACAGGAGCGGGCGCAATTCGGCTCCGGCCGCTACGCGCTCCTCTTCAAACCGGGGCGCTACGAAGTCGAGGTGCCCGTCGGCTTTTACACGCACGTCGCAGGGCTGGGGAAACTGCCCGGTGACGTCACCATCGCCGGGCACGTCTGGACGGACGCCGCGTGGATGAACTACAACGCCACCTGCAACTTCTGGCGCGCGGTTGAAAACCTCGCCGTGCAGCCGCCCGACGGCGTGAACGTTTGGGCCGTCTCCCAAGCCGCGCCGATGCGCCGGACGCACATTCGAGGCGATCTCCAACTCTGGTCCGGCAAGGGCGGCGCCAGCGGCGGATTCATGGCGGATTGCCGCATTGACGGAGCGGTGAAATCCGGCAGTCAGCAACAGTGGTTCGCGCGCAACAGCGGTTGGAAGGAATGGCCGGATGTGAACTGGAACATGGTTTTCGTCGGTTGCGAAAATCCGCCGCCCGGCGAATGGCCGCAGCGCGCCGTGACGCGGATCGAGTCAACGCCCCTCATCCGCGAGAAACCGTATCTCACCATCAAAGGTGAACAGTGGTTCGTCCAAGTGCCGCCCCTGCGGCGCGTCCCAACCTCCGGCCCCACTTGGGAGCAACGTCACCCTTCCGGCGAGGCCATCCCGCTCAAACGTTTTTACATCGTCAAAGCGGGCCGCGACACCGCCACGAGCATCAACGCCGCGTTGCGCAAAGGCCAGCACCTCCTCATCACCCCGGGCATTTACCCGCTCGACGATACCCTGGTAGTTTCGCGGCCCAACACCGTCATTCTCGGCCTCGGCTTTCCGACCTTCATTCCCACCACGGGCCGGACGGCGCTGCGCGTTGGGGCTGGCGAAGGGGTCATCGTCAGCGGCCTCGTTTTCGACGCCGGGGCTGCGGAAACGGAGACGCTGGTGCAAATCGGCCGGCCCGGCCGCCCGACCGGTCGCGCGAAGAATCCGACCTGTATTCACGACCTCGTTTGTCGCGTCGGCGGCTACGGCCCCGGCAAGACTCGGCTGATGGTCGCGATTCACGACCGCCACGTCATCGGGGACAATTTCTGGCTCTGGCGCGCCGACCACGGCGACAACGTCGGCTGGACGGAAAACACCTGCGACACGGGCTTATTCGTCGCTGGAGACGACGTCACCCTCTACGGCTTGTTTGTGGAGCACACGCAAAAACATCAGACGATCTGGCAGGGCGAGCGGGGCCGGGTCTTTTTCTACCAAAGCGAAATGCCATACGACCCGCCGTCACAAGACGCTTGGCGCAGTCCGACGGGCGACGGCTACGCTTCTTACAAGATCGGCGACAAGGTGAAAACGCATGAGGCTTGGGGTCTCGGCGTCTATCACATTTTTGTGAAAGCTCCCGTGGTGGCCGCGAATGCTTTCGAGACCCCCGAGTCTCCGGGCATCAACCTGCACCATCTGCTCACCTTCCGACTGGGCGGCGGCAAACCCGGCAGCGGCATCCGCAACGTCGTCAACGGCCAGGGCGGCGAGACGATTCAATCAAAGAAGGCGATGGTGAAATAATGCTGGCGAGGGAGCGTCGCTGTGAATTGGAAATGGGTTCTCGCAACCGCAATTATCATTTTGGCGCGGCTGTGTCGAAGACCAACCGCAGCGCGTGGGGCCAAGAACCAGCCCGGTTTTGTGCGGTCACGCTGCGGCTGGTCGAGACGACACAGCCGCGCTCCGGGACCAAACG
>CAIKLQ010000724.1 GCA_903828255.1 uncultured Verrucomicrobiota bacterium
ATCTCTCCTGAGTCATCATCGTAATTGTCGCCACCGGTTGTAGTTAAAAATCGGTGGCGATTTTGCCTCAGGTGGGTCAATTTTACTTTGTCGTTAGTGGGTCATTTTTACATTGCCGGTGACACCATGGCTCCAAGGGGGCAAAACGCCCTTGCAGCGGTGCTTCCAGCGGCGTCGGGTTGCGTAGCTCCGACAACCACTCATGTCGGCGGGTCGGGAGGTGGTTTTCCATCCAGCCTTCCCAGCGGTCGTGATCCCAAACCGGGTGTTCCAATTTCAAAGGCCGACTGTCCACCAAACCGCCAGCAACCAGATGCATTGCGTGATATTCAAGGTAAAGCTGCAGTTCCTCTATGATCGGAAAACTTCCGTGATCGTTGCTCGTCAAGTTCCAATCCCAGTGTTTGCGTCGGGTTTTACGGGCTTGGTGGCCAAAAAATTCCCACTCATCGCAAATCCACCGTTCCGCCAGTGTGGCAACCTCACTGGCGCTCAAACCAAAACGTTCACCTAAAGGCGCGTACCAATATGGCAGTGTGTCCATTGAGTTGAAGTTAAAGCTGCCTTCATGCTCCCGATCATTCCACTCCCTTATCCATTCATCAGGTTCGATTGTCACGATCTCCAACGGCACATTGACCGCTTCGACTCGCCGCCGGGTATCGGCATTCAGTACCCCGGGCATTTGATCCGCCACCGCCAAGACAGCCCGCTTGGCCATCTCGCGGATTTGGGCGTGGGGAAAATCTTTGGTCAGGGCATGGCCGAGCAGGGTTTGCAGATGCGGCAACAAGGCTTGGGCATGCTCCTGCGCGAAACGCGCCAAGAACAGTAGCAAATAGGACCGCGCCGACATCCAGAAAAAAGGCGTGTCTGCGGGCAGGAAGCCGCCCGCGTCTTGCGCGTCCAAGCGCCCGACCAGCGCGGCCAGCAACGCCGCGTCGTTTTGCAAGTCCAGCGCCCGTAGCGTATGAAGGCAGGACCAGCGGATGCGAGTATCCGGGTGGCCGCAGAGCGTGTACAGGAACATCGCCAGCGGACGGTTTAGATCATCGCCGTAGAGTTCCCATCGTGGCAGTGGCGGCAAAGGCTTATGTTGGCGCTGTGCAATCGCCTGCTCGCCTTGGCTTAGTGCGTCCAACAGCAACTCATGGCGCTGCTCAACCGTGAATCCTCTGGAAAGGACACCGGCGATTAGGTAAAGTGACCAGGCTTCCAAGCGTTCAACCCACTCGGCCAATGCCGGGCCGAGCAAATCCAGCCACCGCTCAGGTCTGACGAAAGGCAGTTGCAGGAAGCGTTGCAACATTTTGTCGGCGTTGAACGGGTATCCCAGCAACGTTGGCAAGTGCCGCCGAGCCAATTCGGACATGCCGGCTTCGGCCCACTCCTCAACCGCTGGCGAAGCGCGCCAAGCGTTTAAGCAGGCTTCCCATTCGCCGAGGTAATCATCCGAATATACCCGCTCGGCGGGCAGTTCCAACAGGGCTTGCAGGTAGGCCGGGCGTTCAGAGGGTAGCAGGCGCTGCCGCACTTGCCCATAGAGTTCGCCGCGGTGACTATACCCGTTGTGGATTTCGCGCAGACCTTGGATAAGCTGAAGCAAGCGTTCGGGAATGGACGCTGTGCCAATATGTTTTGCAAAAAACGCATCCCAGTCGAAGCGTTCATGCTCGCTTTCCCCGCGCTGCCGGCCACCATAGTTGGAAGAAATTTCATCTCGGGTCGGGTGATTGGCAATAAAGGCTATGTATTCGCGCAAGGCTTGCCCCTCAACCATTTCCCCGCAGCCGTGTTCGACCAACCAGCGTTGCAGTCTGCGCACGCCGTCCGGGCGAGCTTCGAGGGAGAGGTCGCGCAGTATCCAGGTGCTGACGGTCCTGACCAGCCCGCGAAAGGCCAGTGTTCGCGGGCCACCGTTTTCCAGTGCGGCGGCAAGGACGTTTGGAAAGATAGTGGCCGTCGCTTGGTTATCCCGGCCCAGCCGCAGCGATGCCAATGCCCTTTCCGGGGTGAGTATTCCGAGGGCAAGACCTGTACGCGCCAGATCATCCACGCTCCCACGGACGCTGAGGTGATCGAGATCGTCCCATCGCGTGAACAGGGCGAAACCGCTAGGCGGATGAATACCCATGACGGCGCGAAAGACGGTTTCCCAAGGATAGCGATCACCGTCGGACACATAGACGCGAGTGGCTTCGGTGAGGCGGGCCAAGCGGGCGGCGACCGCTAGGGATTCGGCTTCGTCGAGGGCACCTCGCAGCCCTTCAGCGGTGTGTGCCAGGTACGCCAACCGGTCGCAAAGGTCGTCGTTCAACTCTCGGGCGACCGCGATGGCTTGGCGGAACAACTCCGCGCCCATGGTCGGATCATAGGGCTGCGCAATAGCCGCACTGCGAAGAAGCGCCTCGCAATGCTCCTGGTTATCGGTGGGATGCTCTGCCAATTGGGTCGCGGCTCGATCCAGCAGAATCAATGCGCGGCGACGATGCGCAGGCACGGCGATGAGCCGTTCAGCTAAATCGGTCCACCGCCAAGCCGCGCCTTTCGGAAATCGTCGAAGGATTTCCTCGGTGACTGAATCGAGAAACGCATCCACCGATCCTTGGCACAGCAAAGCCGTCTCGACGGCGAGGGGGGCGGCGTCACGGTAATAGAAATCGAAGCCCCGGCCATAGCGCCAAGGTTCCCCGCCGCCTTTTGCCAAGGTTTCTTGCAAGCGCGGCAGCAAATCAGTGGCAAGCGGTCTACGAACCAGAGCTTCGGCGCGTAGCCGATAAAGCCGGAAGCGAGGTTCTATGAGATCGACAAACCGCCGCCGCGCTTCGGCCCGCTCGGATTCGCTGTCCCGTTCATGGTGTTTGATTAAGCGTTGTTCGAGTTCCTTCGTGTCCGGCTCCTTTTCGGCCAAT
>CAIKLQ010000725.1 GCA_903828255.1 uncultured Verrucomicrobiota bacterium
AACAACGAGGCGGCCCCGCCCAGCCCCGGCAGCGCCCTGAGCCTGAACAACGATACGGGATACTACCTGGCGGTGACGAATATGCCCACGGCAGCTCAGGACCAGCTTACCTGGGAAGCCTGGGTGCAGCGCAAAGGGATCAATAGCGAAGACATCGTGTTCTCCTGGGGCCAGAGCTCGGGCCGCCTGCAAGCGGGCTTCCGCGACGATGGTTACTTCTATTTCCAAGTCGGCGGGGTAACGCTGGTCTCGGACGCGAAGCATCTGGATCTGAACGAATGGCATCATTGGGCGGGCGTGTATGACGCCGTGGCCATGGCCATGTATCTCTATCGGGATGGCGAGCTGGTCGGTCAGGCGGACTTGCCGGAAGCTGTGCCGTGGGAGCCGGAGGGGCAGTTGCGCATCGGCAGCGGCAGCGCGCGTGATCCGCGGGCGGGCTTCTATGGCAACCTCGACGAGGTCCGGATCTGGACGGATACGGCCCGCGGCTACTCGGCCATCGCGGGCTGGCGCTATGAGACGCTGCTGGCCAAGACGCCGGGACTGGCCGGCTACTGGCAGATGGACGAGGCGTCCGGGACCGTGCGCGACAGCAGCGGCAACAACCGCCCCGCGCGCGCTGTGGGCAGCGGAATCGCCTGGCCCAGTGTCGCGGGCCAACCTTGGGGCATCCCGCCCCGGTTCCTGTCACTCATGGAGAATAACGATGCCCGACTGGGCGGGTTGCCGGTGACGGTGAAGATCATCCAGATCGGCGCCGGTCCATTTGCCGGCGATCTGAAGGTGCTGTATCCCGACAACGTCTTCGACGAACGCCTCACGTTGCGGGTGAGCAGTGACTTCGGCGCCGCGCCCGAGCAATTCGACTTCGAGTGGTATTACAAGTCCGACGCGCCGAACTTCCGCAAACGCGAACTGCCCACGGTGGACCCCACCACAGGGGGCATTGCCGACGCCCGCGGCTGGATAACCTACAGCAGCGGCTTCGGCAAGGGCAAGAACACCATCACGATTGGGGGGGGCGGAGAGTCAGGGTTGCTGACGATTTCGGACAATTGGTTCATCTGCCGCTACCGCGGTTACAACGTCGGCACGAACCAGAACGTCTGGAGCCCGTGGATTGGGGATCCTTCCTCGAAGAGCGAGCCGTGGCCCATGCTGGCCGAGGGCTGGGTCAAGCGCGTGATTCGCGGCCTCAACCCGTTCGACGAGCGGGTCAGTGATCTCTCGGGCGCCGGGGCCAGCACGATGACCTCGATGCTCCAGCAGGCCGGCCCGCCCTATGAGGGCGACATCGCCTTCAATCCCAGCCCGGAAAATCTCAACTGGATCGGCCTCATCGAGGCTTACGAGACGGTGCTGCGCCGCGCCCGCTCGCTGAGCACGGACGGCACGCCGGCGGTCAACTTCCAGCCCGCTAACAACGCCTTGCTGCTGGTGGCCAGCCGGATTGCCGACTTATACAGCCTCTTGGGCAACGAATCATACGCCGACGCGGTGGATCCCACGGTGGGCTTTACTACGGACAATCCGAACATCAACACCTACGGCAGCGTGGCCTCCTCCATGTTTGCCTTCATGAACCAGGTGGATTCGTTGTTGGAAGAAGAGCTATGTCTGCTTCGGGGCCGCGATAACACCGGGGCCGGAGTGCAAGGCACGCCACTCTACAACCGCTTGTTCTGGAATTTCACGCTGGGCGATGGCGAGGTCGTCTACGTCAACGCCTATAACATGGCCGACCAGAATGGCGACGGGAGGATTGACGGAAAGGATGCCCGGATACTCTACCCGCAAGGCCACGGGGACGCCTGGGGTCACTATCTCACCGCCACCACGACCTATTACAACCTGCTGCGCAATCCGAACTTCACCTGGGTGCCGCGCTCGGAAAGCGTGCTGGTGGCCGGGGTGCCGGTGCGAGTGGACTTCCTCGACGAGCGCAAGTTCGCCGTGGCGGCGGCCGCCAAGGCCAAGGTCGGCGCGGAAATCGTGGACCTAACCTATCGCCGCAATTACGTGGAAGACCCGGATGCGCAATGGCAGGGCTACACGGACACCGATCCTGACCGCGCCTGGGGGGTGGATGACTGGGCCAAACGCGCTGCTCATGGGGCGATGTTCGATTGGTTCACCCTCAACGCCATCCTGCCCGCCGTGGACCCCGATCCCAGCCACACCGGCCTGGACCGCATTGACCGGGCGACCGTCCCCGAGATTCGCGAGATTGCCACCCAGATGGAAACCATCATGCAGAAGTTAGACAGCGCCGACGGCGGCTTGAACCCGCTGGGGCTGGCCAAAGGGGTGGTGCCCTTTGACATTGATCCGAGCTTCGTGTCGGGCGGTTCGGGCGGGCAAGGCCACTTCGAGCAGGTTTTCCAGCGCGCCCAGGACACGCTCGGCAACACCTTGAAAGTCTTCAACGAGGTCAATGGCATGAGCCAATCCATTCGCGCGGGCGAGGACTCGACGGCGGCCTTTGCGCGCACGGTTGCGGAACAGGAGCGCGACTATAAGAATCGGCTGATCGAGACCTTCGGCTACCCCTATGCGGGCGAGATCGGCCCCGGCAAGCTCTATCCCTCCGGCTACGACGGCCCGGACTTGACACACTATATGTATGTGAACACGGCGGAGATCAATCCCGGCAAGGCCGAAGCCTCGGCGCAACTTGAAGGTTTCTTTAAGTTCATGTCCGACGCCGACACCAACGCGGGCGTCTCGCTCGATGCCGATGTGAACAGTCTGCGCGAGGATCTGAGTAGTTCCTACAGCACCAGCACCAAGAATGTGACCGGCGTGAACTACCCCCTCTCGTCGGGTTCGTATCTGTTTGAAGCCCCGGCGGACTGGGGCCAGCGGCGCGCCCCCGGCGAACTCCAGACCGTCCTTTCCGATCTGGTCCAGGCCGACGCCCGCCTCAAGCAGGCGATCAAGAACTATGACGCGCTGATTTATGAAATCAAACGCCCGATGGATAACATGGGCAGCAAGTATAACAGCTATGCCGACATGGATCTGGAGGTGTTGAATAAGGGCGCGAAGAAGAAGAAGGATGTCGTGAAAGCGCTGGCCGGCATGGAGAGCGCCCGCATTGTTGCCGACCGTGTCAGCACCATGATCGTGGATTGTACGGACAGTCTGATCGAGGCTGTGCCTAAAAGCGCAGGACTGTCCTCGGATGTCACCGCTCCCGTTCGCGGAGCCATGAAAATGGGCGCAACCATTGGCAAGTTCGCCGCCGATCTGACCTCGGACGGGCTGGGAATCGCAATGGCCGGCGTCCAAGCCGACCAGGAGATTCATGGCATCAATCAGGAAATCAAACTCAAGACGCTCGAATCCCAATATGAGATGCGCCAGACCCTGAACGAGATGGAGTCCAAACTGCGCCAGGAACCAGCCCTCCGCCTGGAAATGCACACGCAAAAGGAAGTCGTGGAGCAGACGTTCGTACGCTATCTTGCCGCCATGGCCAGTGGCCAGCGCCTCGTCGAAGAACGCAACGCCTTCCGCCGCAAGACCGCCGGCGATGCCACCAAGGTTCGCTATCGTGACATGGCCTATCGCATCTTCCGCAACGACGCGATCCAGAAATACCGCGCCAGCTTCGATCTGGCCGCCCGCTACGTCTATCTGGCCGCCGCCGCCCATGACTATGAGTCGAATCTGATCGGCAATGACGGCAAGGCAGGTCGCCGATTCTTCACGGACATCGTCCGCCAGCGCGCCTTGGGAGCCATCGTGGACGGCGTGCCGGTCGC
>CAIKLQ010000726.1 GCA_903828255.1 uncultured Verrucomicrobiota bacterium
TCTCCCGCGCCTGGTTGTTGCGGGAGTTTCGTGTGATCGCAGCGGGTGGTTAAGTTCCGCCCGCCGACTTTGGACGCGCAGCGGGGCCGTGAACCCGTTGGCCGGAGCGCCGATCTCCGAATCGGCGCGTTTCAAAGCCGCGTTACCAGCGCGCCGATTCGGAGATCGGCGCTCCGGCTCATGGCGGGATTGCCAGGCTTGCTTGTCGGAAGTTCGCCCGGCCTGATCCTTTTGGCCCGTGGATGGCGTTGATCTAAGTGACGGTGGCTCACTCTCGGCCTGGCCACCCAGTGCATCAATGAAACAGGAACAAGAGATTTTTGAACAGGCGCTGGCGCTGCCCTCTGCCGAGGCTCGGGAAGGGTATCTCCTCGGGGCCTGCGGCCAGAATCGGGAGTTGCGCCGAAGTGTTGACGAACTGCTGGCGGCCTTTAACGACGCGGGCGCAATGGACTTCCTGAAAGCGGGCGACCGTATCGAAAAGAACCAAACCGTTCTGAGCGACCTCCGGCCTGACGAAGGCCCCGGCACCGTCATCGGCCGCTACAAGCTGCTCCAGCAAATCGGCGAGGGCGGCATGGGCGTGGTCTATATGGCCGAGCAGTCAGAACCCGTGCGCCGGCGGGTCGCCCTCAAGATCATCAAGCTGGGCATGGACACCAAGTCAGTCATTGCCCGTTTCGAGGCCGAGCGGCAGGCGCTGGCGATGATGGATCATCCCAACATCGCCAAGGTGCTGGACGGCGGCACGACCGACGCGGGGCGGCCCTACTTCGTCATGGAACTGGTTCGCGGGGCCAAGATCACGGAGTATTGTGATGAAGCCCGGCTGTCCACGCGCGAGCGGCTCGACCTGTTCATCCAGGTCTGCCAGGCCATCCAGCACGCGCATCAGAAGGGCATCATCCATCGCGACATCAAGCCCTCGAACATCCTCGTCACGATCAACGACGGGGTGGCCGTGCCGAAGGTGATTGATTTTGGCATCGCGAAAGCCACCGAAGGGCGGCTGACCGACAAGACTCTTTTCACGCAGTTTGAAGCACTCCTCGGCACGCCAGCTTACATGAGTCCCGAGCAAGCCGTCATGACGAGCCTGGACATTGATACCCGCAGCGACATCTACAGCCTGGGAGTCTTGCTTTACGAACTACTGGTCGGCAGCACGCCGTTTGATGCGAAGGAACTGCTGGCTTCCGGCATCGAGGCGATGCGCAAGACCATCCGGGAGAAGGATCCGGTTCGCCCGAGCACACGATTCGCGACGCTCAAGGGCGAGGAGCTGACGACCACGGCCAAGCGCCGGGCCGCCGACACGTCGAAACTGCTCCACCAACTCCAGGGCGACCTGGATTGGATCGTGATGAAGTGCCTGGAGAAGGATCGGGCGCGGCGTTATGACACGGCCAACGGACTCGCCGCCGATCTCAAGCGACACCTCAACAACGAGCCTGTCGTTGCCCGCCCGCCGAGCGCGGCTTACCGGTTCCAGAAAACCTTTCGCCGGAACAAGCTGGTGTTCGGGGCGGCCTCTGCGGTTGCGCTGGCGCTCGTGCTGGGCGTTATGATCAGCACCTGGCAAGCGGTTCGAGCCATGCGGTCGGAGCAGAACGAGGTGAAACAAAGACGCATTGCCGACGAAGCTCGTCAGAACGAGGCCCAACTCCGGGTTCGAGCCCAAGCTCAGGAACTGGCCGCCCGGCAACGAGCCTACGCCTCCGACATCAGCCGCGCGCAACAGACACTCGCGCTTAACAACCTCGGTCGCGCGCGGGAGTTGCTGAATCGCCAGCGTCCCCAATCTGGCCAGCAAGACCTGCGCGGTTGGGAGTGGCGTTACCTGTGGCAACAATGCCGGAGCGACGCCTTGTTTACTCTTTGCTAGGGAACAAACGAGATTGGCTCGCTTGCGGCCTCTGCTGACGGGAAGTGGATGGCTGTCGGTGAAGGGAAGAATCTATCGGTCTGGGACCTGCAAACACGACAGGCAATCGCACGCCTGCCTTCAGGTCAGCGGGTTGTTCACCTGGCTTTCTCGCCGCGGGAAAAGCTGCTGGCCTTCCCGGTCCGAAGTCGTGGGCCGGCCACGAATTCGCAATACGGCATTCGCCTGTGGAACAGCGAGACCCGAGCGCTCGTGGCGGAACTTCCGCTGCCAGGTGCTTGCCCGGGCTTGGCCTTCTCAGGCGATGGTCAAACATTGGTCACAGCCATAGGGGGCGAACAGGGACAAATCGCGCTCTGGAGGATGCCCGAGGGCAAGCAACTGGCGAGCTACCTTGCTCCACAATACGATTATACATGGACTGCGTTTGCTGTGGCCCAGAATCTGAGCGTCGCGGCGCATGCAACGCGGGGAGATGCACACAAGGTGCGGGTAATTGATTTGGCGAGCGGCCAGGAGCGTTGGTCCGCTCAAGCTGCGGAAGAGAATTTGCTGGCCCTCGCGCTGTCATCCGACGGGAAAATCCTGGCTTCCGGAGCCGGTTTCACGGAGTCCACGGTCCGCCTCTGGGATGTTGCCACCGGAACCGAGCTTCGGCGTCTGGAGGGCCATCGCAGCTTCATTGCGGCACTCAGGTTCTGGCCCGACGGCAGGACCCTGGCTTCGGCCAGTGGCGATCAGACCATCCGCTTGTGGGACCTCAGCAATCTGACGAACGTGCCGCCGCCGCGCGTCCTGCGCGGCCACCAGGATGAAGTGCATTACCTCGAATTGCTGCCGGACAATTCAACGCTGGTGAGCGGTTGCAAGGATGGCTCGGTTTGCTTTTGGGATACCACCTCCAACCGGCAGGAGAGCACCCGCATCACCGTGCCTGGGATATTCAGGTCCTGGGGCTTCGACCCGGAGAGCGGGTCGGTGGTCACGGTCGCGAGCAACGGCAAAGTGGCCCGGTGGAAGGGCGCGAGTTTTCAGGAAAGCGAGCCGCTGTTCGACATCGGCCCGGATTTTGATGCGTCTCTCATTTCGACCGACACCCGGTGGCTGGCCAGCCGATCGGAACAACGAAACCTCCGCGTTTGGGATTTACGCCGGGGTGCGTTGCTGCGGGAATGGACGAACGGGATCTCCCCGCAGCCCTTCGCGTTCCTGCCGAACGGGAAGCAACTGGTAACTGTGGACCGAGGCGATGGCGTTCATCGCGAATGGGACCTAGCCACTTGGAAAGAAACGCAGTTCTGGCGCGGAGCGGGGGGGCTTACCCCGTGGTGTACCCCGGCGTTCTCGCCAGATGAACATTGGTGTCTCACCCTGAATGGCGACGGCGCGGGTTTGATCAGGGACATGACCACGGGCAGCGAGCGGAGCTTGAACCTGAAGCTAGGCGAAGTCATGGGGGTAACATTTTCTCCGAACGGAAAGCTGTTCGCTGCCGCTGGTGGGGCGGGGTTTGCCAAGCTGTGGGAAGCGACCACACTTCAAGAGGTGGCGACATTTCGCGGCGTACTTCTGGGCGTCCACTCGGTCGCTTTCTCGCCAGATAGCAGGCGCCTCGCGATTGGCAGCAGTGGAATAGAAGCGATCCAGCTTTGGGACGTGGAAAGCAGTCAGGAACTGTTGACGCTGGAAGGCGCCGGCTCGGTTTTCTGCCGCACCGCTTTCTCGCCGGACGGTAATGTCCTTGGATCCAGGAATGATGCGGGCCTGCTGCACCTCTAGCGCGCGCCGTCCTGGGAGGAAATCGCGGCGGCGGAGGCGAAAGAGAAAGCGGAAACCAAGCAGCCTTGAACCAGAGCCGGGCAGAACAGTTGTTTGCGCTGGCGCTGACAAAGCCCGCCACCTGAGTCGCTGACCAGAGCCGTCGAACTGCCAGCCCAGCGCCAGCCTTGACGACCACCCTCACGGCGCTTTGCAAGAGCTTGCCCCCGGTCCTTTGCAAAAAGTTTGTCCCGCCTGATCCTTTTTTTCGCTGGATGGCGTTATTCTAAGTGAAGGTACCACGGGCTGACGGAATTGAAATTTCGTCTTCAACCCGGCCTTCGGCAGTAGTCAACAAAACAAAAAAACAAAACGAAAAGACAAAACCTATGAAGAAAATCAAAAACCTCACATTCACGGCATTGGCGGTCCTGGCGGCCACGCTGCTGTTCCAAACCTCAATCACGCGGGCCGGCGATCAAGGCAAAAAGTGCGACCAGGAGCACCGGGATGCCAAAGTCAGCTTCACAAAATGGGTGACGGCTTGGCCATTAATGGCGGGCGTCGCCGATGGGGGTGTCGGCAATGGCAGTTTCGCCGGGGAGGTGCTAAAGATCACCCCCGGTGCCACCGCCGCGGACCCCACCAAAATCGAGGCTCTCTACCAGTTGACTGCCGCGCGACACTCCTTCACCGCGCTCGTTCATATCGAGCAAACTGGTCTCAAGGCCGTAATCACCGGTGTCGTCACGGACGGATGGCTGAAAGGCCACGCGGTGGCAGGTGAATACACCCAGGGAACCTGCGACCATGACGGAATCACCACCGACTGTTACACGGGCACGCTTGAGATCGCTAGAGATTCCAAGGACTGACTTCCGGCAATTACGAGAATCTCGGGAAATTCTTGCCATTGGAGAATGCTGAAGAACCGGCGCGCGTCTCACCCGGGGCGCGCGCCGTCGTGGGAAAAGGCCGAAGCAACCGAGAAGAAGCAAAGAAACTCGCGGTGAGTCCCTTTGCTCCAGCACGCCACCGCGTCGGCACAGGTGAAAGACGCGCTCATTCAAAAAGACTGGCCCGGTGCAGTTCTCCCGCACCGGGCCATTTTCCGAGCGGGTCATCACGGCCAGGGCTGCCGCCATGACTCGCGAGGACTGATGCAATTCTCAGTCGCGATCGCAGTCACCACTGTGGCGATCCTCAGTCACGGTGAGGTGATAGGTAATGTCTTGCGTGAAGGCAAACCAGTAGGGCGGGATATCGTATGGCAGCGCGCCGTGGAAGTGGATTTCATGATGGCCGGGACTGAGCGGAGCCACCAGCAGATAGTAACCCGCGTCCATCGAGGGACCATAGGTCCCCGCGGGAAATCCAAACACATTGTTGTCCGGCAGGGCCACGTCGAACAGCGGCGACTCCGTGCGATAGCCCTTCAGCCGCTTCCCGTTTGAACGTTTCCGCGAATTGCCGCCGGGTTTTGACAGAGTTTTCTTTGATGGATTTCATGTTACACGGTTTACCCAGTTTTCTGTCCGCCAATTCGAGTCACCCTCATTATATCCAGAACGAAGCTGCCTTCCTCGCCGTCTTAGTGCCGATCATGAGCCGGGGGCGTGACCGTAACATGGTGGATGACCTCGAACTCAATCAAGCCGTTGCTCGTATTTGGGGCGCGAACGTGGAGGCGAATCTCGTGGGTGCCTTTTGCCAGCGGCGCGAGCATTAGCCAGTAACCGTCCGCGACCTGGGGGAAGTAGGTGCCGGCAGCCACCCCGATGACCGAGTTCTCCGGGTAGGTGACCGGGAACGCGCCTGGCGACGCCGCGCGATAGGCCCGCACGTTTTTGACCGCCACGCCATCAATGCTCACCTCCAGGATGTCTGCCGCCTCGGTGTTGGCCGCCGCCGTCGCCTGCAAACAGGGCACGCAACAGGGCACGCCCGGCACCGTGGGGTTACAATCAAACACGCCGGAGCCGAAGATCCAGTTGAACACAGGCAGGAAAATGGCCTTGCCCGCCGGCATCGTGTAGGATCGTTCCGCCGAGCCGCCGAAGGTGCCGGCCCCGAACCACACCGGCCCGCTTTGGTCTTCCCCAGCGAATGCGCCGGTCGGGTCGGTCAACGGGTTGCGGTCGGCGGGAATGCTCAGCACCCACTGCCACCATTTGGCCGCCCACTCTCCGTAGCTCTTGCCGTAAGGATGCGATTGCGGCGGGAGCACGCCTGGATTCCCCTGGTTGCCCTTGCCGTCAGCCCAAGCCGACGATGCTGCGCCAAGCGACAGAACTGCTGTAAGCAGGAAGGTCGGCGTGAGTCCTCGGGTGAGGAAGGATTTGATTTGAGTTGTCATGGAACTTTTCATGGTTGGGTTCTTTCGATTCAGGCGGCTTGCGCCTGAAGTTTGTTTGTTTGTTTGTTTATCTGCGTTTCTTAAGCGCGGAATTCGCTTACTCGGCGAGTTCCGAACTCAAAATCAGGTCTGTCAATTGCATCGTAGTTCATCGCTTCTATCCTTTACCTAAGCATGGCGGGAAATTTGTTACCGGAATTCTGCAAATTGTTTACCCCGCGCCGATTCAGAGTGATCACCGGAGGCGATGGAAAAGGCCGCGAGGCGGTTCCGAGGGGTTGGCGGGTGGAATACTCCAGGTTCAGCGGGTGGTAATTTTCCCGGAAGCCTATTACCCCGCCGCCCGATGAATTGATTTACGTCGAAACTCGCCTAGCTGTGCCTTGCGAATCGGAGTGCGGATTTCGCGGGCTATTCACGAGCGCGGTAAGGGGTGTTCGTGGTGTAAACCTCCAACCGGGCCGCGTAATCTTTCTTGCTCGCTTCATCCCGCAGCAGGGCGATGGCCTCCTTCTGCGTGCGGACGGCTCTCGCAAAATCGCCGGTCTCGGCATAGGCCGCGGCCAGGGTGTCTAAATACATCGGGTCTTTCCGCTGGGTCGCGGCGACCGCTTTTTCGGCCAGCTTGACGGCCTCAACCCCATCCCGGAGGGCCGAATCTTCGCAGGTTGCCAGAAACCAGGCCAGCTCGTTCAGCGCTGAAGCGTCCCCTTTGTCGGCTGCCAGGCGCAAAGGCTCAACCTGCTTTAGATGCCACTTGGTGACTTCTGCTTTCCAAATGGCAACTTGGTCAGGGCGTCCGGTGGCTTCGTAGAGTCGCACCAAGTAATACGCGCCTTCAGCCAGTTTTTTGCTGACGAAAGCGGGTTGCTGGGTTTCGCTCAGTTTCAACCTCGCATGGCCGGACAACAGCAATGGCTCGGCCTCGGCATATTTCTTCTGCTCAAGCAGAACTCGCCCCAGATCGCATCGTCCGTTATGGGTTTCACAATCATCAGGAAGCTTTTTTTCCTTGATGGACAACCCCTCGCGCTGCAATGGTTCAGCCTCGGCCCACTTAGCTTGCTGCGCGAACAACCCAGCCAAGCGGAAGAGTTCAACCGCCAAAAGGTGATGCTCGTTGCCGAGCAACTGCCTTTTGATATTTACAGCCTCGGCGCACATCTTTTCAGCCTCAGCCAGGTTGCCTCGGGCCATAAACACCCAACTCAACCTGCCAAAGAAAGTGGCCGCTTCTAGATTCGTGTTACCCCACAGCGTCCTCGACATCGCCAATCCTTCTCGGTTGACCGCCTCGGCCTCGTCCAGCTTGCCTCGACCAAACAGAATTATGCCCAAGTTCTGGAGTGAAGTGACCACTTCCGGGCGCGCTTCGTGGAATAGCTTCCTCTGAATCCGCAGCGCCTCGCGCTGCATCGCTTCCGCTTCTTCCAGATTCGCCGCCCCCCCATCGGCCAGACTGCTCAGCGAATTGGCGACGTCGGGATGATCGTTTCCGAAAAGTTGTCGCCGCATGGCCAGCGCCTCCCGGTGCAGGACAACGGCTTCGGGCTTGCGGTTGCGTTCCGTCAAAACATTTCCGAGGTCGTAGAGGGAAGCGGCCACAAATTCGTTGGTCGCGCCGAAGATCAACTTTCTGAGGCGCAAGGCTTCCCGATGCATTGTTTCGGCCTTGTCGTATTCCCCCAGATCGGTGTAGGCGTTGCCAACGATGCCCCGCAGTTGCGCATTTATCTCCGGCTGGTTGGCGAGATCCTGACCGACGCGCTCGGCGGTCTTGTCCAGAATCTCCCGCAGCATCGTGGTGTCCCGGCCCAGCGCCACTGCGGGTTCGGCGCCTTTGAGCATCTCCGTCAGGAACCGGGCCACCTCCTCGCTCTTTTTGGCCTCCCGCAGCGCGAGACCGTGGGCCCGGGTTTCGCGGATGAAAAGCAGCGTGGAAAGTCCCAGGCCCAGAATCAGCGCCGCCGCCACCGCGCCGGCAGCAGCGACCATCAGTTTGTTCCTCCGAACCAGTTTGCTGAACTGATAAAAGCGGCTGGGGGGACAAGCCACCACCGGTTCGTGGTTCAAGTGGCGTTTGATGTCCGCCGCGAGACCGTTGGCGGTTTCGTAGCGCCGCGCCCGGTCCTTCTCCAGGCACTTCATTGCGATCCAATCAAGATCACCCCGGACAAGGTGGAGGAGCTTGGGCGGTTCGACCTGCCGCTGCCGGGCTGCCGCCGTTTGATCGGCCGCCGTGAGACTGCTCAGTTTCGTCGAGGGGCGCACCGGGTCGTGTTCGCGGATGATCCGGCGCATTTCGTCTACACCCGCGATCCGGAGCGCTTTGGGATCAAATGGCATCTGGCCGGTGAGCAATTCGTAGAGCAGCACGCCCAGGCTGTAAATGTCGCTGCGCGTGTCAATGTCCAGGCCACTCATCTCCGCCTGCTCCGGACTCATGTAGGCGGGCGTGCCGATGAACTGGTTCAACTCGGTGAAGAGCGTCTTGTCGGTGAGCTTCTGTTCGATGGCTTTGGCGATGCCGAAATCAATCACCTTCGGCACCGGCACGCCGTCGTGCAGCGTGACGAGGATGTTCGAGGGTTTGATGTCGCGATGGATGATCCCTTTCTGGTGGGCGTGCTGAATCGCCCGGCAGACTTGCATGAACAGTTCCAGCCGCTGGTGCGTGGGCAGATTGTTCTGGTCGCAGTAATCGGTGATTTTGACGCCGCGAACCAACTCCATCACGAAGTAGGGCCGGCCCGTGTCGGTAGCGCCCGCGTCGAGAACCTTGGCGATGTTGGGATGGTCCATCAGTGCCAATGCCTGGCGCTCGGCTTCAAAGCGGGCGATGACCTGTTTGGTGTCCATGCCCAGCTTGATGACTTTGAGCGCGACGCGGCGGCGCACCGGTTGCTCCTGCTCGGCCATGTAAACCACGCCACAGCCGCCCTCGCCGATTTGCTGAAGGAGTTTGTAGTGACTGATCTTGTCGCCCGGCTTTTCGGTGAGGGGGATGGAAAGGGCACTGGTGGGCTTGGGGGCGTGAGACGGAAGGCTGCCCAAGGTTGGCGCGTGTTGGTGGGCGTGCAGCATGGCCGCGACGTTTTGACGCAACCGGGCGTCGGCACTACAAGCTTGGTCGAGGTACGCAGCGCGTTCCGCCGGGGCGAGGTCCAGCGCCGCGTCAACGATGGCTTCGAGTTGGTCGGAGGGTGCGCTCATAAGCCGGGCCACCGGTCGGTTTCATCAAGGTTGCATGCACGCATGTTCAAGGAGTAACTAAGCGTTTGCTTCCAATTGTTACACATGCAGGACGACTTTTTGGGTTTTCAGGTCAAACTCAGAAACAAATGCCGGATTTCCTCCTCAACTTCCTCGGTGCTGGCCACGGTGCTGGCGATTTCCTCCCGCAGGATTTCCCGGTAGCGGTGGCGCATGCGGTGAACCGCCACGCGCAACGCGCCTTCGCTGGTGTGCATCCGCACCGCCGCTTCGGCATACGAAGCGCCGCTCTCGCCGCCGAGAAAATCCTTCAGCCCATCGAAGAGTTCGGCTCTCCCGTCGTCGGCCATTTCAGTTCGCAACCGGCGGGTGACCTGCTCCAAAACGGCCAAGGCCCAGCGGCGGTCGAAGGCTTGATCGGGCGTGCGGGCGTCCACCGGCTCGGCCAGTTACCCCAGCTCGGTGTCCTGCGCGTCGAGGGAAAGGATTTCCCGCCCGCCGCCGCGCTTTTGGCAGTTGGCCCGATCCCATTCGTTGGCAAGAAATCGTTTCAAGACGACCAGCAGCCAGGAACGGAACTTCCCCGTCTCGCGATCCAGAGACTTCAGATAGTCCTTTTCCATCAGTCGAAAGAAGAACTCCTGGGTCAAATCCTCGGCATCCTCGGGACCGTGGCCCAGCTTGCGGGTGTAACTGTAGATCGGCGGCCAATAGACCTGGCACAGTTTCGCGAGGGCGTCGCTGCGGTGCGGTGCCGCGCCCGCCGCGAGCACGACACTCCAATGCGTGGTCTTAAACCAGCCTTCCGTGGCGGCCGGCTGGTTGGCACCCTGTTCGGACGATGACATCGTGGTTAGTGGGGGTTGCTGGTGCCCGCATTCATAGCGGTGTCCATCAGTGATGGCAAGCGGGATTCCCCGCTCTTTTATCGAGCCGCACCGGGGCATTGTCTTCCAGAAACATGCCCGTGTTGCCAGCGAAACCGGGTGTCGGGCATCGGTGATTACGCTCAGTTTCGGTTGGGCGGGGAGCCAAGGGCCACTGGACTCGTGGTCGGGGTCAGAAGTTCTCAGTGCCGCTTGCGCATGTGGCTGACCTGCCCGAACACGAGCGCGAAGCCCTTTGGATGCAGACGGATGAAGGCAGCGACTGGGAAGAGGAGCAACCGCAGGCCGGGCGGACTACCCGGTTTCTGACGCCGACATCGTGAAGTATCTGACGCACGAATACGTTTACAGGAAAGCGGGGCGCTGGTCGAATCCTCGCAGCCGAGCGTTTATTGACGGCGCGAGCTTGAGTGACTGAACCATGAGCCCGATCGGCCAACCCGAACGCGCCCCGCAAATCCGGGTCATCGCCCTGTTCCGCGACGAACCCGCTAAGGCAAAGCCATCGAGCATTATAGGTCGCGGCCCGTTCGCGGCCGCGTTAGCCTTGCCGCGCCATGATCAGCTACGAACGCTATACCGAACTTTTGAGCAAACACATCAACCGCACCCTCACGCCTTCCGAGGAAAAGGACCTCGCCAAATACGAGGCCGCCCAACCCAAGACCTGTCCGCGCTGCCGTGCCGCGGTGTGGAGTGGTTTTCAGCCGAGCCGCGTGATCCACGATGTAGAGAAATGTGCCGGTAAATTGCCCGAGGTTGCGTGAACCCCCACCCGCCCTTGACCTCCGGTTTCGGTTTTCAGCTTTCTGCTATGGCCTTAGGCCTTCCCCCTTCTCAGGACATAGCTTGGCGGAAGGGGATCGCGGTCCACGTTTTTCGTTCCTGGTCGCGGACACCGAGTTGAAGGGAAAGCAATTGCGAAACGCGAAACGCGGGAGGCGTCGCGTTGCAGAAGTGGTCAGAAGATCAGTGAGGGTTTCGCAACCATTGCCAGGAAGCGGCCCTTCACCACACCGACATCAAAATGACCCAGCGGTTGTTGTGCGGCAGCCACGGCTCGTTTGCGTGATAATCCGCGTTGGGTTCGGGCGTCAGGTCCAGCCAGGGCCGGTCCTGATGCGGCCAAGCGCGAATGATACCGTTCAACAAAGCGCCCGGCACCGCGCCGCGTGGGTTGCCCGGAATTGCGTTGTAGCGGTGATGGTAGTTCGGCACAAACTGAGCGCCCACGCCTTCCATCAGCGACACGCCAAACGGATTGCGTCCGAGGGTCCAGTGAACTTGGTTTTCCGCCAGGCGTCGTCCCGCGCTGACCCCCAGCTTTGCCGCCAGCGCGCCTTCGATAGCGACCTCCAAATGCCGCATGGTGCCGCCCACGTACCAATCGTTCACGTCGGCATAAGCTGGGAAATACACCGACCCATTCGGGCCCGGCGAGCGAACCAAGTCGAACGGAGATGCACACAAGGCTTGCAACTCCGCGATCCGCCGCTCTGCCACGGGTTTGATCCTGGTCCCGAGCGGATCGTCGGGAAACTCGGCGGCAAACTCACCGCAGGCCCGGAAGCGGTCTTCCGGCTTCGGTTGCTGCAACAAACTCTCGACTTGGGCCTGCGCGGCGTGCCGATATTTCGCGTCGCCGGTGGCCGCGTAAAGGGCGGTGAGTGTCTCCATGCCACCGCCAGTCTTTTCATGCAACCGGACGGCGAGCCGGATGAGCTTCTCGCCGCGCTCGGTTTCGCCAGCCTGCTTCAACGCCGCGCCGGTCAGCGCGAATCCCGCCGCGCACCATGTGCGGTCGCCGCCGCGGCCGGTCACGGGCCGGTCGTCGCTCGTGCCGGGCTGATTGTCTGTCTCCTTTTCCGGCGCGCCCCAATATCGGTAACCGGTGGAGATCGTGTTCACTACGAGTTCGAGCGATTCAGGGTCGAACGCCTTGAGCAAAAACTCCGCGCCCCAGAGCGCCTCGTCGAGAATGTCGGCCCGACCGTTCCGGTCCCGATCCCACTGATCGAACAACCGCGGCTGGCGATGGTAGGCCACGGCCAACGTGTAAAAACTTTCCGGCGTAAAACCGCAATACTTGTTGTAGTCCCCGGCATCGTGCCAGCCGCCGCTGAGGTCGCGGTGAGTGCCGTCGGGCATCCGGGCATCGTCCAGGTGGCAGGCGGCGTGGAAGCCGGGCACTGCCGCGCCGCAGCGTTGATAATAAAAGAAGCGGTAGCCGGGTTCGGCGGCCTGTTGGCGTAACAAGTCATCTTCAATCGTGAACGGCGCTGAATACACCACCGACTTTCCCTCGCCAGCGGCGATCACATAACGACCGCGGTTGGTGATCGTCGAGAAATCGAAGGTCCAATGAAAGCGATCCCAGTCAGGGGTTGGCTCGCACCGCTGCCAACGACCGCGAAGCACCTCGCGGAAATTCTCTACCGCAATGATCCGGGCGGAGGGCCCGATCGGCATCTCCGTCGGCGCCTGAAGCACCGCCACTTTCGTTTCCGAGCGCGTCTCGTAGCCAAGCTGATCCACGAGAACTTCGAGCCCGGGCGTGCGGTCCATCCCAATCTCCACATCATCGAGATAGAAACTCTCCGAGGATTCGCCTTCGACCCACAGTTGAACTTGGTGGCTGTGGATGGGGCGCGTTGCGGTGATTGCGAAGCGCCGCCAGCCATTTTCCTCGCGGCTGATCTGGCCGGATTTGTCCACATGCAACACCTCGGCGGGACGGCGACCCTGGCGACCGGTCCAGACGAGCGCGAGTTGAAAGCGGGCTTGGGCAGGCGCGTGAATCCACACCGACGCGCCTACCCGGCTGATGTCGGGATCGAGTCGAAGTGCGATGGTGCGTGCGCCGCGCACGCCGTTGGTGACAGAGGCTTGGTTTTGGTCTTCCCCGCCGTTGTAGCTGGCCAGAAACGATCGGCCGGTGACCAAGCCTTGCGGACCGGGATTCACGCACAGCGCGTACGAGCCGAGGCGGTGAACGGTGTTGGTGGTGAATAATCGCGCTGGTCCGTTGGTCGGTTCCGCACCCAACGGCAACCAGCCTCCAAGCCGCTTGGCATCCAGTTCAAACGATGGATTCGGCGCCACGTTGCTGGGAACGCCCGCGCAGGCCATGGCCAGCGTCGTCAGGTAAAAACTCACGTTCAGAATTTTGCGCAGAGAGGAGTATGGATTCACAGATGATGGACTTTTTTGTGTTCGAGCTTCGCCGCAGCAAAGTTGTAACATTTTTCGATGACGGCAGTCCACCAGAACGAATTACCGGCTCCGCACCGACTGAGCTGGGACAACGCCCCAATGCGAACCAAGAACTGCCAGCGCTGCGTAATCTCATGCCTGCTCTGCCTCTGGGTCGCCAGCGGCTTTGGCGAAACGCAAATCCGAAAGACGGCGGACGATCATTTTCAAGTCATTCTGGATCGCTCGTCTGCCAAGCCCGTGACCGCGCTTCAGGTGACCGACCTGCATCTGGGCAAGAAGGATTTTTGGCGGCAAGACCTGACAACTTGCAAGCGCATCCGGCGACTGGTCGAAATGCACAACCCGGACCTGATCCTGGTCACGGGCGACCTGCTGACCGGCGAGAAGTATTTCGGGAGCCTGCTGGCGGCCTTCGCGGTGGAGTTTTTCGACAGTCTCAATCGGCCCTGGCTCTACACTTTTGGGAATCACGACGGCGAGGGCGGATTCGGCCGGGATCAGATTCACGAAGTATTCTCTGCCTCGCGCTGGGGCGTGCTGGATTTTCACCAAGTCACCAACCAATGGATCCGAAAGTACGACTATGCCGTGGACCTGCAACGGTCCGCGGCGGCGCAACCGGAATGGCAGGTTTATGCTTTCGATACCGGCTCGGCAAAGGGATTCAAATCCATCAAGGAGGATCAGCTTACGTGGTTCAAATCGGTTGCGGATGAAACGCAGAGGGCTTGCGGCGGCACCGTCCGGGCCATCTCCATGTTTCACATCCCCTTACGGCAGTGCCAGGAACTCTGGGACGACGCTTCCCTCCCGAAGAAGGGCGAGAGCCAGGAAAAGGTGTCGTTTGAGGAAGACGACGGCAATCCGTACCGGGCCTTCGTGCGGCTGAAGAACATCGAGGCGACCTTTTGTGGTCATGACCACGACAACAATTTTTGGGGGAAAACGCGGGACGGCATCATCCTCTCCTACGGCTCCATCAGCGGCGAGGCGACCAAGTTCGCCTGGCCGACCGGCGGTAAACTGATCCAGTTGCCATCGAAGGCGGGGCCGATCCACATCGAGAACGTGACGCCGCAGTTTTCGCACCACCCGCCCCAATAGAGGCCCGGGCTTCCGGAAAGGATGACCGTCAAAAACCGCCGCCTCGGGTTTGAAAACTCCACCGAACGAGCCTCGGTCCGTTCCCGACGTCCGCCTCGCAGGGCATTCCGATCCGCCTGATACCTAAAAGAAAGCCCGCCTCAAAGGACGGACCTTCTGTGAAGATTAGGGAAGATGCACGCGGGGCAAGAGGATTCGCACCGGGCCCAAGTCTGGTGCAAGGGCGAGGCCGACTATGAAGAAATGCGCGGTAGATGCATCCGGTATCTGGTGGCGACGAATTCATGGGGGATCACGCAGAATGAATTTCGGGCGCGGGAGGCCGATTAGGGAATGACGCGAAAATCTGACGGCGCGACGCTTGGGCTTCCCCATTAGGCTTTCCCCAATAGGTTGACCGACCGCGGCAACCCCGGCGTAGTACGGGCAGTCACTGCGGGGAATTCAAGCCGAATAGCGTGACGGCGGGGGCTGATCGAGACGGCTTAAACAGTAGCCCGGGGCATCGAAAAGTGTTGGAGGGTTTCTATTTCCCTGCTGAATCCCCGCCACCTTCACACCTGCGCCACATAGAAGGCGTGCATGGGATCACCCTCCAAATGGTGGACTTGCACATCAGCAAACCCGGCTTTTCGCAAGTAATCTTGCGCCGTCTGTTCTCCCCACATGGCCCCCAAGCCCTCCCCCTCCTGCGCGAGTGAAACCGTCATGCAATGCATGACCGAGGCCGCATACATCATGGGCCCGGCCGGGTGGGTCAGGTTCTCCTCCAACCGGCTGGAAGCCGCCATGTCCATCATCAGAAAGACCCCGCCGGGTTTGAGGGCGCGGGCAATGTTAGCCAGCACCACCTGCGGTTTGGCGAGATCGTGAATGACATCGAAAGCCGTGACCAAATCGAATTGGCCAGGTAAGGTCGCCGTGGTATCGGCCACTTCAAACCGAGCGTTGGCCAATTGCCAGCTTGAGGCTTCGGCCCGGGCGGCCTGAATGCCTCCCGCTGAAAAATCCAGTCCCAGAAACCGGCTCTTGGGAAACGCCCGCGCCATCACATTCACCGCATGGCCTTGCCCGGTGCCGAGATCAATCACGTCAAGCCCGGCTTCCAATCGCTGCCCTAGTCCCACAGCCATCGGCAGGATCGCGGGGAGCAGCAAACCATCATAAAGGCGGGCGCTTTCCTCCCCTTGGAGGCGCTGAAAATCGGGATATTTGTCGTAGGCAACCCCGCCACCCTCGCGGAAGGCCCGGAGGACATCGCCTTCCACCGACGACGCCAGGCGCAGATATTGCGTGAAGAAAGCAAAGTTGTTCGCCCCCGCAGCGCGGGTCAGGAACGCTGCATGTTCGGCTGGCAACCAATAAGTCTGAGCGCCCGGATCATACAACACAATCCGTCCTACCACCATCCCGCCTAACCACTCGCGGACATAACGTTCCTGCAAGCCGGCCGCGGTGGCGATGGCGGCGCTGGTGGCCGCCGGCAGTTCTCTCATCACGTCAAACAACTTGGTTTGGTGTCCGATGCTAACAAGGATTCCGAGGAAAGCCTCGTTGAGTAGGAACATCATCCGTCCGGCGAAAGCCTCTGCCTTCGCGCTATCCATGGTTTCGTTCATAAGCTTGTTTACCCGATCCAGATCAGGGCCGGCCTCGCTTGGCTGTCCTCCAGCCAGATAAGCGGTGGCGTCAGCCCTGACATCGGTCGGACGCTAATTCCTCAAACCAGGTGCGACAAGCACGAATTGCAAATGGCGGACAAACTGGAGGGCGCAGGGTTGAAAGGCCCGAGACGCTTTCGCGGACTGGCCGGGGCCGCGGAAGATGCAGCGCCGGGGGCTAACGGTAGCGCAAGTCCCGTAGCTCCAAGCGCGTGTCGCGTAGCTTTCGCTTGCTTCCGGGCGACGCTGCTGCCGGGTGTCGGAACGGAAGATTCCCGCGGCCACGCGCCACGCCGATTCAGCGCAACCTCTCCGTGCCGGAACGGTTCCGTCCGACAGGTAAAAGAAAGGGCGGCACTCGCTGCCCCTTCCTGTGATGATTACACTGCCAGTTTCCGCAGCCTGGATTCGGTAACGGCGGGTGGCGGAGGACTTCGCGGGCGCGAACCAGCAAAATGTCCAGCGTCCCCGTAGCCACCTAGACGGTCCTGATCAGACGGCGGCGCGTGTTCAGCAGCAACCCCGTCAACGTCTCGGTGGCGTAGCCCCGGCTGGTCTCTCGCAGCACTTCGGCGACGCGC
The DNA here is from genome assembly GCA_903828255.1 of uncultured Verrucomicrobiota bacterium. Classification (GTDB taxonomy): domain Bacteria; phylum Verrucomicrobiota; class Verrucomicrobiia; order Limisphaerales; family JADLHS01; genus CAIKLQ01. The sequence continues at coordinate 16,662 of CAIKLQ010000726.1, forward strand.
TCCGGCTTGTCCAGCATCCGGGGAGGGGACTGGTTGTTCTTAGAGCCTGAGTGTTACGGTGGCGTCAGAACGAGAGCGGGAACGGAGTGTAGATCCAATCAGCGTCTTGTGCCCCGCTCTCCGTGGAGCGCGAATTCTCCAAAACGCGGCTTCAAACCTTGAACGACTGAACCCGTGAAGGCCATCGGAGTGCTCGGGCTTCGTCTGCGCAAGGTAGCGGACTGACAACTCGTGGACTAGGCGTCCACGCTCCGGTCTGTCGGCAGAATAGCTGACTACCACCGATTCAACAGTTGGCTAAACTTTGCGAACCTTTGGATGGTCATTCGGCAATGACGCCAGACCGGCTTCCATCGGCAACCCTCAAAGAAACTAAAATGAAGATCATGAATGTAAGAGTCCCACAGATCTGCCTGCTCGCGCTGCTCGCGATCGCCACCTCAGTCCAAGCCTCCTTGCTGCCCAACAATTTCTGGGTGAACCCGAGCTTCGAGCTTGGCAGCAACCTCGATCAAACCGACGGCACCGTCCTGAATTGGAGTCGCGGTGGCAACACGGGGACCATCTGTGAGGTGATCACCAACAACTCCGTGAGTTTAAGTCATGCGTTGGCCGTCACCGATACCACGCCGGGCGATCTTTACGGCGAGTGGTACTCCGATGTGCTGCTCACTGGGCACGCCAGCGGCGGCGATACGTTGGATATCCAGTGGTATGAAATGTACAACCTCAGCGGCCCCGAGATGCGCTTAACCGTGTTGTTCTTCAATGCCGCTGACTCGGTGATCGGCCAAACCCACTTTGTCACGGCTGGCACCAGTAATCCCGGATGGAACACCACGATTGCGAATTCGACCTTCACGCAGCGCAACAGTTCGCTCGCGGTGCCCCTCGGCGCGGTGAGGATGCGTTGTTCCCTCGTTTCCGGCGGTTCCGGAACGATCACCGGGGTCATGATCATTGACGACTTGTCCGTGGCGCGCGCGCCCCTGCCGAATCTGTTGTTCGGAAACTTCTGGGTGAATCCATCCTTCGAACTCGGCAGCAACCTGGACCAGACGGACGGCACGGTCTTGAATTGGAGTCGCGGCGGAAACGCTTCGACGATCTGCCAGGTGATCACCAATAATTACGCCAGTTCCAATCATGCGCTGGCCCTCATTGATTCCGTGGCTGGCGATTTCTACGGCGAGTGGTACTCCGACGTGCAGCTCAGCGGCAATGCCAGTCCCGGCGACACGCTGCTTCTCCAATGGTACGAAATGTACAACCTCAGCGCCACCGAGATGCGCCTGACCGTGCTCTTCTTTAACGCCGGCGACAGCGTCGTTGGCGAAACCCACTTCGTCACGAGCGGCACCTCCAGTCCCGGCTGGGTGAGCAGCATCGTGGATTCCTCGTTTACCAAGCGCAACGGCGCCCTGCTCGTGCCGCCCGCCGCGGTGAAGATGCGCTGCCTCTTGGTTTCTGGCGGCCCGGGAACGCTGACCGGCGTGATGATCATTGACGACTTGTCCGTGGCGCGCGTCACGCCGCTGGTCTCGGGCAACTTCTGGGCGAACTCGACTTTTGAAACCGGCAGCAACCTCGACCAAACCAACGGCACCCCCGCAAATTGGAATCGGGGCGGCAGCGATGGCTCGATGGATCAAGTGACCACCAACAACTCGTCCAGTTCCAGTCATGCTTTGGCGGTCGTGGATAACAGCGCGACGGCTTACGGAGAGTGGTATTCCGACGTGCTCCTCAGCGGCCACGCCAACCCGGGCGACCGACTGGATGTCAAATGGTCCGAAATGTATGGCGTCACCAATGGGGAGATGCGGTTGACTGTGGGCTTCTTTACTGCGGGCGGCAGCTTTATCTCAGAAACCCATTTCGTCGCCACCGGCAATAGTGCTGGCTGGCTGGGCACGATCACGGGTTCGCCTTTCGTCAAGCGCCTGCAAGAACAAGTGGTTCCGCTGGGCGCCGGGAAGATGCGGGTTTCGCTGGCATCCGCCGGTCCGGTCGCAACGGTTGGGGTCATAGCTATAGATGATCTGACCGTGGCGATCCATCCCACGACCGTTCAGGCCGGGAATCTATTTCCGAATCCGACGTTTGAAGAAGGCGATAATTTGGACAATCCCACGGCCGCGTTACCGGCGGGAATTTGGTCGCGCGGCGGCGGCGATGGCTCGATTGACCAAGTCAGCACCGGCAACTCCGTCAGCCCCACGCATTCCTTGTCACTGCTGGACAATAACGAGAGCGGCTATGGCGAGTGGTATGGCTTTCTCACCTTGACGGGCGTGGTGCCCGGCGACGTGCTGGACTTCCAATGGTTCCAACTTTACAGCGTCACGAACGGCAACATGCGTTTGACCTTCGCCTTCACGGATGCCGGCAACGGCCCATTGGAGAGTCACGACTACAACGTGGTCGGCAACAGCCCGGACTGGTCGGGCACCGTTGCCGGTTCGCCCTTCGAGCGGAGAACTCAACGGCTGCTCGTGCCCGTGGGCACCGCCAAGTTACGGGTCAACCTCGCGTCGGGCGGTTCCTCGACCGTCACGGGACTTATGTTGATTGACGATCTGTCGGTGGCGATCAGTAAGCCCAAAATCACGGAGTTTGTGCGCCAAGGCGGCAGTTCCGATCTCACATGGGACAGCGTTCCGGACAAGACTTACACGGTGAAATTTGCCAGCGCGCTGGGTTCACCCACGGTGTGGACCACGCTCACAACGGGTCTGGCTTCCGGCGGCCTCACAACGACGTATTCAGACACGGTCGTGCATGGAGGAAACGCGGGTTTCTACCTCGTCATCCAGGAGTAACGGCAGCGGTAAGAACTTCACTCCGGTGACCATAGTGTTCGCCGGGGTAAGAAAAATGCAGGGCTGCCTGCGCAGACTTTGAATTCTGCCAGACAGCCCTGCTTACTAAATAGTCGTCCGATGAAACTGCCTTCCATCGTTCGGAGCATACGCTCAGTCGTTGCCTGGTTGGTGACGATGGGTCTCGCGGGGTGCTTGGGCGCGGCGGCGCAGACTTCGCAAGTCATCATCCCACGCGTTGCGGGGATGCCGAATCTACCACAGCCGTTTGCGATGCGGGATTGGTCCCAAGTGACCCGCGATTATCTCGGCCTCGTGCTCGATTTCGAGCAGCTTGGCGAGCATCTGCCGCTTGTCGGTTGGCTCGACAATAGCCTGACGATGGTGTCGTTCCCGTCCTACGTCGGCGGCTCGCGGGATCCCGAGGCTGTCAATTATCTGGCAGCGGTCGTTAGCGGTTCCCTCGTCGGACTCGACATGCGAAATTATCGCGGTCAGGACTGGGTGACGTTGGGGACAAATTTCTTCAACGCGGAAGAGGGAGTTTACGTCAACCGGCCACGAGGCGGCACGGGGGGCTCGTTTTGGTATGACATCTTTCCCAATGTTCTCTTCTATCAACTAAACAACCTCTATCCGGGCAACTCCGCCCGCGACGAGCAGGCGCTCTCCGTGGCGCGGAAATGGCATGAAGCCTGTGTGGCTTTGGGTGGCAAGACTGATCCGCTCGCACTTCCCGATTTCGACCACACCGGATTGAATTTGAAAACCATGAAGCCGGTGGACCAAGGGCGGATCGAACCGGAAGGCGCCGCCGGCATCGCCTGGCTCGAATACATGGCCTGGCTGAAATTCAAAGACCCACGCTTCCTGAGCGCCGCCGACTGGAGCATCCGGTCGCTGCAGACGAAGCCGGTGGCGCAAAGTCCGCTCTATGAGGTGCTACTGCCCTATGGCGCGCTGATTGCGGCACGCATGAACGCAGAACAAGGTTGTGATTATGACGTCGCCAAGTTGGTGAATGCCTGCTTTGAACCACACGGCAAGTTGCAAGCCCGACCGGGCTGGGGAGTTATTTCTGATCGCTGGAACCGTGTGGATGCCCATGGCCTGGTCGGAAGCACCACGGATGGCGGAGGCTACGCTTTTGCGATGAACACGTTTCAATGGGCTGGCGCACTGGTGCCGCTGGCCCGCTATGACACGCGTTACGCACGCGACATTGGCAAGTGGACGCTGAACCTAGCCAATGCCGCGCGTCTCTTTTATCCAAACGCCCACAACGCCGAGCATCAATCGAGCTACGCTTGGGCCACAGCGCATGACCGCAAATCGGTGATTGCTTACGAAGGGATTCGCAAGTGGAAGCGCGGCGCGGCGACTGCGCGCGCAGACTACGGTACGGTGCGGGGAAGAATCGTGCAGGGAAGCTTTGCGTCCACTGAGTTCCGGTCCGACGTGCCCCCGGATAGCGAGGTCTTCGAGGAGACATCCGGCAACGGGACGCCGTTTCAACACATCTGGGAGTTTGACCTACCCGGAGCGCAAGCCCGATGGCTCGTGGTGGCGGCGGAACGCATTGCAGGTGGCCATGCGAACAATGCCTTCCAGTTTTCTTATGCGAGCCGTCCTGCCGGTCCGTACACCCCCGTCTTTTCTGTGACCGGGAGAGACTCCGCTCAGGTGGTCGAATTGCCCGCCGTGCTCCGCGGCAAACTCTACGTCAAGGCGGAGAGCAGTGACCAATCCGTCGGTTGGCGCGGCCCGGATCGGCTGGCGGTGGACGCTATGGCGATCTCCTTTCAATCCAATGTCGGCCCGTTTGCCCAAGGCGACCTGGTGGTTTCATTCATTGACCTCCTCAAAGAAGCCACCGTTCCCATTGTGCTCTATCGCCCCGCCTCAGCCACGACCGACCTTGGCCTTTACGGCAGTTCGCATGTGGGGATTCTGGGGGGGATCATCAAGCGGACCAACGTTGAGAGAATTCTGCAATTGGACCTGCTGAGAACAGATTATTATCATGCCAAGGCATATCCCACCTACCTCTACTATAATCCATACAGTTCGACCAAGACCGTGGAGATCAATGTCGGGACAGAGCCACGGGATATTTACGACGCCGTCAGCGATCAAGTCATCAGGAAGAACGTGCAAGGTTGCGCGCGGTTCACCATCCAATCCGACGCGGCGCGGATCGTGGTGCTTGTTCCGGCAGGTGGAAAGGTTTTGCGCGAAGGCAAACGGACTTCCATTGACGATGTCATCGTGCGTTACTCGAATTAGAAACGAACTCCAAACCATGCCTGACATCGCAAAACGATTTCCCGAAAACCCCATTCTGCGGCCGGATGACATCGGGCCGAGCCTGGCGGGGATGAAGGTGGAGTGCCTGCTCAATCCTGGGGTCTTCCGATTCAACCACCAGACCTGGCTGCTCTTGCGCGTGGCCGAGCGCCCTGAGCAGAAGCCCGGCAAGACCTCGTTCCCCATTCTGGACGCAACGGGCGCGATGCAGATTCTGGAATTCGACAACGCCGATCCGAAGCTCAACCGCACTGATCCCAGAGTCATTGGGTATGACGGCAAGGACTACTTGACGACCATGTCGCATTTGCGGTTGGTCGCCAGCAACGATGGAATCAATTTTGCCGAAGACCCAGCTTATCCCGCGATGTTCGGCCAGGGCGAACTGGAAGGCTACGGCATCGAAGATTGCCGGGTGGCGCAGATCGGGGAGACCTACTATCTGACCTTCACCGAAGTGTCGGAGCACGGCGTAGGGGTGGGCTTACGCAGCACCACCGACTGGCAAGACATTCGCCAACACGGGATGATTCTCCCGCCGCACAACAAGGACTGCGCAATCTTCGAAGGGGCGATCGGTGGTAAGTACTACGCCCTGCACCGTCCGAGCAGTCCGGCCCTCGGTGGCAATTACATCTGGCTCGCGGAATCGCCGGACCTCGAGCACTGGGGCCGGCACCGTTGTCTGGCGCACAGTCGGCCCGGCCTATGGGACAGCGCCCGTGTCGGGGCCGGGGCCGCCCCCATCCGCACAGCGGAAGGGTGGCTGGAAATCTATCACGGCGCCAATGGCGATAACCGCTATTGCCTTGGCGCGCTGCTGCTCGACCTGGAATCGCCCTGGAAAGTCCTCGCCCGCTCCCGCGAGCCGATTATGGAACCTGTCGCCGAATACGAACGCACCGGTTTCTTCGGTAACGTCGTCTTCACCAACGGCCACGTTCTGGACGGCGACACGGTGACCCTTTACTACGGCGCCTCCGACAGTGTCATCTGCGGCGCCCGATTCTCGATTCAGGAGATACTCCAAACCCTCCGCTCATCTGCTTCATGAAAAAGCTCCTCCACGAATACCGGCACTTCCTTTCGTATCCGCGCGACATGCGGGTCCTCCTGATCACCAACCTGGTTTATGGGTTGGTGATGCCGGTGATCGAAATGTTCATCGGCGCCTACGTCATGCGGAAATCGGACGACGTGAAAATGGTTGTCATCTACCAGTTGGCGGTTTATACGGGAATACCCTTCACCTTTCTGGTCAACGGGTGGCTACTCCAATTCGTGAGCGTCAAACGCCTTTACTCTGTCGGCATGTTGCTCAGCGGAGTTTCGATGGTGGTCATGATGTCGTTGAACGAGTTGAGCTTGGTGGGATTAGGTGTGGCCGGATTGTTGATGGGTATGTCCTTCGGGCTTTATTGGTCCAACCGCGATTATCTCGCCCTATCCAGCACGAGCGATGACAACCGAAACTATTACTACGGCTTGGAGACTTTCTTCGCCACTAACATTGGTATTGTGGTGCCGTTCGCGGTGGGAGCATTCATTGGCTGGTATGGCGGCGAAGTCACCGGCCAGGTCTCCCGGGCATATCAGGTGGTCACGGCCGTGGTGTTCGTCATCACCATTGCGGCTTCGGTCATCGTGCATCGCGGCCAATTCAAGAATCCTCCCCGGACCCAGTTCCTGTATTTCCGTTTCCACTGGATTTGGAACCGGATGCAACTGCTCGCCATCCTCAAGGGGTTGGCTCAAGGCTACATCGTCACGGCGCCAGCCATGCTGATCATGACGCATGTTGGCAAGGAAGGCTCGCTGGGCACGATCCTGTCGGTCGGCAGTGTCCTGTCGGCCATCCTGCTTTACATCCTCGGGCGGACCACCAAGCCAAAACACCGCATTTACCTATTCGCCGTCGGCCTGTCATTGTTCGCCTTGGGCGCACTGGCGAATGGCATTCTCTTCAACAAACTCGGGGTGCTGCTATTCATGGTGCTGCTGGTCCTGGGACGACCCCTGGCCGATATTGCATATTTCACGATTCAACTGTTGGTCATTGACACCGTCGCGGTGATTGAGAAGCGCAATCAGTACGCCTACATCTTTGTTCAGGAGTTCGGATTCTACATCGGGAGGTTCACCGGATGCGGGTTGTTCATCCTGTTGGCCACGCAAGTGTCCAACACGTTTGCTTTGCGTTTCGCATTGCTCATCGTCGCCGTGCTGCAACTGCTTTCGGTGTTCGTGGCCAAACGCATCTTGAAAGGCTGCGCCGACACCGAGCAAGCAGGAGAGGCCACTCCCGCTTGAACGGCAGTCCCAATTCCTGCTTTAGCGGAGTGAGCCGCGACTGTAATCTCGAGCGTGTGATGTTATGACTTATGATTTGACCCTGTTCGGTTCGGCTCGTGTTCTCAGGCGGCATATTTGTCTCTGGGCCACCATGCTTGCCCTGGGCTTGACGCTTCCATGCCTTCGGGCGGGACTGCTGCCCGGCAACTTCTGGCCGAACCCGACGCTCGAAACCAATAGCGGCGGGATGCCGGATTTCTGGCACAAAGGCGGGAACAGCACCGCGATTGATCTGTGGACAACCTTGTTATCTGTCAGCCCCACCCATTCCTTCCAACTCAACGACACCAACACCAGCGCGTATGGTGAGTGGTATTCCGATCGGCTCAATATCACCGGCGGCGCGAATTATCTGCTCCGCTACAACCTGCGCTACACGATCACCAATGTCGGGCCGATGCGCGTGACGGTGAATTTTTATACTGCCCCCGGCACTCTCATCTCCGGAATCAGTTACTTTTTGACCGGGGCACACGACTTCTGGGAGGAATTGACGCAATCGTTCACCGCGCCAGGCAGCGCCGCAACGCTAAATCTGTCCTTCACTTCCGGAGGCGGCGTGGATGTCACCGGTCTGGCCTGGCTGGACGACATTTCGCTTTCCCCAGCCTCCAATGTTTTTTCCCTGGTGCCTTATATCGAGAACTTCCCGTTGCTGCCGAACCCGCTCGTCATCCGAGATTGGAAGCAAACCGCGCTGGATTATCACCAACTCGCCTTCAACCCTTCTGTTACGGGTCAATATCTGCCGCTGCTCTACGAATACATGGCGAACACCGCAGCGGGTTACGCCGGGCCGGCTTTCAGTCTGCCGAGTTACGTCGGCAATCCGCGTGACACCGGGGAAGGGCTCACGACGCTCGGCGCCGTGGTGGGTGGCACCTTAGCGGGCCTGAACCTGGCGACGCTGAACGGCCACGACCGCGTTCAACAGTGCGAGGTATTCTATTGCGTCGTCAACGGCCACGGCCTGTTGTTGAACAACCTCAACTCGCAAGGCTCAGGTTCGGCTTGGTATGACCTTTTCCCGAGCATGCTTCTCTATGAACTCGGCTCGCACTACCCGGGACGTGTTTCGCTGCAAACCAAGATGGCGGCCATCGCGGACAGTTGGCTCGCCGCGCTGCCGGTGTTGAGCAATAATTGGGAGCACACCGGTTTCAACTTTACGACCATGACGCCGACCGACTTTGCCTGGGACGAACCGGACATGGCCATCGGCATCGCGTGGCTCGAATACATGGCTTACGTGCAATTTCACAATACGAATTATCTCGCCGCCGCCGACACCTGCATGACGCAGATGAACAGCCGCACCGCGAATCCGTTTTATGAAACGCTGGGCTTTTTCGGCCCGACATTGGCCGCCCGCATGAACGCGGAGTTGGGTCGCAACTACTCGACCAGCAAGCATCTGAACTGGATCTTCGCGCCCACGTCCGATGCCCGGCCGGGTTGGGGCTGCGAAAACGCACGCTGGGGAGACTACGACGCCTACGGCTTGATGGGCAGCACGACCGACTCCAGCGGCTACGCCTTCTCGATGAACACGTACTGCGCCGCTGGCATCATCACGCCCGTGGTTCGTTACGAGCCGCAATTTGCGCGACTAGTCGGGCGTTGGTTGTTGCACGTCGCCGCCAACGCGAACCTCTTCTACCCGAGCACGCTGCCGACGAACATGAAGTCCAGCGCGGCGTGGGTGCAACAAACCGGGGTGCAAAGCATCTCCTATGAAGGTGTCCGCCACCTCGGTACGACGACGCCCTACGCGACTGGCGACGCCGCGGAGCCGATCCAAGATTTGAATCCCTACGGCACCTGGGGCAGCGGCTGGCTGGCGGCGTTGTTCCAAACCTCGAATGTACCCGGCATCCTGCAAATTGATTGCGTCGCCACCGAAGCGTTTCCGCCCGCGACCTGGCCCAGTTCCCTTTTTTACAATCCCTATGCGGTCGCGAAGCAGGTCACCGTAAACGTCGGGCCGGGCGCGAAGCATGTTTACGATCTTGTCAGCGGGGCGTTTCTTGCCACCAATGTTTCCGGAACGGCCACGCTCACTCTGACGCCGGATGCTGCGATCGTTGCGGTGCTGTGCCCGGCCACGAACGCGATCAGCCAATCCGGCCGGAAGCTTCTGGTTGGTGGCGTGGTCATTGATTACTGGAACGGCACTCTGGACACGGACCACGACGGGTTGCCGGACTGGTGGGAAAGCCGTTACTTCGGCAGCAGCACCAACGCCTTGCCCCAGGCCGCGGCGGCGAATGGATTGAGCAACCTGCAATGCTACTGGTCGGGTTTGAACCCCACCAATCCCAACTCCACTTTCCGGGCTCAGGCGAACATTCAATCCGGCACGGGCCACCCGGAAATCAGTTGGTCCTCGGTCGGAGGCAAACATTACGCCGTGGAATATGCCAATGGCCTCATGGTTTCCGGTGCGAGCTTTGCCCCGGCACTGATGGTGACGGAAACCAACGTGGCCCCAGGCGTGGAAAGCATGGAGACGTTCCTGGACGATGGCACGCTGACTGGTGGTGTGCCTGGCACGAACCCCCGATTCTATCGCGTCCAACAGGTGAATCCGTGAACCGGCAGTTTGCGCCGGTTCATTGTCCTTGCTCTTCTTCAGCAATCGGTAACAGTCACAGCGTGAAGTGTTCTCCACTGCGCCCGGGTTTTAATGGGTCTGAACCGCGATGATCGTGCGCTGCTCAACAAAAAGGACGCACCTCCCGTGCCCCACCAGGGCCCGCGCCGGTCGGGGGCTTGCGATGTTCGCGCGGCAGGATGTTCGCGCCTTGTTGCGGGTTGTCGTCTGGCTGGGCGCTGCGGGTTTGGCTGCCGGAACTGTCGGGACGGGGTGGTCCCGCGAGTCATCGCCCGCGGTGGTGGTCCACGAGGTGCAGGTGGATGGCCGTTTGCAAAAATTCTCGACCGAAGTCCCCACGTCCGCCGCCGCTCCGGGCGAAGTTGCTTCCGGTGATGGCGGGAAGTCGAGGCGGCTTCGCATCTCGTCCCCGGCGCAACGGTTGCAATTTAGTTTCGGCCCCGGCCTGAGTTCATCGAACCAGCCGGTGCGCTTTCGGTACCAGTTGGAAGGGGTTGACCCGGTTTGGCGCGAGGCCGGCGGCGAGATGCGGCTGACGGTCCGGTTTCTCGACTCCGCCAAGAACACCGTCGGCGCGGTGGATTTTGTGGCGCGGGGCGAAACTCCGGGCTGGACTGGCAAGGTGGCCGATTCCCGCTTTGCCCCGCATCGCGAACAAGTCACGGTGCCGGCGCGCGCCGTCGGGGTGCAAATGGAATTGTTCTCCGGGGGGGACGAACAAACCACCGGGATCATGGTGATAGATGAACTGACGGTTTCTCGCGGCGGCAGCACCAACGCCCGAGCCGAGACCCGGTTGTTCAGTTCCCGCCTGGCCCGCGGCCTGGATCTCGACCAACCGCTGGCCGTTCCGCCCCATTGGATGCGTGACGGGTCCGAACCGGCCATCGCTCAAATGCTCAAGCGGGACGAAGATGAACCCCGGCAAGTGTTGGCCGTCGTGGACAGCGAACCCAAAAAATGGGGCGCTTGGCGCACCGGGGAGGATTCCTTGATACCGGTCCGTCCGGGCGAGGCGCTCGAATTGAACTGGATTGAAATGTTCAGCATCGGCTGGGGTGGGCGGCGCGAGGCGAACTACACCAAGCTGCCGCCCGGGGAATACCGTTTCCGCGTCAAAGGGGCCACGGAAACCGGCGCGTGGACGAACGAAGAAACCGCGCTGGCCATTACGGTGACGCCGCGTTTCTGGCAGACGACGTGGTTTCTGGGCAGCGCTCTGGTGGTGGCGGTCGGGGCGCTGGTGTCCGGCGTGCGCTACCTGACGTGGCGCAAATTGCAAGCGCGGCTGGAAATCATGGAACGGCAACGGGCGGTCGAGCGGGAGCGCGCGCGCATCGCTCGCGACCTGCATGACGACCTGGGCGCCAGTCTCACGCAAATCGCCTTGCTCAGTGAACTGGCCAAAGCCGACCTGGCCCAACCGGAATTGGCGCGGACGCATCTGAACCAGATTTTCACCACGGCGGGCGGACTGGCGCGGTTGTTGAACGAAATCGTCTGGGCGGTCAATCCCGCGAATGACACGCTGGAACAATTCACCAGCCACCTCTGCCGGTTTGCCCAGGATTATCTGAGCCTCGCCGGGATTCGCTGCCGGCTGGATTTTCCGGAATTCGTGCCGCATTACCCCATGTCCTCGCCCGAGCGGCACAACCTGTTTCTCGCGACCAAGGAGGCCCTCCATAACATCGTCAAACACGCGCACGCCGGCCAGGTCTGGCTGCGCCTCAAACTGGACGCCGGCGTGTTGAAAGTGCTGATCGAAGATGATGGCAAAGGCTGCGGTGCCGAAACCTCCACGGTGACACCGATTGGGGGGGTGGGGGATGGTTTGTTCAACATGCAAAAACGCATGGAACAGATTGGAGGCCGTTTCGCGCAACAAAGCCGGCCGGGCAAGGGGACGACCGTGCGATTGATCCTGCCACTGCGGAAGCAATGAACTAATTCCTATGCCAAAAATCGCTGACGAAATGATCACGGTCGCGGTCGTGGAAGATGATGCGCAGGTGCGGCACAGCCTCGCGGGCATTTTGAAGCGCGGCCCGGGCCTGAATTGCGTCGGCGAGTATGGCAACGCGGAGGAGGCCTTGCGCGAAATCCCGCGACTGCAACCCAAGGTGGTGCTGATGGACATCAACCTGCCCGGGATGGATGGCGTTCATTGTGTGCGGCGACTGAGCGAGCTGGCGCCGAAAACCCAAGTGCTCATGCTCACCGTGTATGACAACACGGACGCCATCTTCAACTCGCTGGCGGCCGGCGCCAGCGGCTATTTGCTCAAACCGATCAGCGCGGAACAACTGCTCTCGGCCGTTCGCGACGTGTACGCCGGCGGCGCCCCGATGACCAGCGACATCGCACGCAAAGTCGTGCAGACCTTCAGGCAACCGGTGCCGGCCAACGGCGAAACCGAAAACCTCTCGCCCCGCGAGCAGGAGGTGCTGGATTTCCTGGCCAAGGGTTATCTCTACAAGGAAATCGCGGAACACTTGAACATCAGCTACGGCACCGTTCACACCTACATCGAGCGGATCTTCAAGAAGCTACATGTCCGTTCGCGGGCGCAAGCGGTGGCCAAATACTTGCGGGCTTAACTCCTCCAGTTAAACCCCAAGTAAATCGCGTCAGTCAACAGAGTCAGGCCCAGTCCGCAACCGCCGCCGGAGGGCGCCAGCCTGCTTCCCCAGCAAGTGCTCGATCACCAGTTGGTCGAGCGCGGTATAGTTGCCGTCAGCGATGAGCGCCTGAGCTTTCTTCTCCGGATATTCGGTCTGTAACCACCGGTTGCGGCGTGCTTCGTCCTCACGCCGCTGACGTTCCTCGTATATTGGCCGGCCACTTCCGCTCGCCGGGCCGTGATCGTGGCTAGGGGCTCCCGCGTTGCCGGCTTTTTCCAGCACTGCGGCGAGGGCCCGCAGGGCTTCGCCGCTCACCACCGCACACGCGCCTTTGAGCTGGTGGGCTTGCTCCCGAACCCGCTCGGGCTCCCCGGCCGCCGCATAGGTCTGTAACTGCCGAATCTGCCCCGGCAAATCTTCCAGGAACTGCGCGATCAACCGCTGGGCCAGGACCTCGTCCTGCTCCACTCGACCCAACAAACCCGCGCGGTCAAAGACCCGGATCTCCGCTGGCTCCCCCGTGGCCACGGGGGAGCGCTGCTCCGTGCGGAGACATGGTGACCAGCACCATGGTGATACTCCGTCAGTTACGGATTTTTCAGCCGGTAATAGTGCGGGATGGCCGTGGGCGGCAACGTCAAACTCTTGATGCTGCCGTTGTCCTGGATAGCCGGTGGGCCGACGCCGTAGTAGGTCCAATTGCCCAGGATCAAGTCCGTGCAGACTTGCAGGTTGAACCCCGTCGAGGGCGACGGCCAGGAGATGAACACGTTGCCGCCGATGCGCGTGATGGTGAGGTCCATCGGCACCGGAGCGATCAGCGCCCAGAAGCCGCCGTCCAACGCGCCCCCGTCCATGATGCCCGCATCCGGTTGGCCGGCAGTGCCGCTCAA
>CAIKLQ010000727.1 GCA_903828255.1 uncultured Verrucomicrobiota bacterium
CGGTCGCAAGCTGAACGATGTCCGTGCCGAAGTCGGCGGGCGGCTTGCCGTCCCAAGCGGGTTTGTAATCGGAGCTTTGGGCGACGGTGATGCACGAGCCGACCATGTTGAGTTGGACTTGGAGGCGGTTGTTCATGGCCGGAGGGTATGCAATGCGCGGCAGGCTGCAAAGGGGGAAAATGAGGGGTTTTGTGCTGAAAATGATTGGGAATCGGCTGCTGGCAGCCGTCCCACGGCTGCGGCGGTGCTGCGGCGGGCGTAGCCCGCGATTTCCTCAATGTTCACGGCTATTTCCTGACTGTCGGCGGCGATTTCCCGGATGTAACTGGCGATTTCTTGACTGTAAATCCCGATTTCCCGGCTGTCGGCGGCGGTCGCTCAAATGTGGATGCGGGTGGCGCGGATGTTGGCGGCGATGGCGCGGTTGCGAGTGGCGATTGATTGAATGTGAATCTGGATTTCTTTTTCGATTGCACGGCTCGCGCACGTTGCAACTGGAGCGCACAAAATGTCGGCGACGTTCGACGGAGTTTTAATTGAACGGACTGGCGCGTTGCGATTTAATCATTTGACCAAGTTCACGGAAAATTTTAACGCGAGTTGAATTTGAAACATTTAATCATAGCAGTCGCCGCCGCGCCGTGGGGCAGCGCGAGCATTCTCACCATTTCGTGGATGTATATCGCGATGATGGGCGCGGACGGACTCACCGAAGCGACCAAGTTCGCCATCCTCAACGCGAATTACATTTCCAAGCGGCTCGAAAAACATTTCCCGACGCTCTACCGCAGCAACGGCCTCGTCGCGCACGAATGCATCCTCGACCTGCGCGCGTTCAAGGGCACGACCGCCGAGGACGTGGCGAAGCGGCTGATGGATTACGGCTTTCACGCGCCGACGCTTTCGTGGCCCGTCGCCGGCACGCTCATGGTCGAACCGACCGAAAGCGAATCGAAATACGAACTCGACCGCTTCTGCGACGCGATGATTTCCATCCACGCCGAAATGACCGCCGTGGAAACCGGCGCGGCGGACGCGAAGAACAATCTCCTCAAGAACGCCCCTCACACCGCCGACCAGATCGCCAGCGACAATTGGAATCGTCCCTACACCCGCGAAGCCGCCGCGTTCCCGGCGAAGGATTTGCACGACTACAAATTCTGGCCGCACGTCGCCCGCGTGGACAACGTCTTCGGCGACCGCAACCCGGTTTGTTCGTGCGTCGGGATGGAAGCTTTCCAGAGTTGAACCACGAAACACTCGAAAACTGTTCCCGCTCCGCCGCGAGCGTATTTGTCCGGGCAGCCCGTATCGGCAAGGCTGTGACGAGGTGTCAAAGTATGTGCGATGGAAAACTCAGCACGTATACGTCGGCGGTGGACTTCCGCGCAACGAGAGGCAATTCTGCGCCGCTACCGGAAAAGCTCATTAACGCATAAAGGGTTTGCCGCGCAGGTCGGCGTTGGGGTTTCGACCCTCCACGCCTGGCGGCGACAGGCGACGGAGCCAAATAGCGCAGGAGGTTCTGCCTTTGTCGCCGTGCCGAATTTATTACCGGCAGTGCCTCCGGCGGCCGCCTATCGGCTGGAGTGGCCCAGCGGGCTGCGTTTGGAAGTTTCCGCCGGGTTTGCGGCGGCAGAGTTGGCCGCGTTGTTGCAGTTACTCCTGGCGTTATGATTCCGCTGAGTCCGGCGACGCGGATTTACCTGGCCGCCGGGGCCACGGATCTGCGCAAGAGTTTCGAGGGGTAGCGTGACTTGGTGACGCCCCAGTTCAAGGAGGAGCCGTTAAGCGGCCACCTCTATGCTTTCACCAATCGGAGAAAGAACCGGGTCAAGCTGCTCTATTACGATGGCACTGGGGTTTGGGTTTGTGCCAAACGGCTGTGGGGTTTCTTTGTACTGATGCCGGGGTTGGTTCCAAAGCGGATAAGGTCATAGGCATTTGCGGCTCATCAGTTCAGACATTCAACCGCCACAAAGTGAAATTGAGCACGGCGGCAAAACTCACCCACGCGAGGTAAGGCGCGAGTAGCCCCGCCGCGACGCGACTGACCGGGCGGAAGGCCACGAGCGTCGCGCCGATTGCCAGCCACAGCAGGACCATTTCGGCAAACGCTAAACCAGGCCGGTGCAAGCCGAAGAACAGCGGCGTCCAAAGTGCGTTGAGCGCTAGTTGTGCGAGGAAGCTGAGCAGTTGCTTGCGCTGTTTGCCCCAACCGCCCTGCCGCCACACCAGCCAAGCGGCCACGGCCATCATCGTGTAGAGCGCGCTCCAGACCGGGCCAAAAATCCAGCCGGGCGGATTCCACGCCGGCTTTTTCAGCGCCGCATACCATTCGCCGGGCATGAAGAGCGCACCGAGCGATGCGGCACCAAAACAAAGCGCCACCCAGCCCACGAGGGCGATGGTTGCTTTTGTACGTAGCGCAAGCGAACCCTTCTTTTCGGGGTCGTTCAAAGCCCGCTTCACGCTCGATGGAGCAGTCATCATTCGGTTGTTCCCGGATTGCTTCAACACACCAACGCAACGAACTCGGGGCGGGGATCTTTCTCACCGCCAAGGATGCCGAGGGCATACGGCCACGAAGGCGACCCGCGCCACGACCGCAACGTCCACAGCTACTCGGCCTTCTTCGCGTTCGCGCTTGGCCCGACCTCCGGCATCAGCCGCGCGTTGAGCAGGTTCTCGGACGAGAAATACAGCTTTGCGGCGGCGCGAACTTTATCCGCGGTGAGGGCCTTGGCGCGGTCGGGAGATTTCAGAATTTCGCTGAACGGCAGTTCGTTCTCGCGATAGAAGGCCAGGCTGCTCATCCAGAAGCCGTCCTCCTTTATTCCGCGCTCATAGGTACGCAACAGCGTCTCCCGCACTTTCTCCAGGTTGTCCTTGCTCGGGCCGTTGGTCTGCAAATCCTTGATCTCATCCAGCACTGCCTTGGTCAGGTCGGGGACGTTGTCGGGGCTGCAGGTGAACGCGACGGTGCAGGAAAACGTTTCCGTGGGTTTGCGGGTCAGGTCACCGGAGACGCTCACGCCATAGACGCCGCCTTTGTCTTCGCGCAGCACTTCGCGCAAACGGATGTTCAACACGCCCACCGCGCCACGCAAGGCGGCGCGTTCATTGATGCTCCACGGGGCGTCGCCGTGGAAAGTCAGTTGCACACTGCTCTTGGCTTCGAGGCCCTTTTTGACCTCCACGTTGATCTCGCCGGGCTTCGGATCGTCGCCGACGTCCTTGCCCACTTCCTTACGGTCGAGGGCCGGCAGGCTGGCCAGATACAACTCCACCAGCGGACGCAGCACCGCCGGCTTGAACGCGCCGCCGAACACAAAAGTGAAATCCCCCGCATTCGCGAAACGCTCGCGGTAGATGCGCAGCGCCGTCGCGTGATCGAGTTCCTTGATCAACTCCAGCGTCATCGGGCGATGGCGCGGATGATCGCCGTAAAGGGCCTTCTCCATGGCGTCCCCGAAAACCGCTGCGGGATTTCGCTGGCGGTTCTCGATGCCGGACTTGAGGCGCGTCACGTAGGATTGATAAGCCTTCTCATCCGAGCGCGGCGCGGTGAAGTGCAGATACATCAATTGAAACCAGGTCTCCAAATCCTTCGGGGACGCCGAGCCACTCATCGTTTCCTGAAGTTCGCCGATGCCCGTGCCGACCGACGCGATCTTCCCCGCGAGCTTCTTGCCCAACTGGATGGCGTCATACTCGCCCCAACCACTCTGGGAAAGGATGCCCGCCGCCATCGCCGCCGAGAGGTAGTCCTTGTCCGACACCAGGCTGTGCCCACCGGGACTAAACGCCGTCATCAACACTTGGTCGTTCTTGAACGTCGTCGGCTTGAGCAACACATGGATGCCGTTCGACAACACCCACTCCACCGTGTCCACCTCTTCATGCCGCTGCTCGGAGGCGATCTTTCCAGCCTCCGGCGGCTTTGCCACCAAGGGCGCATCCGACACGCCGTCCGAATAGGCGGCAACCTCCGTCGCCTCGGCCTCCTTGATGACCGCGAGAATCTCTTCCTTTGTCGGGGCCTTCTTCCCCGCCTTCTCCGGCGCGGTATAGATGATCACGCGATTCTTTTCGGTGATCCACCGATCGCCCGCATGGTTCACTTCCGCCAGCGTGATCTCTTTCAGAAATCGCCGCGTCATTTTCAATTCTTCTTCGATGCCGGGAATCGGTTCATTGTTCAGGAAGTTCCCGTTATACTCCCGGGCATAGCTCGAAGACTCCGTCTTGTCCCGCTCCTCGTAGGAGCTCTCCATGCCGCGCAGCGTCATCGTCTTGACGCGCTCCAACTCGGCGCCGGTGAAGCCATCCCGGCGCGCGCGCCGCGATTCCACCAACAGGGCTTTGAGCCCCTCGGCGTACAAACCGTCCTTCACCCCGGCCATCTGTGTCGCCAGATCCTTTACCCGCACCATGTGCGATTTACCCACGCCCGCGCCCAGATACGGCGGATTCGCCTCTTGCACGCGCTCGCTCAACCGCTCGTTCAAGATCCCGGCGTAAAGCCCTTCCACAAGATCGCGCCGGTAATTCGCCGCCGAGCCATCCGGGGCCGCCGGATGCTTGCACATGATTTGCACGCTCGTGGACGACAGCTCCGGGTCGGTCTCGATGGAGAACAGCGTCGCCGCATGATCGGGCACCGTCGGCACCGGACGCAGCGGCGCGTTTGGCGGGTTCTTCAGCCGGGAGAAATGCTCCACGATCAGGGCCTCCATCTCCTTTGCGTCGAAGTCGCCCACGGCGATCACCGCCATCAAGTCGGGTCGGTACCACTTGTTGTAGAACTCCAGAAAATCCTCCCGCGTCACCGAGCCGATGGTGTTGGTCTTTCCAATCGGCAGCCGCTCCGCGTAAAGCGACTGGTGGAAGATGACGGGAATTTGCTTGTCCTGAAGCCGCCCGGAGGCGCCGCGCCGGGTGCGCCACTCCTCGATGATCACGCCACGTTCCTTCTCGATTTCCTCCGCTTCGAAGCTGATGTTGTGCGCCCAATCCTCCAGCACTTGGAGCGCTTTTTTCACCACGTCCGGCTTGTCCATGGGCACCTCCAGCCGGTAGGCCGTTTCATCGAAGGACGTGTAGGCGTTCAGGTCCGCGCCGAACTTCATGCCGATGCGTTCGAGGAAGTTCACGATCTCCATCTTCTGGAAATTCTTCGTGCCGTTGAACGCCAGGTGCTCGATGAAATGCGCCAGCCCCTGCTGCCGCTCCGGCTCCAAGACCGAGCCGGCGTTGATCACCAAGTGAAACTGAGCGCGGTTCTCCGGCTTCTTGTTGACCCGGATGTAGTAGGTCAAGCCGTTGGGCAGCTTCTTCACCGTGACGGCGGGATCAATGGGCAACGGATCGGTGTCGGCGGCGAACGCGGGCAGCACATAGCACGCGAGACACAAGAGCAGGGACAGACGACGGAACAAGGTTTTCATAGAATTAGAATTGGCGACCGGACGGGAGAATAGCGGATGTCAGCCGTTGCTCAACACTTTAGCTGGGGGAAAAGCCCGGGAAGGTTGGGACTATTGAGCCTCGCATAATAGAGGGGCATTGATTGGGGCATCTGCCATGATTGAGTCATGGCGAAGATGCGAGATCATACGGAGCTGGCATGGCGACGGCGGCGTGCCGCGCGAATCTTCGGCAAGGAGTTGTCTGTCCCGGTGGTGGCCGGGCTGGGGGTAGCCAGACAAGTCGCCTATCGGTGGCGGGAGGCTTGAGGGCCGGAGGGGTGGCCGCGCTGGCGAGTAAGGGGACTGCCGGTCGCCAGCCCAAGCTCGGAAGGGTGCGCCGAAATAGAGTCCAGAGGGCGGTGACCATTGGCGCGGTCTGGGTTCCCTGCGACGAAGGAGCGGGGAGAGGACCGCGGCGAGGGGCTATCCAAACAAACACGCCTTCTCTCCCCGGGCCTCTCCTCCATCCGATGGAGGAGAGGGAGTGGCTGCGGTTTCGTCGCGCTGGGGGCATCGGTGGCCATCGGTGGCTTCCCATCCCTTCAACGAGTGCCAGAGGAATGTGGCTTGAGCGGCAACACTTCTCTGAGAGTCTGTTTGAAAACTCCAAACTCGGTCGTAGCCGCCGACGTAAGGAGGCTCAAATCTCCGGGTTTTTGTGGACCTTCACGCTCAAGAGTCAGAGCCTCCTTACGTCGGCTGCTACTTTTCAAACGGGCTCTGAGCAACCGCCTGTTTCGTCGCGAGCGACGAGGGGCTGGTGGCGGTCCCAAACCAATTCTTGTAGTGGTTCGGCTAGGGTTGCTGGCGGTGCGAGTAGGCAAACACCCGTTCCGCGGCAGCCAGGGCCGCCGGATCCTGATGCACGATTCCGTAACAGGTCAGGGCGAGCACCACTTCGGTATAGTTCACTTTCTTGGGCTGGCCCGTGTAGGATATCTCCTTGCCCACTCCCGTGCGCGTATTGCCCGTCACGTCCACCTCGCCGGTTTCCTTGATCCGGGTGAGTTCCCACGCCACGGCGGCCGGCAGCGCGGCTTCAAACTCGGGCAACGGCACATGGAGCGCGAGGACCTGGCCAAAATAGATCGAGACGACGTTGTAGCTCGAATCGCGGCCGTCCTTCTCGATGAATACGCCGTCCTTGTCGCGCCGGGTGAGGGCATGCGCGATGAGCTTGCGCGCGGTGGCCACAAGCGTGTCGTCGTGCAACACGCGGCCGCACGTGCCAAAGGCTTTCGCCGCGATGATCGTGCGGTTCACGGTGTGGCCGCTTTTGGGGATAATGGTGTCGTAACCTCTCGCGATGAAGTCGCAGGCGCGGCGCAGCTTCGGTTCGAGCGCGGCGATGCGGGCATGGAAGTGCGCCTCGTGCGGGGACTCGCGGATCACGAGGATCGCCCGGCCCAGTTCCTGCAAAAAGAAGAACGCCGTCTCCACCGCCGCTCCGTGCGATCGGGCGCTCTCGCCATTAGGTCGGAGTTCGGCGGCGAAGCCACCGTCGGTGCGCTGATGCTCGAAGGTGACATCAATGCCCCGCCAGGCATCATCGGCGGCGGTCAGGTCGCCCGCGACGACGGCGGCGATCACGGCGCGGCAGCTTCCCCGTTGCGCCCCGGCTTCGATCCAACTGCCGATCGCGCGGTTGCCGCCGGTGAGACCTTTGGCATCGGGTTTGTCGTGGGCACTGAGCGCCGCCAACCGACCAGGCGGGAACGACCGCAACACGTCGTATTCAAGCCGCGTTGGGCGATTGGTGTCGGCCCCGAAGGCCGAGGTTGCCAGCCGGGCGAATATAGCAAGTGCGAACCAGCAAGAGGATTTCATTCAAGCGTTGGATTGAGAGGGAATTTTTTCTTTGCGCCGCGCCGTTACTCAGAGCTCCGCGGTAGCCGCCCGCGACAGGCAGTTATAGTCGTCGGGATACCGGTTTCCGCCAAGCATCATTTGCCGCGGAGTGTCCATGCGCTGAAGGCCTTTGGCTTGGTCCTTGGCTTTGGACCAAGCAGGTAAGCGCCTGGCTGAGAGGCGGGCTATGCTGGCAATGACCACCAGCGGTTCAACCAGGGTAAAGGCCCGCCGTTTCGCGCGCGCGAATGGAGTCTGGTTTGGTTTCATTTTAAGCAGTTCTGCCGCTGGTAACAAGCTGCGTCCGTGGGGGGCGTCAGCAGGCCCTTGCTGACTTGGCTAACGGCAGGGCTGCCAGCATTACCTGAATTGGTCGGAGTGTTACTCCGCCGGCAGGACGCGGATTTTGAGATTTCGGAAGCCCACCCGGTCGCCGTGCTCTTGCAGGAGTATGTGGCCATCCGGCCATTCGCCAAAGTCCTGGATGTGCTTGTATTTGCTCGGCGCGACGAGCGCCCGGAACTCCGGCGACCCGCGCTCGTACTCCAGTACTTTCTGCCCATTGAGCCAGTGCTCGACGTGCTTACCGCGCACCAGAATGTGCGCCGTGTTCCATTCGCCGACCGCGTTGGGTCGCTTGGTTGCCGCCGGCGGGATCAAGTCGTAGAGCGAGCCAATGGTCCGGTTGCCATTGCGCCCCAGCTTGGCATCCGGGTGCCGCTCGTCATCGAGAATCTGAAACTCGCATCCGACCGCCGGACCCGCGCCAGTGTTGTTGGCCGGGTCGAGATCCGGCTGGACGAAATACTTGATGCCGCTGTTCGCGCCGGGGGTGATCTTGAAGTCTGCGTAAAGTTCAAAACTGGCGAACCGTTCGCGCGTGATGATGTTCCCTCGGCCCACGGGTTTGGCTCCCTTGGCGTCATGGACGGTGAACACCCCGTCCGCGATGTCCCAATTCTGAGTCGGGAAAGTCTCGGTCTTGACCCCGCGCCAGCCGTCCGTGGTCTTGCCGTCCCATAGCAAACGCCAGCCGGCGGCCTTCTCCGCTTCCGTCAGGGTGTTTTGCGACGCGGCGCTGACTGCGGTTGGGGTCAATTCCTGAAGGCGGAGATTCCGCCACCGCACTTGCGTGCCCGCTCGCGTTTTGTCGTCTTTGATGCCGTGGACCTGTAACGCAATAAACCCACGTAGCGTCATCCCATCCTTAATGTCCGCGCACGCCGTGCCGTTGAGCCAGGTCTTGATCGAAGCGCCGATAGCCTCGACGCGGACGTGATTCCAATCCTGCGCCTTGAAGATGCGCCGGCCCTGTTCGCTGAACGCCTTGCCTTGCGGGCCGTCCCCGCCATCGCTGGGAAACAACCAACCCCGCCGCGCTTCGTCATAGATGCCCGCGCTCCAGAGCCGTTTGCGCGGGACATCGGGGTCAATCTCCACTTGGTAGCCATGCACGCGGCCGGCGGGAATTTGCATGCTCTTACCGGCCCATTCGACTGTCTTCGCCGCCTCGAAACATTCACTCCGAATCTGCACGCCGGAGTTGAGTTTGGGGTCCACCTTGAAATCGTATTCGAGGATGAAATCGCCGTAGGACTTCTCGGTGCAGAGAAAGGTATTGCCTGTGTTAAGCACCGAAGTGCCAACGATGGTGTCGCCCTCAACGGCGTACTTGGCCTGGCCACCGCGCGCCACCCAGCCAGAGAGGTCGTGACCCTTAAGAAGGTTTAGCCAGCCCTCGTCCGCTTTGGCGGCGGGTAGGACCAACAACAGCGCAGCTAGAATGCCTGAAACTCGCAAGGGGATTCCTTTGGCTTCGGCCCGCCGTCTGAGAATGGTGCGGTTCAAAAGGGGCTTTGGTAAAGGTTGAATTTAGAAAACTGGCGCCGGAGGCTGACCCGCCGTACAAATCGTCCTCCCACCCAAGAGAAAAGCGGGGAGTGCCGGGTTCCGACACTCCCCGCTGCGTTAGCTATATCAGAAAGTTACCAAGCGGAAGTAAACCGCTCCCACCGCGGGATTAATCGGTACGGTCGCGGCGTTCAAACTACCGCCGCTGTAAGCGGAATAGGGGCCGAGAACGTTGTTGGTGCTGGATTGGAACTGGTAAACTCCAGACCATGTGAAGTTAAGATTGCCGCCGGATTGGGTGACTCCCAACGCTGCCGGGGCAAAGCCCGTGACGGTGATCGTGCCAGAGCTGGACGGATCAATGCCGGGAGTTCCCGCGCCATAAGTGCCGCTGGGCTGCTGAAGGCCGTTGAGCCACAACTGACGCACCGGGGCGTCGCCAGCGTAGCTCAGTTTCAACACACCAGCTCCGAACGCCCCAGTCGTATTGATGCGGTAAGCGCTGTTCGGACTAATCGCACTCGGCCCTTGCACATCCAATGTGCCGCCTTCGACTGACGTATCACCGCTATAAGTAGCCACACACGCAGACTTCAACCCTTGGGTGCAGGTGGTGACCCAGTTCGAAGCCGCAATCGAGCCATCAACGTTGGTTTGAATCAGAGCAAACGGTTGGGTGTTGATCTTGCGGAAGGCGAAGAGCCCTCCCACCCCGGTGTTGTCCATCAACGCGGTGGCAATATTCCGGCCGGCTTGCTCGTTGCCATACCCAACAGTCAGCGTCGAAACCGTTCCGAGAGCGCTATTGTAGATTTTCGCACTGGTCCCCCCTCCGTCTGTCATAAGCGCGATGGTCTGGTTACGGCCATTCATATCCAGAGCAGAACCGCCTTGAATACGCATCGGGCCGGTAAGGCTTCCCGTGAGTGTGGGCGTGCCGAGGCTGTGGTTGCCGCCAAGTTTGACGACCGTGTTTCCGTCAATGCGGGTTGATCCCGAGTATGTGTTGTCGCCGGCAAGTGTCCAGGTGGAGCCTGCGGTTCCCGAAATACTGATGATCCCGATTTGATAACCGGGCCCTTGCGGAGTGGCTCCGCCGGAGAAGTTGTCGCCATGCAATACTCCCCCGTTGCCGTCGGCGATCACTCCAGAGAAAGTGTGGTTCAAGCCGTCCATAATGACATTGAGTCCCGCCTGAACGCTCGATCCATTGTTGATGATTAAGCCAAAGCCATCCGGACAACGTTCTCGTTGGTTCTTCGGATCGTTGTTGAGATCGAGGGTGCCGCCGGTCATTACCAATTTTGTCCCAGGGATATTGGCCCCAATTTGTTCATGTGAAGGCGCTGAATCCCATGAGACCCCGTTAAAGGTTGTCCCGAATTTTAGCGTCGCACCGGTGTCCAACGCCTCGATACTATCCACGGCGTGGGAACCTCCGGCAACGGATCCATCGACCGCACCGGCAGCCCTGAGGATCACTGTACCGCTGCGGATATAGGTGCCGCCCGTGTAGCGGTTGGCGTCGGGGACGGAGGCATCACCTGCGAGAACGGTGGTGCCAGTGCCCTTGAATGTCACGCCGCTCGTTCCCAAAATTGACACGGCGAGGTGGTTGCTCGTCCCTGCATTAGCCGTAATCGTCGCGCCGTAGTCAACCAGCGTGAGCGCGTTGCCATTGCCTTGGAGAACATAGCCTGGGGCGGTGAACGTGATGTTGTGGGCCGAGACCGGGGTGCTGTTCGCAACCGAGCCCGCACCGGTTGCACCAAAGACGGCGTTGGCGCCATCCAACCAAGTGGTCGGCGAGGTCCAGTTCAGGCTCGTGCCGTTCCAGAGGAAATCACCCGAGGCATTGTTCCAAGTGTTCGGCGGGGGAACGGTGATGGTGCCCGTGCCCGTGATGGGAGCGGTCGAGGAGCTATACGTGCCGGCAGCCATTTCAACGCCGTTGATATAAAGTCCGCGCACGAGCGCATCCCCAACATAATCCAACTGCAAAACACCCGGGGTGTTCAAACGATATGTGCTGTTCGGGCTGATGCCGCCGACCGAGAGAACCTCAAGGATGCCTTTGTTGACCGTCGTGTCACCGTGGTAGTTATTCGGCTGGGCACTGCCCACATCGGCCGCATAAACCCCGATCGGCTGGATCGCCACACCTTCCTTGACCAGGGCCAGCGTTCCACCCGCAGTGGGATCATCGAGAAGGCCGCAGCGAATACCGCGCGGGGTGGCCGCCCCATTATACGCCACCAGATTCGTGCAATTATAGCACACCGTCAGCGTCGAAACGGTGCCGATGGCGCTATTGGTGATGATGGAGTCGGTATTGTTGCCGGTATAAGCGTAGCCAACTTTCTGGCTGGTGCCGTTGAGGTCAATGGTTCCGCTGTTCATGAGAATCTGCCGGGCGGGGCAATTGATTGGGGCCGGGTAGCCCAATGTACCGTTGTTGGTTAGTGTAACCTTGTTATTCTCCCCACCGCTACTTAGGCGGAGAAAGCCAGTGAAGGAGTTGGAGCCACCCCAGACCATCTTGAAATTTCCGCCGTTCATATCAACATTCTGCTGGTAGCCCGGTCCGCCGTTAGTTTTCGTGATGGTTTGGCCACCATCCTTGATCTGACCGTCAAACACGAAGGTGCCCGCATCACTTCTCGATAACTTCAAGACGGCTCGCTGGTATGGGGAAGTGTTGATGATTGTGCCGGTGCCTTCCGGGGGAGGGTAATTGATGCCATTGTTGTCCCCGTTGTTGTCAAACGTGCCGCCAGTCAAATTCAGCCGACCAACGCTACCACCACGCAGGATTTGTCCGTCGGCGGGTCGGATGTTGACAGCGTTGCAACCGGCACAGCCTCCGGTCGGATCAGAGCCGTCGTTAAGCGTGCCGATTTCCACCGTGGCCCCGGCGTCAATGGCTTCAATATTGTCAACGGCATAAGCAGCTCCCGATGTGTTTACGCCAGCGGCTCTCAGAATCAGCTTGCCGCTTTTCACAAAGGTGCCCCCGGTGTAGGTGTTGGCGGTGGTTGAGGTTGCATCGCCCAAGAGGGTCGAAACGGAAGTCCCTTGGAGCGTCAGACCGACGTTGCCGGCGATGCTGGTGGCGATTGCATTACTCGCGTTCGCAGTGATAGTCGGGGTTGTGCCAGCCAGGGTCAGCACGTTGCCGCCACCATTTATGACATAGCCTCCGGCGTTGAACGTCAAGTTTTGGGCGGTGATGGCGGCGCCGAGGCTAACCGGGCCAGCGCCGGTAGCATTAAAGATCGCGTTGTCGCCATCAACCCAAGTGGTCGGCGAGGCCCAGTTCAAACTGGTGCCATTCCAAAGGAAATCGGTCGAACCGTTGTTCCAAGTGTTGTCTGCCGCGTGGGCTTTAGACTGAGCGAGTGCCGCCAGCATCAAGCCGGCAGCTACGAGTGAGTTGTATCTTTTCATTATTTAGGAGTTGGGGGTTTTCTATACTTTTGTCTGTTACTGCGTTTTACCGCTACGGGAAGACGCTCGAACCCTTGGCGGGCCGGGAACTAACCCGGCTGCCAGTAGGCCGAACCGACGATCAGGGCGGTCATTCAACGCCTGACTGCTTCTTCTCATCACGATTTTGTTTACCCGCATTACCCGTCCGAGTCCGAACGCTCACAACGAGCGCCCGGCGTTGGCCTTGGTAATTCGGCGGTGAAATTTACCACGGTGCAGGGCGTTGCCAATACCTCAATTGAGGTATGCGCGGGGGACAAGGCATGATTCGCCAACGAATGAAAAGTTCCAACGGCTGTTTTCCGTATCCGCTGGCACTTTTCATCCGGTGGCGAACTAGAAGTCGGTTGGGAAAGTAGCCGCCGACGTAAGCAGGCTCTGACTGTGGAGCGAGCGGGACCACAAAGACCAAGCGGTTTGAGCCTCCCCACGTCGGCGGCTACGACCGAGGGGAGAGGTGGTTTCAAACAGGCCCCAAGGCAAGCCCGGCCACTATTGCGTTATGGGGTGGGCTGGTGCGGCCCACCGGCGGGTTCGGCGAACAGGCCAAACTCGGAGAGTGCGGGACTGGCGGCAGCCTGGGTGATGCGCAGGCGGACCTTGCTCGTTGTGAGGGGCGCGCCCCGAATCAGACGGCGGTTGCCGATGCTGGTGCCTTTGGCGAATTCGACCCACTGCCCGTCCTGCCATTGATCCAACGCAAAGGCCTCCACCCGTTGGCCGAGTGGGAGATACTCACGCAGGCTAACGACGTTGAATGCCGCTGGTTTTCCCAAATCAAGGACCAGTTCGGGGGTAGCTACTTGATCGTCCGTGGCCCAATAAGTATCGCGTTTGTGATCTACGGCCTTGGCGGCGGCGAACTGGCTCGCGCCGCCGCGCACATTACTGGCCGTGAGCTTCGCGCGCCGCGCCAGGTCCTTGGCGAACGTGGTATCCAGGATGCGCCGGAATTCGCGCAAGGATCGGACGTCATTCTCATTGATCCGACCGCGGCGATCCGGCGGGAGGTTCAGGTTCAGGCAAGCCCCACGACCGACCGACTTGTAATAGATGTCGAGTAACTGTTCCGGCGTTTTGACGCGGGCATCATCCTTCGCGTGGTAAAACCAGCCGGGGCGGATAGACACGTCGCACTCAGCCGGCAGCCACGCGGTGCCGGGGTGCTCGCCGGAGTTGAGTCCCACGCTGCTACCGCCGGGATGGCGATCCCGCTTGGTCATATCCATCGTGGCCCAGCACGGGTCGCCAGCGATGCCTGACTCGTTGCCCACCCAGCGAAAATCCGGGCCAGCATCACTGAACATCACCGCCAGGGGCATCTTCTCGCGCACGATCTTCCAAGTGTTCGGCCAGTCGTAATAGGTGCGGTTGTCAATGCGCCGCGTGGTCCGGTCGCCGCCGTAGTAGCCATCGCCACCGTTAGCCCCGTCAAACCAAACGGTGAAGATGTCGCCGTAGTTGGTGAGCAGTTCACGGAGTTGGTTGCGGTAGTATTCGAGATAGGCCGGGCGGCCGTAGTCTTTATGGTTGCGATCCCACGGCGAGAGATAGACGCCAAACTTCAGCCCAGCCCGTCGGCAAGCGTCAGAGATTTCGCGTACCACGTCGCCTTTGCCGTCCCGCCAGGGCGAGTGCTTGACCGAGTGTTCGGTGAACTTCGAGGGCCACAGGCAGAAGCCGTCGTGGTGTTTGGCGGTAAGGATCAACCCTTTCATCCCGGCCTCCTTCGCCGTGCGGACGATCTGGTCAGCGTTGAAATCGGTCGGGTTGAAAACCGTTTCGCTCTCGTCGCCATAGCCCCATTCCTTGTCGGTGAAAGTGTTCACCGTGAAATGCAGAAAGCCGTAAAATTCCATGTCGTGCCAGCGGAGTTGGCGTTCGGTAGGGAGGGGGCCGAACGGCTGGGGTGGGGCGACGGCGGCGAGCGCCAGGGTGGCCGTTACCAGCGCCGCCGCGGTGAGTAATGAAGTGATTGCGGATCGAAGAAGTTTCATGCGAAATTCAGAAGCGGCCGAGTTCAAGCGAACGCCTTTCGCAACAGCGCAATGCTCTTCGGCACGGCAATGTCCGGGGCTTCCTTACCTTCCATTTCCAGGGAGATGTATCCGCGATAATTCGCCGCCGCGAGCATTCGGGCGATCCGGTCGTAATCAATCTTAAGCGTGTACCATTCGCCGCCACCGGGATAGGTCTTGGCCTGCACGAAGACCGCTCGGGGCGCGAGTTGCGCGAGTTGCTTGTAGTCCGCATCCACATAGGGTGCCGTGAGAAAATTTCCCGTGTCCATCAGCGCGCCGAGCCACGGCGATTTGACCGCGTCGAGGATGCGCAGCAAACCGTCGGCGGTACGCGCGAGGCCCCAGTGGTTTTCGAGCGCCAGCATCACGCCACATTCTTCCGCCTTGGCGAGGCAGGATTGGATGCCGTCAATACACCACTTGAACCCTTCTTCAATCGTGTGACCGGGGAGCACCGCCTCCTCACCGTGCTGCTGCATCAACTCATCAAAATCCTTCGTCGTGCCCCAGCGACCGGTGTTGAGGCGCAACACGGGAATGCCGAGCGCATAGCAAATCTCAATGCACTTCTTGGTGTGCTCGACATTGCTGGCGACCACGGCGGGATCCGGGTTGACGAAACCCTGATGCGTGGACAAGCAGACCGGCGCAACCCCACAAGTCAGCGCGTGTCGTTTGAGCCGGCCCAGATAAGCCCGGTGCGCAGCGGTGAGCGGCTCCTTCTCCGGCAAGTCCATCTGCCGATGCAAGAAGTCCACGCCCTCGACGCCGAGGTCCGCCGCCTTCTCGATCACGGCCTCGACCGAGACCTTTGGGTCGCGAAAATGCCAGTAGGAATAAGTGGCGATTGCGAGGTTCACGCGCGGCTTGGTGCGGGGGTGCGGGGGCTTCTCCGCCGCAGAAGTCGAACGCACTGCCAGCGCGGTCGCGGCCGCCGCGGCGGAGGTCGTCAGGAAGCTTCTTCGATTCATCGTGCGTTTAGAATGAAGGGTTGGCATTTCCACAGCAAGCGCAAGATTACGCTGCAAGTCTCGCGAGTGGGGCGAACCTCCGGCCGGTCACCGTGTCGGCGACGTTCTGGGTCGCCGATTGCCCAAACCTCAACGCAGGAGGTTGCCAGCACTGCGGCCTGCAAGAATGTTCACCCCACCGCCGCGACGAACTCCTTGTCCTCGACCCCCGCGGCGGTGGATGAGCGCCCTTGGCCAGGGGCCGGCACGCCTTGGGTTGGTGGCCCGTCCCATGCGGCGGGAGCAAACTAGGTTTGCCCCCGGCACGACCCGCCCTGCAAATGTGCCGGCGTGCCTTGGCCTTGAGAACCCAGGCCTTGGGTGGGTGCCAGTCAGGTTTGGGCAGGTGCCGCCGAGCCTTGGGTGCGTGAAACCGCCCAATTTTCGTGGAAAACCGAATGTGCGGGGGCGAGACAGCCACGAACAGGCCCAAAAAGCCCAAAAACATTAAGAACTTGTTGGCCACGAGAAAACGCAAAGCCCCCAGAGGAAGACGGGCCGGTCCTCAATTCAGAATGGCAACCAATATTTTCCTGCTGAAAACACTCCTCCGCACTTCTCTAGGCGCTCTTTGCACGGGGTTCTTTTGCGGCCATTCAATTGCGGAGTTCGATTTTAGTTCCATTTCCCCGCTTGACAACCAACCGGCGGGGGCCAAGGTGGTCGCAGTTCAAACACTCCGTGATGTCCCTAAACCAAACCCAACCAACTCAATAATCCTATGAATGATCGAGAAGCAGCGCGCTACGACCGGTTCAAACGCATGATCGGCTTCCGCGACAACCGCCCCGGCCAGTTCCCCGTCGCCAGCAAAGCCGTCGAGGAATTCGCCCTCGTCGAGGGCGGCATCGCCGACATGGACGCGGCCGAAGCCAAGCAATCGGGCGGGAAACAAAAGATCAAAGGCGGCACCACCGACAAGGAAGTGCTGCTCGACGCCCTGCGGCTGGATATGCGCAACCTCGCCCGCACGGCCCGCTCCATCGCCGAGAAGGAAAATACCCCCGGCTTCGCGGAGGGTTACCGGATGCCGAACAGCCCGGGCGAAGAGGCCCTCCTCACCGCGGGTCGCCTGTTCAAGAAAAACGCCACCCCCGTCGCCGCCAAGTTTGTCGCCTACCTGCTCCCCGCCGATTTCGTGACGCACCTGGGCGACGACCTCACGGCCATTGAAGCGGCGAACAAACAGCAGAACACCGGTCTGGACGAGCAGACCGGCGGCACCGGCGCAAAAAGCGCCGCCATCCGCAAGGCCTTGGACGCCGCGTCCCAGCTCGACACCATCATGAAAAACAAATACGCGCGCGACCCGGAAAACCTGCGCGCCTGGTTGAGCGCCAGCCACACCGAGCGCGCCGCGCAGCGCGAGAAACCCGCGCCTCCGGCTACTCCGCCGCCTCCGCCCGCGTGAAGCAAAGTGCGGGAATTCTCCAGGCCGATCCGGAGCCATCCGGTTCGCCCTTTTTCTTTACCCGCTCCGCTCCGGCCGGGGGAACAGTGAAAAGAGCCGTTGAAACCGCAGCGGCACACCGATGCACACCGATCAGAGGGAATTGCGAACGAGTCGGGTACCCCCCGGCGATGAAAGACTTTTTCAGCAAACACCCGTGGCCAACGGTGGCCATCTGTGGTTCCCCTTCCCTTCACGCCTTCGCGGCAACGGGCGCCTGCCGGGATCCGCTACGGACACAGGCAAATGAATTGAGAAAGGAATGGACTCCTGAGCAGATTCTTGCAACTGATCAATGACTGGCCGAAACGGGCCGCGCAGGCGAAATGGGGCGTAGCCATATTGGCGAAGGAAACCGGGGTGTCCCTCAGCACCCTGAACCGGTATTTTCTAAAAGTGATGCGCCAAAGCCCGCGGGAGTGGGTGAATGGGTTCCGCATGAGGGAGGCGAGGGAATTGTTGGTCAATGGAGGCCCGCTGAGCATAAAGGAGATTTGCAAATTATTGGGATATGCCAGCCAGCACCACTTTTCGTTTGCTTTCAAGAAACATCACGGCTACCCGCCAAGCCTGCATTGGCAGAAAGCAGAAAGCAGAAAGCAGAAAACAGAAAACAGATGCCGGACGCCGGAATAATGCCCTGCATGATGACGATTTGACGGATTCAAGTACAAAATGACGCATTGAAGTACATCTCTCGGCTGGTGTGCCATTGACCTTTTCTGTTTTACTCTGGCCGTCAGTCAACGCCAAACCAAGATGAGAAGATGAACCGAAGCCGCCTGTTTTTGATCAATCCGTCGCGCAAGCACATTGAGGGTCAATGTTGGGAAGTGGCTCCGTTCCGCGCGCTCGCAAGCCTCTTCTCTTGGGTTCTCTTGTCGGTTTGTTCCGTCGTGCCAGTCCACGCTGCGAAACAACCTACAGCCCCAGCTTTCACGGCTGAAGGAACTATCTCAACTGCTTTTTACACGCTTCCAGGCACTCCTGCGGTGTACATGAGTGAGTGTAGAGTTTTCATTTCATCCAGCAATGGCTGGTGGCAAATTGAAGGGGTGTTCAAACAGCCTGACACCATGGCTGGGACGACCGAGAATTGTCGGAGACTACCGGATGGAGTCCGGTGTTTTTTTTTGTGGCCTAAGCTGAGTGGGGATGCGCCAAACACTAAAGCTGTAACACCTTCGGCGACGGCCTATGCAATTAGCTTCCCGCCGCCAGAGAGAACCGAGCTGTTTGTCACTTGGTTGGCTTTGTGTCCTAACGCCGAGCTCCCCACAACTGGTAAAGGGACCATCCGCAGGCTGCTGACAGCGGAATTACTTAACCACCCTAACAATGAGGGGCAGTACGCGATACACTACCTGGAACCGGACGACGTGTTTGTGTCTGAGCTTGTCATTACAAATAACGGAATTGATTTTGGTATTAACCAGACTTTGATTACCAACAGGCCTCCGTTTCATAATGGTTACACCGAGAGTATGTATCAACTCACTAAAACTACGAATGTGAATGGCATGACATTTCCATTGGAGGCTACTTATCGGAAATTCGCTCCGCTCCGAAACGCGAGCACTTCTGGGGACCTCTTTGAGATGCTGGTCGCACGCTTGCGGATTGACAAACTAACCAGTTTTGATTCACAGCATGTATCAGATAACGCCTCCCCACCGGTTATGGTTGCCTTGGATCGGCGGCCGCCGAATTTGCCGGATGGAATTACGGTCAATCATATGGTTACAAACGACCAATGGCTGGCCGCAAAGGACCCAAGAATAGTTGAACTGGCTTCGACCTACAGGCACATGCCGAAGAAAGCTAGTCCCCACTGGGGGCTCGTGATGACCTTGGTTGTGTTACTAACTACTCTACCTGTGACAGTGTTCGTTTTCCGCAGTAAATCCAAAAATATATGATCGTACCGAACCCAAAACAATGAAAACCAAGACAAAAATAAATAGGATCAAAAGCCGCCTGACCGCCCTAGGTGGCGTAGGCGCACTGGCAGGGGTCGCCTGCTGTACTCTTGCCTGCTATGTGCCTATTGACACGGGGCCTTGCGGTGCGGTGGTGACCAC
>CAIKLQ010000728.1 GCA_903828255.1 uncultured Verrucomicrobiota bacterium
CGGAGGCGACAACTTCAACCAAGTGCAGGAGTTCGACCTCGAAGGGGCGCTCAAGCCGGGCACGAATTTCATCGCCGTCACCGCGGAAAATAGTGGCGACGAACTGAATCCCGCCGGCCTCATCGCGGCGCTGCGCATCCGACTGAGCGGCGACCGGGCGGTGGAACTACATTCCGATGCTTCCTGGCAGGCCTCGACCAGCGTGGAGAAGAATTGGCAGACGTCCGAAGCGAACGATGCGCGTTGGAGCGCAGCGATGGAGTTGGGCGCGTTCGGCATGGCGCCGTGGGCCCAACCGGGAATGGCGGAGACATCGCCGGAGATTTATCCCGACTACGCCGGGTTGGCGGCGTTGCTGCGTGCGGACGGAGTGCCGCCGGATTTTGAAGCGGACGTGCCATTGCGCTACACGCATCGGCGCGACGGCGACACGGAGATTTATTTCGTGGCCAACCCGAACGCCCAGGAGGTCAAGACCATCGCCACGTTCCGTGTCAGTGGGCGACGCCCGGAACTGTGGTGGCCGGACACGGGTCGCAGTGCGCCCGCTAGCGTTTGGGAGCAGAAAGGCGGAGGCACGAGGGTGCCGCTGAAACTCGATCCGCATGGCTCGCTGTTTGTTATTTTCCGCGAGCGCGCCAAAGCTCCGCCGGCCAAACCCGGCCGGAATTGGGATGAGTTTGCGCCGGCGCAGACTGTCAACGGCCCGTGGGAGGTGTCGTTCCAATCAAGTCGCGGGGCGCCGGAAAAGCTGCCGTTCGACACGCTGACCGATTGGTCAAAGCACCCCGAACCCAGCGTGAAGTTCTTCAGTGGCATGGCGACCTACTGCAAGACCTTCGATTGGAAACCGCTGGAATCGGCAATCGGCAATCGGCAATCGGCAATCTTCCTGGACCTGGGCCGGGTCGAAGTCATGGCGCGGGTGCGCCTCAACGGCCAGGACCTCGGCGTGGTTTGGAAGCCGCCCTTCCGCGTAGTCGTCGGTAACGCCTTGAAGCCCGGCGCAAACACTTTGGAAATCACCGTTGCGAATCTCTGGCCCAACCGGCTGATCGGTGACGCTGCCTTGCCCAAAGACGAGCGCATTGCCAAGACGACTTGGAATCCCTTCGCCAAGGACACGGCGTTGCTGGAGTCCGGGCTGCTCGGCCCGGTCACGCTCCAAGTCGCAAAACCGTGACCCCAAAATGAAAACCCGAAGCTTCTTCCATCTCGCACAACTCGGCTCGCTATGCCTCGCCGCGCAATGCGCGTTGGGTCAGTTACAGGATTCCTTCAGCGACACCTGGGTCGCCACCGACGCGCTTGGGCGCAAGGTGCCGATGTTTCCCGAAGTTGCCGCACCGCGGGCCGACCGCACGGTGGGCATCTTCTACTTCCTTTGGCACGGCGCGCATGTGCAGGGCGGGCCGTTTGACGTAACGAAGATTCTCGCCGCCGATCCCAACGCGATGCAAAAGCCGGATAGCCCGCTTTGGGGGCCGCTGTACGTGCCGCATCACTGGGGCGAGTCGCTATTCGGCTATTACCTCACCGATGATGACGGCGTCCTCCGCAAGCACGCGCAAATGCTCAGCGATGCCGGCGTGGACGTGGTGATCTTCGACGTAACAAACCAGATCACTTACCGCGACTACTACCGGGCGTTGCTCCGCGTTTGGTCGGAAATGCGGCGGCTCGGCAACCGCACGCCACAGGTGGCTTTTCTCACGCCGTTCTGGGATCCAGCCAAGGTCACGCGCGAACTGTGGCACGATCTCTACTCGACCAACCTGCACCGCGAGCTTTGGTTTCAATGGGAAGGCAAACCGCTGATCCTCGCCGACCCGGAACTCATCTTCGACCGCAAGGAGAACGCACACCAGAACACGCCCGCCGAGTTGCCGCCCGGCCACACGCTCGGCCAGTCCTTCACCACCGATCGCGCCATCCGCGCTATCAGCGCGCGTTGCCCCACCTGGAATACGCCCGGCAGTGCCGTGACGCTGACACTGCTGCGCGGCGGTCCCGGCGGCGGACGCATCGCCGCGGAACGCTTTCACAACGTCGGCGACAACGCGTGGCCCCGGTTGAAGTTGAATCCGCCATTGCCGCCCGGCACTTACTATTTGGAAGCGTCCGAACCCGGTGGCCGCGTCGGCTGGTGGAGCCACAGCGAAGATAAATTTGCGCAGGGCGAGGCGTTTGCCGATGGCCGTCCGGTCCCGGGTGATCGCACCCTGCGACTCGGATTTGCCGATGGCGAAACCCAGCAGATCCTGGATTTCTTCACCTTCCGCAAACCGCAGCCGGATTATTTCCAGGGCCAGACCAAGCCGGACTCCTGGAGTTGGCTCGAAGTTTCGCCGCAACACGTCTTCACGAATTCCGCCGGGCAGAAGGAGCAGATGGCCGTCGGCGTGGCGCAGAACGCCGTCAAGGGTCGCCTCGGTTCGATGAGTGAGGAAAGCGCGCAAGGCCGTAGCTTCCATCACGGCACCAACGATACCCGCCCAGACGCGGTGCGCCTCGGCCTCAACGTGACCGAACAATGGCAGCGGGCGCTGGCGGAAGACCCGCGCTTTATCTTCCTCACCGGTTGGAACGAGTGGATCGCGGGCCGCTTCGCCGAGTTCAATCGCATCAAACTGCCAGTGATGTTCGTGGACCAGTTTGATCACGAACACAGCCGCGACATCGAACCGCTGCGTGGCGGTCACGGCGATGATTACTACTATCAGTTCGCGAGCTACGTCCGCCGTTACAAGGGCGCGCGACCGCTGCCCGCCCTTGCATCGCACCCGATCAAAATTGACGGGCGCTTCAACGACTGGGGCGACGTGCAACCGGAATTTCGCGACACGATTGGCGACGAAGCCCGGCGCGAGCATCGCGGCTGGGCCACGAATGTCACCTACCGTAACATCACGGGCCGGAACGACATCGTTGCGGCGAAGGCAAGTTGGTCTAAAACGACAGCGTGGTTTTACGTCCGCACCCGCGAGCCGATCACATCCCCCGGCGGGACGAACTGGATGCTGCTATTCCTCGACGTGGACGCCGACACGAAGACCGGTTGGCTCGGTTACGATTTCGTGGCCAACCACGCCGGCCCCGGATCGCTGGAACGAAATATCGGCGGCGGCTTCGAGTGGTCTCCAGCGGGTAAAGTAAAATGGCGCGTCCAGGGCAAGGAACTGGAGTTGGCCATTCCGTGGAAGGCGCTCGGCATGAAATCGCCGCCGGCGAAGCTCGACTTCAAGTGGACGGATAACTGCCTGCAAGCCAGCGATTGGACCGACTTCACGCTCAACGGCGACGTGGCACCGAACGACCGATTTAATTACCGCGCCCAGCCGCCTGCAAAATTGCGGGCACGTTAAGCTCTCGAATCAAATTACCAAGCGTAGCCGCCACCAACTTGAAATCACGCCCCGGAGACATAAACCTTCCATGCCGAAAGCATGAACAAACTCGGCCTCCACGCGGCCCGCTTCCCGGCTGCGCAGAAAAGGCCAAACCAAACCGCCCGCGCCCAAAGCAGAGAAAATAACACTTGCGGCAATGACTACAAATTTGTCGTCACCTTGCCCCGTCCATGCCAGATAAAGCCCGCCGGCAAACATCCCCAGAAACACCGCGCTGCAAAGCCAATACCCCAAGTTACGCCGCGTTCTTTCTTGATGAGCGGCGGCATCCTGAAACGAGACTATAACGAACGCATGGATCTTGCTACAGCGTCCACGGTCTTCTCAATGTCCGCCTCGCTGTGAGCCGTGGACAGGAAACCAGCCTCAAATTGTGACGGGGCGAGATAGACACCGGCGTCGAGCAGGCCGTGGAAGAATTTCTTAAAACGCTCGCGGTCGGCTTTCATCGCGTCGTCCACGTTCCAAACCGGTTCGCTGGTGAAGTAGCCGCAAAACATCGAGCCGCAGCGGTTGAACGTGACCGGCAGGCCGGCGGATTTCGCGGCGTCGCGCATTCCGGTTTCCAAATGAGCTCCGAGTTGTTCGAGCTTCGCATACGCATTGGTTGATTTGAGTTCTTCCAATCCGGCTATGCCCGCCGCCATCGCCAGCGGATTGCCGCTCAACGTGCCCGCCTGATACACCGGGCCGAGCGGTGCGAGGTAATCCATGATGTCCGCCCGCCCGCCGAACGCGCCCACCGGCAAGCCGCCGCCGATGATCTTGCCGAAGCACGACAGATCCGGCGTGATGCCGAAGCGTTCCTGTGCCCCGCCCGGTGCGAGCCGGAAACCCGTCATCACTTCGTCAAAGATCAGCACCGCGCCGTTGGCTTTGGTGCTCTCGCGCAGGAATTCCAGGTAGCCCGGCTTGGGCAGATACAACCCCGCGTTGCCCGGCACCGGCTCGACGATGATGCACGCGATTTCATTCTGGTTCGCGGCAAACGCGGCCTTGACCGCCTCCGGGTCGTTGTAGGGCAGGACGATGGTGAGCTTCGCAAAATCCGCGGGCACGCCGGCGCTGTCCGGATTGCCAAACGTGAGCGCGCCGCTACCGGCTTTGACCAGCAGCGAATCGCCGTGGCCGTGATAGCAGCCGTCGAACTTGATGATCTTGTCGCGCTTCGTGAAGCCGCGCGCGAGGCGGATGGCGCTCATGCAAGCTTCCGTGCCGGAGTTCGTCATGCGCACCTTCTGCACGCTGGGCACAAGCGAGCAGATGAGCTTGGCCATCGTGACCTCGCTCGGATTCGGAATGCCGAAGCTCGTGCCGTGATCGGCGGCGGCCTTGACGGCGGTGATGATTTTCGGATGCGCGTGCCCGAGAATCGCCGGCCCCCATGTGCCGACGTAATCAATGTATTCGTTCCCGTCCACGTCCCACACGCGGCAACCGCTGGCGCGATTAACGAAGAATGGCTTGCCTCCAACCGCGCGAAAGGCGCGCACGGGAGAGTTCACACCGCCGGGAATGTATTGCAGCGCCTCGGCGAAAAGGGCATCTGACTTGGTTCGCGAAATCATAATTCCTGACCGCTAATCTGCGTTAATCCGTGCTGATGATGAAACAAAAAAGAGCCGTCACTGTCTGCGGAGGAAAGTTTCCGGCAACGACCCACGCTCGGTTCGCACCACGGCACCAGTGGTGACGTGGTGGCGTTGAAACCAACCCTGGGGCGTTTCCAGCGCGAACCGGACGTTCATGGCGGCGGAGACGACGGAGTTTGTGTCGTGCGGTTGCAGGTCGTGGATTTCGAGAATGGCGCCGGCGGTGTCGAGGTAGGCAATCGAGAGCGGGACGTAACAGTTCTTCATCCAGTAACCGGCCTGACGCGGCGTGGGATGGGCGAAAAGCATCGCGGTGTTTTCCGTCATGTTGGTGCGCCACATCATGCCAGTCATTTGTTGCGGGCCGGTGAGGGCCATTTCCGTGATCAACTCTTCCGCGCCCACCCAAACTTTGATCGTCGGGAGTGGTGGTTGGGCCTGCTTAGGCAGCAGGTCTTCGAAGGACTGTTGTGCGGACGGCAGGTTTGTCGCGGAACTTCCCGGCGGGGCACTCCCGACGGATTTGGGTTGATCGCAGCCCGGCGCCACCGCCAACAGTGCGGTTGGGAGCGCGAAACGGCCCAAGCTTTTTAGGAACTTCATGAGTCCAGCGTGGAAGAAAGTCTCGCGGCTTTCAAGACGGGTCTTGGGGTTCAAAGTCGGCCCGCGGGTTAGCCGAAACTCAGAAACTCAGAAACCGGGTTTTGAGGTTGCGCTTTTTGGCGCTTTGGTTGCCCGGCGCATCAGATTGGAATGTCTCGCGTCCGCAAACGCGGAACCACGCGAGGCCTGCGAAGGGAGCAATGGGCGCAACCCGGGTCTTGGGCGAACACAAGTTGGTAAAAGAATCTTCGCCGGGACGCGACGAGGTTGGGAGCTCCCACTGCAAAAACGGACCAGGGCAAGCTGGTTCAGGCCGGCGGTTTGGCGCCGACAGACACGAGTCCCCGGCTGATGGCAAACTTGGTCAGGCCCGCCGCGTTGTGGATGCCGAGCTTGTTCATGATGCGCTCGCGATGGGTCTCGACGGTGCGGGTACTAACCCCGAGCACGGAAGCAATTTCCTTGTTGCTCAGCCCCTCGGCAATCTGCACGAGCACCTCCCGCTCGCGGTTGGTCAGGGCCACCGTTCCATTCTTGACTTCCTTACCCTTCACGAATTGGTTCAGCGCCACCCGGGCCGCATCCTCGCTGAAATAGGTTCCGCCGCCATGCACGGTTTCGATCGCCCGGACTAATTCCTCCACCGGCGTGGTCTTGAGCACGTAGCCCCGCGCGCCGGATTGCAGGATGCGGAGCACGTAGTCCGGCTGGCTGTGGATGGAGAGAATCAGGATTTTGATCTGCGGTAACTCCTGCCGCAGCAATTCCGTGACGGCCAATCCGCTCATCTGGGGCATGTCAATGTCCATGAGAATGAGGTCCGGCAGCAACGCGCGCGCCTGGCACAGGGCTTCGCGCCCATCGCCAGCCTCGCCAACAATTTTCAGGTTGTCTATTTTCGCGAGGCAGGACTTAAGCCCTTTGCGCACGACCGGATGGTCATCCACGACCAACACCCGAACACGGTTCTTCAGGCGTTGCGAGTTTGGTTCCAGGGGCGCCATCTGGTGCCAAGAGTTGGGATAAACGCTTCCGGTTAGAAGGACCAGGTCAGACCGACAGTCACGAAGAAAGTGTCGCCCAAGTCCAGTTGAGCGGCTTTGCTGTCCAGAAGGCCCGTATAGGTTCCAACATTATCCAGCGGGTGGGTATAAGTGCCAACGCTCTGGTACTGAACGCCCCCGAAAAGGCTGAGCCGCGAACTAAGCGCCACGGAGAGGCTACCACTGAGGTAGTAACCCACCAACACATCCCCGTGCGAACCGGAGGCGTTGTGGCCTTCCGTTCCGACGACGTCGGCAATGGTCACCGCTTCGTCGTAACGGAAATTGCTTTGCACGCCGACCAGCGCCAGACCGCCGCCGAGCCAAACCGAACTCTTCCGGCAAAGCGGAATTTCCAAATAAGGACCCAGCCGGCCACTAAAGATTGCGCCATCGAAACGGCGTTTGCCTACGACCAGTGCGCTGCCGACCGAAGAGGTCTCGATCGTGTCGAGGAGCAGTTGGCCCGGGCCGCTAAACGTACCGGGGCCGTTCCCGCCATAGGGATCGCTCGGAAACCCTGGAGGTAGCGGGGCGCCGGCATTGGGAGAAAATTGATACTGGTCGGTGCGCCGGCCGGCCGCTACGGCATCCCCTTCGTTATGAAAGTCGAAGCCCGTGTAACCAAAAGCCGCTTCCACTCCCCAGCGGGCCTTCCCGAGCTTGCCGAGTTGTCGGCTGTAGGTCAGTTCGAAGCCCGGCAACGGTTCGTCACCCTCTCCCTTGGTCGAGGCAATCGGCGCAGAGGAGTCAATATGCATGAGGACACTATCTCCCCCCGGCGAGATTTGCGAGGGTGCAGCGTAGGCCCAAAACCAAGTCGCATGATCATCCGGCGCCGGGCCATGGTCGTTGCCGGTTACGTCGGTGCGAACGTAGCCATCAGAATAAGTGTGATCCTGAGGGAGGGTAGGATCGCGGATTATCCTCTCGGGAAAGCCCCCGATATTTTTGAAACTGGGCTTGATGTTGAAACCCGCCCGAAAGGCCGCGCCGAAATGATTCAAAGACAGCTCGTCGCCCTTCGAGATGGCCGCGGCCAGTTTCGCCTCGTCTTGGGTCTGCGCCGCGGCGGTAGTCGCCGCCAGTGCCAACGCCAGCCAGCCGAACCGCATTTGATGATTACTGTTCATGGTTGTTTTGTTCATTTGGGCATTTCAATGACCCGGTAAAACCGCCGCGGTTGCCCTTTGGGCACCGACTCTGTCGCCGCCGGTCCGTAGTCGAGCCACCGCGCAGGACCGCCGTTACCTTTAATCGGTAGCAACGAAGTCGTCCAGACCGTATTCGTATTACCCCTGAGGTCGGCAGCGTACTGGATGTAATATTGCTGGTTAGCTTTGGTCGCAAAATCGAGGAGAAAATAATCATCAACCAAGGTGCGACTTAAGAACCGCGCGTTGATGATGGGCACTGGGACGCCAGCGGTTAAATCCGGCGGCGACGGCGGTGCCGCCAGCACGACAAACCTGATGGTTGAAGTCGGCGCTATGTGCCCAGTCGTATAATACTGAACCAACATGACGCCGGTGGCCCCGGGCAGGATCGGCTGGTTGTAGTAAACGTAAGCTTCGTTGTTGGTGGTGCCGTTGGCGTTGTAGATCACCGTGCCCGGCGGCTGAACATTGGTGAAAAAAGCCTGCACGGAAACGATGGTCGCGATCCCGGTATTGGTCATCCTGATCAGTTGCTGCCAAAGGCCGTTTTGAGGATTGAGGAACACCGATCCCACCCCAAAGTCCGGCGGCACCGGCCCCACGACCGTGACCGAAACTGGAACGGAGGTGTTCGTTAAACCGCATGGGTCGGTGGCTCGGACGGTAAAGATGTAAGTTCCCACGGGGGCATTGGTCAATACGACCGAGTTGGTATAGAGGCCCGCCACGTTTGGTACATTGGTCGCTGTCGAAATCAAGTTTGTGCCGTCAAAAAATTCCAGTTTGCTGATCGGGCCGGCAAGACTTATCGCTCCGGCACTAACTATGATCGTGGCGGGAGTGCCATAGCGACTCCCGTCGGCCGGACTGGTGATGCTGACGAAGGGCGGCGTGGTGTCCACCACCGTCACCACCTGGCTACACTCGCTGAAGTTGCCGCTGGCGTCGGTTGCCCGCCAAGTCTGCGTGGCAACGAAAGTATTGCCGCAGGCCGGGTTGGTGACGGTGCCGCTGGAAATGACGGGACTGCCACAGTTGTCGCTGGCTGTAGGCGCATCGAAGGTCCAACTCTGACCGACCTCAACGGTCTTATTGGTTGCACAAGTGAGCGTCGGCAGTTCGGTATCATCCACGGTTACGGTTTGCGCGCAGGTTTGAAAATTACCGCTCGTGTCCACGACCGTCCAGATCACGGTCGTCACGCCTTTGGCATATTGCACCGGGGCGTTATTGGTCACTGTCCGGATGCCGCAGTTGTCGTTCGTCGCCAGCGGCGTCCCTAGATTCACACCCGTCGCAAAACATTGCCCCAGGTCAGTGCCTACCACGCGATTCGCCGGACAGGTGAGCGTCGGCAGTTCCGTGTCCAGCACGGTCACCGTGAAACTGCACGTTGCCGTGTTGCCCGCCGCGTCCGCCACGCGATAGGTGTTGGTCGTCACGCCCACCGGGAACAGCGACCCGCTCGCCAGCCCCGCCAGCCGGTTCGTGCTTACCACCCCGCAATTGTCACTGGCACTGATTGCATAGACCACGTTGCTCCCGCACAAGCCCAGCGAGTTGGCCACCACCAGGTTGCCCGGACAGGTGATCCCCGGCAGTTCCGTGTCGAGCACCGTCACCGTGAAACTGCACGTCGCCGTGTTGCCCGCCGCGTCTGCCACGCGATAGGTGTTGGTCGTCACGCCCACCGGGAACAGCGACCCGCTCGCCAGCCCCGCCAGCCGGTTCGTGCTTACCACCCCGCAATTGTCACTGGCACTGATTGCATAGACTACGTTGCTGCGGCTGCATCGGCCCGCGTCCGCCGTGAAAACCAGGTTGCTCGAACAGGTGATCGTCGGGTTTTGGATGTCGGTTGTCGGGCAGGTGCGCCGCACTTCGGCCGTCACCACCGTGCCGCACACATCGAAACCGCTTGCCGTCAACGTGTCCGTGAGATTGCAGATATTCGTCGGCACCAAATAACTCCCGCTGTAACTCACTCCCTGGCCTGGCTCCAACCGTGCCACCACCTTCACCGGCGTGTTGTTCGTCGGTTGAGTATTCACGATCACGATGTTCGTCACCGCCACGTCGCCGGTGTTGGTCACCGTCCCGCTGAAGATCAACTGTTGACCCGGCATGGGCGGAATCTCCGGACAGGCCTTCGTTAGCACCAGCCGCGGCGAATTGGTCACCGCACACATGCTGGTCGCGCTGGCAGTCACCGCTGTTCCGCACACGTCAAAGCCGCGCGCCGTCAACGTGTCCGTCAAACTGCAAACATTCGTCGGCACCAAATAACTCCCGCTGTAACTCACTCCCTGGCCCGGCTCCAGGCGCGCCACTATCTTTACCGGCGCGTTGTTCGTCGGCTGACTATTCACGATGACGATATTCTCCACCGCCCCGTCCCCGATGTTCGTCACCGTCCCGCTGAACACCAACATCTGCCCCGGCGCGGGCGGCACCACCGGACACGTCTTGGTCAGTGCGAGCCGCGGCGTGTTGGTCACCGCGCAGGTGCGGGTCACGTTGGCCGTTACCACGCCGCCGCAAAGAGTAGTCCCCTGAGCCGTCAGTGTGTCCGTCAGCGAACATACGTTCGTGGGCACCAAGTAGCTGCCACTGAAGCTCCTGACCTCACCACTGGTCAGCGTGAGGAAGCTCGCGACCAGCACGCCGCCATCAGTCAGTAACCGGTCGGTAACCACCGTGACGTTGGTCAGCGGGATGTTGCCGGTGTTGGTAACCGTGCCGCTGAAAGTGAGCACGCCCCCGGGGGCCGCCGCGGCCGGCGGACAAGTCTGCGTCACCACGATGGCCGGCTCCGCGCAAATCCCGCAGGTCGCGGAGTAGGAATTCGTCACCGAAGCGCGCGGGCCACCGATCGCCGTGATGTCCGTGCCGGTGGCGGTGATCGCGTCCGTGGCGCTGCCCGCACAAGCCTCTCCCAGCGTCGAATTGAAACTGTTGGTAAACACGGCGTAAGCACCGGGCGGCAAAATCACGTTGTTCGTAAGCGCCAAGCCGTTCGTCGGGTCGAACAACTGCATCGGTCCCGCCCGGCCATCAATGACCGCCACGTTGGTCAGGGTGATGTCACCACAATTGGTCACGGAGCCGCGAAAGGCGATGGGCGTCCCGGCGGCGAAACAGCCCTGTCCCGGCGGCAGCTCGCAGGTTTTAACAACTTGAATGCACGGCGTCACGATCCGAATCGTGGCGGTGTGAAAATCCGACAAACTCTCGTTATGTT
Source organism: uncultured Verrucomicrobiota bacterium (assembly GCA_903828255.1). GTDB lineage: Bacteria > Verrucomicrobiota > Verrucomicrobiia > Limisphaerales > JADLHS01 > CAIKLQ01. The sequence continues at coordinate 11,047 of CAIKLQ010000728.1, forward strand.
CGCCGGCCAGAACAGTTCCGGACCCATTTTCTATCGCCCGCACCGTTTTGGGCACGCCAAGAATACTACCAATCGGCGAGGACACCGGGGCGCCGATCAGATCTGCCGTGATCAAGATATTATAGGGACCCATTTCGCACCGTCCGTTGACCGGGCAGGAGAGCAGTTCGTTCGGATACAGCGTAACGTTCACGAGGAAGTTGGTCAGCAATCCGGTGGCGATATAGACCGAGCCAGTAGCGTTGATCGCTTTGCAGGCGTCACTGCTCATACCCAAGCTCGGGAACGCTTGGACGGTGTCGCCGACGTGAGCATCTGCCAGCGCGAAGTTGATGCCGCCTTGACTGGTATTCCCGGTGCCACCACCTGCCAGACTGCAGCCCGGCGGATCCTCGTCAGCCCGGAGGCGCGAGGGCAACAGCAGCAAACCAGCGAACGCCAAGCACGCGAAATACGGAATGTGGTTTCGGATGCGAGCCGTCGGGAACGGGATTCGCGACGCCGGGGAAGTGGGGGGCAAGCTTTCGCCCATAGTTTTCCTAGTTTGATTCGTCATAACGTTCCTCCCATCGCACGAACTACGCCACCAAGACCGGGTTCGAGTTGCGCTGCGTGGATAGTTTGAAATTGAACCGTGAAACGCGGCGGGCGGCTATGACCTAGAACGAGGGCTTCTGCCGCACGCCCAAACCCCAGAGGCCGACTCGAACAGCCATTAGCGCCGCAATTCAAAAACTCAGAAACCCATTTTAGAGTTTTTGAGTTTTGGCTCTGCCGATGGGTCCGCCTAGCGTCTGTCCGGGACCGGTCATCCCCCACGTTCGAGCCTACCAGCGCAACCGTCGCCACCGAGGCAGTGATGGCCGTCAAGAGCAGTATCAGGACGATCCCCCGGAAATCGCCAAATCCGGCCATTTTGTTTGATTTCGAGTTTCCGAAAACCAGATTCATAATGAAGCAAACATCAAATACACAACTGCCCTTGCCTTGTCACACGAAAAATCCCGAATAAATTGGCCGCGAGCTACTTGATGCCTTCTTACTGTGCCGCCGTCGGCAAAGAGCGCGGCGAGGGATCAAAGCGGGTGAAGGAGGAGCTTCTTTCAAAACTGTAGCCGCCGACGGGAGTCCGCACTAAAATTCCGGGGCTTTGCGCCGACCAACGTCGGCGGCTACGGGGTCTTGAAAAGTAGGCCATCCAAAATCCCTGCGCCTCCGAGCAAAAATTCCGCGCGCCTGTGGATCAATCGGGTTCTACTCCAACCCAACCAGCGAGCGTGACTTTCATGCCAGCGATTTGAAAACAAAGTTCGTGACCTGATTGCGCAGCGAAATGGTTTTCGCAGGAGGCTTGGGGGAGTTGGTCGTGGCGAACACGAGAGCGACCTGGCTCTGCAAATCGCCAACACCAATGAGAGTGTCAATGCCGGCGTGGCCAAACGTGCGAGGCGAGGCTTGATCGGCAAAGCCAAACCACTGGTGCGACGCGGTGGCGGGACCGTCGCCGCGCAGGAGCAGACCAAGGCCCCAGGGCTCGAAGGTGGACGGCACGCCGGCGGCCCGAGCGGTCGCGATTTCCCGCTCAAATTGATTCGTGTGCATTTGGCGAAAGACCTCCCTGGGGATGAGCCGTTTCGCGTTCCAGACTCCCTCCTGCAAATGCAACTGGAGCACTTTTAGCGCGTCCGGAAGCGTCCCCAGGCAACCCGCCCCCGGCTGGCCCATGGAAGAAAACGCCTCTTTGCCGGATTTCGGCAGCGGTTTCTCCGCGTTAGGTTGCGGCACAAGCGCCCAGGGTTGGTCTGCTTCGGGCCATTCAAACGAAAGCGTTTTGGCCCCGAGCGGGGCGAACAGTTTTTCGCGACACAGTTCCGGCCACGGCCTCCCGCCGCTCACCCGGCGCACACATTCGGCGGCCAAAAATGCCCCACTCCAACCGTGATAGCTGGTCCTCGATCCGGGTGTCCATTCGAGCGGATACTGGCAGAGCTTTTCCACGGCCGCCTTCCAACCAGCCTCGTCCGAGACCGCTGAGGAAGGCGCTTTCGCCAGACCCGCCGCGTGGGTCAGGCAGTGTCGAAGCGTGACTTTTTCCCGGCCCTCGCCTGTGAACTCCGGGATGTGTTTTGACACGGGATCGCCATAATCCAACCGCCCCGCTTGAATGGTCATCGCCACGACCGTCCCGGTGATGAGCTTGGAAAACGAATAGAGCGGGTGCAGCGTTTCTAAAGTCAATTGCGCCGCCCGCTCGCGCAGGCTGCAATAAGTTCCGCACGCCTGCTGGATTTTGACGACGCCCTTGCCCGAAGCCACGAGCGCCGCGCCGGGCGAGAGTCCGTCGCGGACGGTGTCGGCCAGCAGGTCCGCCGCCCGCTCGGCCGGAGTTGCCGCAAAGCCCGGCCACGCCCACGGCAGCGCGGCGGCACAAACAAGAAAGTCGCGTCTCTTCATCAGGTTTGGAGTGAACGATTGCGTGGGGGCAGGAAACGCGGCGGGCGCAAATGAAGCAAGCTATTTTCTGCGGTTGATCTCTTGATCCCGGACAGGTATCACAACGGCGTGCATACCAAACTCCTCTCCCTCGCAGCCGCCCTGTTTCTCGCCGGCAACCTGGCGGTGTCGGCGCAAAAGCCACCCACCAGCGCACCGGCTCAACAGGCGAAAACCTTTGAAAAGAAAATTATGACCACGGCCAAACTGGAATACCTACTGTCCCTGCCCGCGGGCTATGAGAAAGCAAGACAGCCCTGGCCGCTCGTGCTCTTCCTGCACGGAGCGGGCGAATCGGGCAACGACTTGGCCAAGGTCAAGAGCCACGGCCCACCCAAGCTCGTCGAAACCAAAGGCCCTTTCCCGTTCATTCTCGTCTCGCCGCAAAGCCCCGGGCGCGGCTGGAATCCCGAGGTGCTCAACGCGCTGGTGGATTCGGTCATCAAGCAGTATCGCGTGGACAAGCGCCGCGTGTATGTGACCGGGCTGAGCATGGGCGGCTACGGCACTTGGGCGCTCGCCGCGGCGTATCCGGAAAAATTCGCCGCGCTCGCGCCCATTTGCGGCGGCGGCAACCCGGCAGATGCGGACAAGCTGGCGAAACTCCCCATCTGGGTCTTCCACGGCGCCAAGGACACCACGGTGCCGTTTAAGCGTTCCGAGGAAATGGTGGAGGCGCTCAAAGCGGCGGGCGGCCATCCCAAGTTCACCGTCTATCCCGAAGCCGGCCACGACTCCTGGACGGAGACCTACGCCAACCCCGAGTTTTACGAATGGCTCTTGGCGCAGAAGCGGAGCGGGCGCTGAAGGCTTGACTGGGGCTTCGCTGTTTCGAGCGGAGCCGTAGCTGCCAGGTGGGTGACTGACTGGGACGGGGTTTCAGTTTGAAGCCCCAACCTCCAAGCTCCACAGAAACACCAAGCTTCAACGCAGGAAAAACCGCACGCAGGCTCGGCAGGCGCATAGTCGCTGGCAACAGGTTGAGGGGGCTTGGAGCTTGGAGCTTCTCTGGGGCTTGGGGCTTGGCGCTTTTGCCAGCCAGAAAACAGCGGGGGAACTGGATTTCGCGGAGGTGGCGGTTGCGGGCAAGGCCCGTTGGAATTTTCTGAAACCCTCGTGCGTGCGGACGTTGCTTGGCCCGGGGACGGCCCCCCGCCGTCAAGCACACACTCAAGGAACGCGGAGCCGATACGCCCGCCACGGACCGCTGGGGCCATTCGTGAAGGAAAAGTTGCCGTCGTTGTCAAATTTATTTCCAGCCAGGGCGGTCCACGCGCCCAGCGGCAAACTAAAGTTGGTTGAAACCACCACGGAATAACCCGCGCCAGGTGCGCCGCCGCGGCCCGTGAGCACCAGATTGCCTCCGGCCAGACGAATGTTGCTGATCAGCGGTTCCATCAGACCGCTGCCAACGACATCCACGGTCCCGATCGCCAGCCGCCCCAGACTATCCGTCCCCTGGAAGCGAATCGTATAAAGGTCAGCGAGGTCCGAGGTAAAAGTCGGATTTCGGCTGGTGGCGGAAGACAACTGCGCCAAGGCCGGGGCCGGATAGCGGACAAAGCTCCACGTCCACGACGTAGTGGTAAGGTTGGTGACATCCAAGTGGCGAGTGACGCCCGGATTATCGAGCAGCACATCCACGACCGCAACATCCGGCGGAGCCGGAGAGCCTTTGCGAATCGCATGGTTGCGAGCATCGGCCACGTACAGAGTGCCATCCAACGCGACAACTAGGCCTTCGGGAGTATCAAAGCGCGCCGCTGGTCCGCTACCGTTGGCACTGCCCGATTCGCCCGGAAATCCCGCCAGGGTCGTCACCACCCCGGTTGGCGTGATCTTGCGAATCGCGTCGTTAGAATTGTCGCCCACATACACGTTGCCGTTGGTGTCCACGGTCACTCCAAACGGGTAATAAAAATGTGCGGCGCTGTTGGCGCCGTCCGCATTGCCTGGATTGCCTGGTGATCCGGCCAAAGTCGTCACGACCCCAGCCGAACTGATCTTGCGAATCGTGTGATTGAAAGTGTCGGCGACATACAGGTTTCCGAGGCTGTCTGCTGCTATCCCTTGCGGAGTATTAAACCTCGCTGCGCTGCCGACGCCGTCGTTCGTGCCCGACAGGGTTGGACTGCCCGCCAGCGTTGTCACCACGCCAGCCGGGGTGATCTTGCGGACGGTATGGTTGTAGGTGTCGGCCACATACACGGTGGTGTTTGGGCCCATCGCCAGGGAAAAGGGATCGTTAAACAGCGCCGCCGTGCCAGTTCCATTGTTTGTCCCCGCCACCGTGGCCAAACCTGCAAAGGTGCTTACGGCACCCACCGGCGTGATCTTACGAATCAGATGGTTGTAAGTGTCGGCCACATAGACATTGCCGTTCGTGTCCACCGCCACACCGGTAGGCGTGTTGAATCTGGCCGCGCTGCCGGTGCCATTGGTAACATTCGTGCTGCCGGCCAGTCCCGCCAGGGTGGATACGACGCCCGCCTGAGTAATCTTTCGGATGGTGTGGTTTTTGAGATCGGCGACATAGAAGTTGTTACTGCGATCCAAAGTCACGCCCGCAGGATAATTGAAGCGGGCGGTGCTTCCCGTTGCATCAAGGGATCCCGCCCCGCCGGCCCCGCCGGCATAGGTGGTAACGGTTCCCGCAGCAGTGGTCTTGCGGATCAAGTGATTGCTGTAATCCGCGACATACAAATTACCCCCGCCATCCACCGCCAAGCTGGTGAGATTGTTAAACCGCGCCGCGCTGCCGATTCCATCGGCGAAACCCGAACTGCCGGCGAAACCCGCCAGCGTCGTCACCACTCCCGCCGACGTGACCATCCGAATCGTCTGGTTGAAAGTGTCCGCCACATACACATTCCCATTGGTGTCCGCCGTCACCCCGAACGGATCGTAGAATCGGGCGGAGCTGCCGGTTCCATTGTTGGTTCCAGCCGTCAGCGCCAGCCCCGCCAACGTGGAAACCACACCGGCGGGGGTGATCATGCGAATCGTGTGATTGCCAGTGTCGGCTACAAACAGATTGCCATTTGTGCCCAACGTCAGGCCACTTGGACCGTAAAACCTCGCAGTCGTCCCCGTACCGTTATTCGTGCCGGCCAGTGTCGGGCTGCCCGCCAGCGTAGTCACCACTCCGGCTTGGGTGACTTTGCGGATGGTGTGGTTGCGGTAGTCCGCGACATAAACATTTTCGTTTGCGTCCACCGCGAGTCCCCTCGGTTCGTAAAACCTCGCGGCAGCGCCCGCGCCGTCATTGGTGCCCCACTGGGTGGGGCTGCCCGCCAGTGTCGTGACCGTTCCGGCCGCTGTGATCTTGCGAATCGTGTGGTCGCCGGAGTTTGCCACGTAAACGTTGCCGTTGGTCGCCACAGCGACTCCGGCAGGCGAGGCCAAGCGCGCCAGATAGCCCGTTCCGTTGGTGATGCCAGCAATTCCCGCGTCTCCCGCCAACGTCGTCACCGCTCCGCCCGGGGTGATCTTGCGAACCGTTTGGTTTCCGTTATCCGCCACATACAGGTTGCCAGCATTGTCCACCGCCACTGCGAAAGGGCTGGAGAAGCGAGCGGCGGTGCCGTTTCCGTCATACCAACCCGGCGCTTCCTGCGGGCCCACGAAAGTAGTGAAGGTATAATTCTCGTAGGTTGTCTGCGCGGCAATTGAGGACGAGAGGCAGATGCCCACCACGATTAAGACGGTGGTCGGCAACATGAGTGTTTTTAGGCGGCACATATCAATTCTTGGACAGGTTACTCTTGGCGGTCAGCTTACCCTTGGAGTTATAGTCCAACACACTATCCGGCGCTCCCGGATTTTCCAATGGAAGGTCACTGACCTAATTCTTCCGCACGGAACTGTTCGGAAATCTGGAGCCGTCAGCGCGAGTTCATTCCACACGATCTTCACCAGTGACGCGGTCTCCCACCTACTTCAAGCTGACTCGTGCAGCTTCGGCAGGTGGAAGAATTCCGTCGCGGATCAAAATTCTCTCCAGGTACTTGAGCTGCTCCGAACCCGACTCCAGTTGCAGGCCACGTAGCAACATCGCTTTCGCTTGCCCGGGCTTGCTCAGACGCAAATAGACCTTGACGGCCATCTCGGCATAATGAGCTGGTGACCAGTCCGCGTCCTCCGGTTGGTAGGCGGACACTGTGTCGAGGGCATCCCGGATACTTTCGACGGCTTGCAGTTGTTTCGTCGCGTCGGTTCGCAACATAACTTCCGCCTCGTAAAGCTGGCGGACGATCGGGTTGGTCAGCCCGCTAGGGGGCGCAAAGACCATAGTCCCCGCCTTGGTATCCTGAAAGACGGAGGGCATGACGCGGGTGCCGAAGAAGAGATTGCCAGGCCCGCCACCCATGCGATTGCGCACATAAGCCTGCAAATCATGGTTCACGGAGGGAGCGACGCCGCCGAAAATCGTGACTAGATTTGTCATGCCCAATTGAGCCAACGCCTGATTCTTCTCCGGCGCGGCAAGGTCCGTTTGCCAGGTGCGTTCGTCAAAGCTCTGAAACTGGTACGCCCCGCGTCCCAGGTAAATGTAGAACGTGCGCGGCGCAACGTATTCCAAGATCGGATTATTGTCGTTTTGAAGCGGGCCGGGGCCGCCCAGGGCAAAGGCCGTGCGTTGCGAAGCGAATTGCCGGGACCAAAGGGCCTCCGGGGTGGTCAACCCGATAGCCGCCAGATCGCGGCGCGGTTGCTCCAATTCGAAAGCTTGTCGGTAAACTTCCGGGCTGGATTTCCAAGGCCGGTCGGAACCCAATATCACAATGTCGCCCTCCCCCACATCCCAAATCTCCATCGCGGGAAACACCGTTCCGAAAGTGCGCGCCACCAGTTCCAAAACCCGGTCATCAATCTCGTACGTTTGAAACCACTGCGCCACGATGCCGCCCGGTTTGAGCCGACTGGCAATGATCTCGTAGAATTCGCGGCTGAACACGCTGCCGATGCCGGCGGTCCACGGGTTGGAAGGGGCGGACAAAATCACATCATATTTCTGCGGACTGAGCCGCAACACCGTCCGCGCGTCCTCCCGATACAGCCGCGTGCGGCTGTTCGTCACCACGCCATGATTCCACGAATCGAACTGTTCGGCCGCCCGCAATACCGGCTCGCAATTGTCCGCCACCGTCAGTTGATCGATCGGATACCCCAAGGTCATGCCCGCGGAGACGCCACAACCCATGCCGACCACGAACACTTGCTTGCTGTCGGGTTTCATGATCAGCGGCAATTGCCCGAGCAAGGTTTGCGTGGACAAATCGCCGGGTGTCGAAGCGTCCGGCTTGCCGTTAATGCGCAACGTCAGATTGGTGAAGCCCCGCCCCGCCATTCTTTCCACCGAAACGGTTGCGTCGGCGGCGTCCTCGTAAAACATCAACTGCGTCGTCTTGCGTCGTTCCTGCAAAAAAGCCCGCGTGTAAACGTCGTTGGGCAGCCGAAAAACTCCTGCGCTCAACGCTAGTTGCCACCCTTCCCCGCCTCGCAAGGTTAGCCCCACCAGCAGCGCGGCAACGACCGCGCCGAACACGGCGGCAAGTTGCCGGCGCGCGGCCAAGGCGGTCGTCAGCGCCGCCAGAGCCAATACTAAGGCGAGCGTCGTGAACGAAGCGCGCAACCCGATGTGCGGCATCAGCACAAAACCCGTCAGCAAAACCCCACCGACCGCGCCCAACGTGTTCCACGTCAGCAACCGGCCCACATGGCCGCCCAAACCGGAGAACCCACCGGAAAGTCGAATCCAAAGTGGCAGCACGGATCCGAGCGCGGCGGCCGGCAGCCCCATCACACACAGCGCTATCACCAACACGAGTCCTTGGTGGAAACGGTAGCCCATCCGGGTTCGCGTCAGACCCGCCTGAACCTGACTGTAAAGCAGCGCGAGATTCTCGATATTGAAGACCAGCAGTCCGATCAATCCCGCCGCCCCCAGCAGCAGCACCACGGTCGTGACCTCCTTTGGCCACAACTTCCGGCGCGGTGAGGCGATCACCGCGCTCCCCAATCCGATGCCTAGGATGAATGACATCAGCACAATCGCGAAAACCTGCAAGGAAGCCCCCAAAATCAAGCTCAGACACCGCGACGCCAACACCTCCAACCCCATCGAAACCCCGCCGGTCAGCGCCACCAGTACGCAGCCCCACGCAAACACGGTCGGTGTAGCTTGGGGCTGAACGTCACCTGTATCCGGAGTTTTTGAAGTCGGGTCATTTGAGGCAAACTCCGCCAACGGCTTCCGCCCCATACCGATCGCCATGAGGCCGATCAGGACGTTAAGCGCTGCGGTTACTGCCATCGTGGACCGCAGCCCCAGCCATTCCACAAGAACAAATCCCGCCATGGCTGCGCCGCAAACCGCGCCTAGGCTGTTGGTCGAATAGAACCGCGCCGAACGGCGTCCGGCGTCCGTGCCGCTTCGCTGCAGCCAGGCTGCGAGCAGCGGAAGCGTCCCCCCCATCAGCACTGTCGGGCCGAGTAGCAAGGCGATGCTAAGAATCCCTTTGAGCAACAGTAGCCAACCACTGTGGTCCAGCACCTTGGAACCGACGCCTGCAAATACGCCGTCCGCAAGCCGGTAAATGGCTGGAAAGAAAAAGGCGTAGAGTCCAATGGCCATCTCGATTCCGCCATAGACCACCAGCGGCCGAGGGGAACGGTCGGCCCGGCCGCCGAACAGCTTATTACCCAGGGCCAGGCCACCCATGAAGACGGCTAGCACCACGGTCTGTGCTTGGATCGTGCTGCCGAACAGCAGCGCCAAGTACTTGGACCAGAGGACTTCATATACGAGCGCGGTGGCTCCCGAGCAGAAAAACAGCAGTAGGACAATCATGGCAGATTCGCAGTCATTGAACCGTGGCACTTGAGCATTGTTGGGCGATTATTTCAGCCAGCTCTAATTTGAACAAGCAAAACACAAACTTTTCTTTCAAAGTCGCAGCCTCAGACATGAGTCCGAGCCTCTTTCCGCAGATTGGCGCTGGCCTAACGGCGGCGGCTACAGATTTTTGAAAAAGCCTCACGGGAATAAAAAAGCCCCGAAGAAACTTCGGGGCTTGTGAGAATTGACTTGGATTCCTAGCCTATTTGCGGCGGCGATACATCAACAGCGAGGCAAGACCCAAACCAGCAAGGGCCAGCGTGGACGGCTCGGGGACTGCACCGGCGAGATATATGTTCGGCATGCCTGTGAGCGTCGGCGAGGGCAGGAGCGGCGGATTGCCGGTGCTTTGCGTGAACGTAACGTCGGCAGTCAGGCCAGTTGGCGACCCTGCTGCTGCTGCGTAGCTCCCGTACAAACCTGCCACACCGATGCCATTGTAACCGTCGTACCACATTTGCAACCGGATGGTGGCTGTGCCGCCAGCCGCGACACCGGGAATGGCATAATCCTGACCTGTCGGCCCAAGGGCGAACATGCCTAAGCCCAAGCCGGTGTATCCCTTAGGGTCTGTCAATGACGAGTAGCTGCCGAGTCCGACCGCTGACAAGCTGCTAGCATTGATACCGCCAGTGATATTCACACCGACGTTGAAGTTGTTCCCGTCGAACAGGTTGGTGACTCCCCCGGTCACCACATAGACTGCATTTCCGGCAGTTCCAGCGTTCTGTAGGATCACGCCTTGGCCAAAGGCGCTAGCCGAGATTCCGGCTGCCATAGTTACTACTGCTAGTGTTTTGAGTTTCATTTGTGCTTTGCGTTTTTTGTTTATGTTTTGTTTATGTTTTTAACTTGCGGATTTAGGAGTGAGCAACTGATTATTATTGAACGGTGAAGTTACGAGTCCATGTTCCAGAGGCTGCGGCATTCAGAAAGAATGCTTCGCCCACACCGATGGTCGGCTGAACAGGAGCCCAGCCACCCTTCGTGGTGAAACCTTTCGCGGCGGGGTAGCTTTGGGTCCCGGAATTGAACTGATAGACGAGATCAGCATTGTTCGGGGTGTATCCCAAGTCGGTTTGCAACAAACCCGCCTGAGGCACCTTGGACGAACGCATGTTGAATCCCGCCGTGTACGGATTGGCCAGCGCGCCTTGCAGCACGTTGCCCACGACCGTCAATGTGGTTGCAGAACCGACGTTCACGAAGACGCCACCACCGGGTTGAAGGGCGGCATTCACTGCAGCCACACCACCAGCCCAACCACCTTTGGTCGTGTAACCAGCCGCGGGGCTGGCGTACGCGCCACCGGAGAAGGCATAAACAGTACTGCCGTTCGGCAGGCTGTTGGAAAACACCGTGTTGACGGTATTGTTCAGCCCGGTGCCATCCACATCCAGCGGATTGGCGATCATGTTGAATCCCGCTGCGAGCGGAATGTTGACGTAACCGACGACGTTTAGCGAGTAAACGTTGGATTGGGCCAAGGAGGCCGCAATGCCTGCCGCGCTAAGCGCTGCAGCGAGGATCAGTGTTTTTGTTCTCATTTTTTGTTTTGTTGTTTTGTTGTTACCATGTGTGAAATTACTATTCCAAAGAGCAGGCGGGGTGTCAACGGGTTTTTTGATTATTTTTGAACAGGTTTTCGGCCAATTGATATGGTTACAGATCACTGACGGATAGCGTTTTAGGATTCAGTCAGTCCGATGAATCAACCTTGGGAGTCTGCGCGAAGTGGTATTTATTTCAATAAATCTGTGTCCCCATTTGGGGGGACAAGGAATTTGCGCAGGCCGGTTCACTTTACCCAGCGCTCCCCCAAAACCGCCACGTTTGGTGCAAATATCGATTGGAAACGGCGGTAACAACCACGGATTCAGGATCATGATTGCGGGAGGGTCTTTCGACACCCACCCAAAAACCGCGTGAGGGCCCAAAACCCGCACTTGTAGGCCCGCGGCCCTCAGCGGGTGAAGTTTTGAGAAAGCCTCACACGGGACGGGAAGGTTTGCACGGAGGAACGCGGAGGCAGAGCTGCTTCGGCGGCTTGGCGCGGAACCAGCAATTCTCATTTTGGCGGAGCGCGGCTGTGGTGAAGCCCAGCCGCAGCATGTGCGCAAATCTCGCCGCTGGGAGTTTTCCCAGTCACCTTTCCATTCTTCACGCGTTGCGGCTGGTCGCCGCGACACCGCCGCGCTACCTCAGAAAATCACGACCGCCACTTGCGATCGCACCCCCTCCGTTGGTTGCGCCTTGACTGCGGCTGGATCCATCATCCCCGCCATTTCCAGTGGATCGGGCGTCGGCTGAGCTGCGCCTGCCAAGCCACATCGTCCGAGGCGACCGCAAGCACGCCGCGTCCAGTCCGCAACCCTGCGTCAGCCGTTCCACCTGGTCCGCAAGGTTCTGATCATCGCCGCGCGTCACCCAGCGGGCGCCGGACTTTCGGGCCAGATGTAGCCGGGCGGAGATGAGATCCCTGGCGAACACTTCCACTCCTGCGATTGGAGCAGATGGGTGAACGTTAGCCCGATTGGTCACTAGCCCACCACCGGGCGGGCCGACCCGGGGCACGGGCAGGTTTCGACGCGCAAATCATTTGCGCCCCGATACCCCGCGCGCATAACGGACGGCACGGTCATGACGGGAGGATGGTCAGGGCGACCCTGTCCCGTCCGGCGGATCCGCAGGGCTTTTTTTGAAATCCGTCGGCACGCTTAAGCTGTGCAAACCGCGCGGGAACTCCGGAGATTCCAACCAATCCGCTAGCAGGTGCAATTCAAAGGCCGTGAAGCCCACAGTGGAACTTCGAGCCAGAGTGAGTTGATTATTGCCCGTCCGGGTCAATGCGGTAGCGCAGTTGCCCAGCATGGGACCGGCCTTTTGCAACCAATTCAGGCCTGCGGAGCCCACCGGTAATTGCGGCTGGCCGAGCATGAGCCGCATCGTCTGGGCCAGGAAAATCCATCCGTCCACGCGCGCCCCGGTGAATTCCCAATCGTAGAGAGCCAGATTCGGTCGGTTGGTTACCGCATAATACAACTCGACCGGTAACGGGTTGGTCGAAGCTCCCAGCGGAAAGAAGCCGCCGTAGAGATACTCAAGGGCGTCATTCGTCAGGACCTCAAGATGCGGGGCCGCGAAAGGGACGCCGACCCAGCCAGTGACGCCATCCGTGGACCGCTGAAAGGAACCCATCCCATTTGTCGCGAGCCAGACATTGCCCTCATTCAACAAACGCGAAGTGAGTTGGCCGAAGGGTTTGGCGGCGTCCGGAATGGCGGCAGCGAAGTAAGTTTGAAGCGGCATTCCGCTCAAAGCCCAAAGGTAAAGCTGCTTCGGTGGCGCACCGAGTTCCAGATCCTTCCAGAGTTTCAGCGACGACAACCACGAACTGACGCCCCGGATAGCCGTAAAACCCACAAGCGGGTCATGAATGAGATTGGTCGGAATGTTCCACGCTTCCAACTCGAACGGCAGGGGTTGGGCGAAATTCAGCGTGCCGCGCGTGAGGACATTTTCGCCTTCACTGGCCATCGTCAGGGAAATTCGCGGCCATTCCGCCGGGATTTTCCAATCCAACCCCATCGCTGTGGCGACCCGCCGCAGATCGAAGTCGGCTGCGATCCAGACATTCGATCCCGGCGGGGCCACCGGAACATGGTCGCGCTGGATGCGTACCCGCATTTCGCCCAGCAGTCCGTTTTGCTCCGCAGCCGCACCCACAACCGTCCACTCGCCCACGCGCGCCAACTCGATGAGCTTCGGCCAGTGCGCTTGCTTGAGCGACCAACCGTGCCGATCACCGGTCGCCGCCACCGGTCGGACGCTCGTCAACGATTCCAACACGGCGGCGAGGTTCGTTTCCCACAAACCCGCGCGCTCGTCGCTCAACCGGATGGCGAAAGCCAGTTCGCCGGTTTGGTTGGCCAACTGGCGGACTTCAAGGAAAGATTCCTCCGAAACCAGATCGTCCAGCAGCGGCCGCAGCTTCGCGGCGGCGGCGTTCGTGAATGAGGGGGCGGCGTTGGTGCCTGCGGCAGCCTTCTTGGCGGCAGCGACATCCGGCGCGGGCCGCCAGGGAGCGATGGAAAGCTTATCCAGCGTCTGCGCTTCGAGCTTGGCGCTGGCAGGCAGATTCAAAATGCCCATGAAATTCGTGCCGGTCGTCTCGGCGGCGAGCCGCTTCTTGCCCAGCCAGTGAAGCCGCGCGACCGTTTCGCCCGGCGGCGCCGGCGCCGGTTGGGTCGCCACAGACGCGTTCCGGGCTGGCTCGGACTTCTCGCACCCTGCGCCCAGCGCAGCGACCAGCACCCCGAACAGGGCCAGTTCAATATATTTCAGATTCATGGCGCGCAGTCTTGTGCCAGAGACGACGCGATTTCGCAAACGGAATCAACCATCCTTCCACTGAAAGCCAATGAAGTTCAACCACGCCATGCAATCAATGCGCCGTCGCAAGGTGGCCCGCGGCAAACGCCTCAAACCACGGCTCCGGTGCGGCGCGGAACGTCAGTTCGCGCCCCTGCCACGCAAACCGGACCAACGTCGCGTGCAGCGCGTGATGCGGGAGCAGCAGCCGGGCGCGCTGGTCTTCCGTCAGCCGATCCTCCACCAGCGCCAGGTACAAATCCTCGTCGCCGCCGTAGATTTTGTCGCCCACGATGGGATGCCCAAGGTGCGCGAGGTGGATGCGGATTTGATGTTTGCGCCCGCTCTTCGGCAAGACGCGGAGCAACGTGAATGGAGCGCCAAGCCCCGCCGCGGCAGTTTCCATCGCGGCGGCGGCTCGCGCCGAGCCGGGACTCGGCGCTCCGCTAGGCCGCCAGAATCTTCGCTCCACGATGAATTCGGTTTGCGCCGACGCTCCATCCGGTCGCACGCAATCCTTGATCGCCACGCGGCTGCCCTCATCTTTGCCCAGCGGCGCGTCAATCAAACCGCGCTCCGTTCGCATCTGGCCGTGGACGATGGCGAGGTATTCTTTGGTCACGGCGCGATTTTCCCAGATGCGCCCGAGTTCGCCCGCCGTGGCGGCAGTCTTGGCCACGACCGTCACGCCGCTCGTCTCGCGATCCAACCGGTTCACGAGATGCGGTTTTGCCTCCGCCCCCAAATGCAATCGCACGCGGCTGATCAGGCTCGAATACACGTCACCCTTCGTGGGATGGCACACCAAGCCCGCCGGTTTGTTGACCACCAGCAAGCTATCGTCCTCGTGCAAGATCTCAAAAAGCGGATGCAAGTTTTCGCGCGTAGCGGGGACAAGTTACTTCGCGAACACCTGCCACGGCCAGTCTGGAATCGCCCAGTGGCGCACGCTTTCAGCTTGCGGGGAGTGCCAGAAGCCTCGGGCTTCCTCACCCAGCACAAGCCACGCTACCCGCCAACCTGGAAGGTCGGCGGTACAATCGCAAGCCGGAGGCTTGCGCCACTGGCGCCACTTTTTAGATTCACCGGCTCGCCGCGGCCGCCTACGATGCGCGCGCACTGATGAACACCGAACCCGCCGCCCCGACTTCCACCCCGCGCCTGCGGGCCAGCGCCGCCGGAGCAGTGCTGGTGGTTTTGGTCCTGGCCGTTTACCTGCCCTCGTTGGGCGGTGGATTCGTGTGGGACGATTGGCTGCTCGTGCAACAAAACCCGCTGAACACGGGCGAACTCAGCTTGCGCTCGATCTGGTTCAGCACGGATTTCCCGCTGGCCCTCGTCACGCTTCGAGCTGAATGGCTCGCCTTCGGCAACCACGCCGCGGGCTACCGCATCGTGAACGCGCTGTTGCACGCCGCAAGCTGCCTGCTGCTCTGGCGAGTGCTGGCGCGGCTTCGGATTCCCGGGGCGGGGCTCGCGGCGGCGTTCTTTGCTGTTCATCCGGTGGGCGTGGCGTCGGTCGGATGGATTTCGGAAATCAAGAATACGCTCTCGCTGCCGTTTTACTTGGCGAGCTGTTGGTTTTTTCTCGCAGCGGATGAAAGTGACGAAGCCGGCGACGCGCGGCGGTCCCGCCGGAACTCCCGGTGGTCCTGGTTGATGTTTTTCCTCGCGCTCACCGCCAAGACTTCCACCGTCATGCTGCCCGTCGTGTTGCTGGGTGGCGCCTGGTGGCGCCGCGGACGCATTGGCAAAAACCACCTGTGGAAAACCGCGCCGCACTTCGCCCTCGCGCTGGCGTTCGGTTTGCTGACGGTGTGGTTTCAAACCCGCCAGGCGCTCGCTGGTTTCACGCTGCCGCCGGAAAGTTTCGCGAGCCGGCTGGCGGGAGCCGGCATGGCCGTTTGGTTTTATCTCGGCAAGGCGCTGCTCCCACTCCAACTGAGCGCCATTTATCCACGCTGGGAAATTGATGCCCAACAGGCGCTGGCGTATGTGCCGTTGCTCCTGCTCGTTGGCCTCGCGGCGGCGAGTTGGTGGTTTCGGCGAACGTGGGGCCGGCACGCCCTGTTCGCACTCGGCTGCTTCGCGGTGAGCTTGTTCCCGGCGCTCGGTTTCTTCGACATGTATTTTCTCGTGTTCGCACGCGTCTCCGATCACTTTCAATACGTCGCCCTGATCGCCCCGCTGGCGCTGGTCGCGGCAATCCTAAATTCGGTGGGCTGGAAGATAATCCCGCGCGTTGTTGGCGTGGCGCTGGTGGCGGGCCTGGGTTTGCTTGCGGCGCAACGCGCACGAGTCTATGCCACCGACGAAGCCCTCTGGCGCGACACGCTCGCCAAAAATCCTGCCGCCTGGAACGCGCACAACAACCTCGGCTGCATTCTCGCGGAGCAGAACGATCTCCCCGGGGCCACGGCGCATTTCATCACCTCGTTGAAACTCAACCCGCGCAACGTCAGCGCCCACTGCAACTTCGGCCGGGCGCTGCTGCTGAAAAACAACTTCCCGGAAGCCGAGGCGCATTTCCGCACCGCGCTGGAGTTGAAGCCCGATCACGGGGACACCTTGCGAGCCTACGGCGCGGCGCTGGCGGATCAGGGCCGGAAAGTCGAAGCCGTAAAACTGCTGCGCCAGGCCCGGCAGTTAAAGCCCGACCCCAGCACGCGGCTGCAGCTCGCCCAACTGCTCTCGGGCCTCGGCCGCGACGCGGAGGCGGTTGCTGAACTACGTGCCGTGCTGACACCCCAATCCGACGCAATCCCAGCGATGCAGAACCTCGCCTGGATTCTGGCGACTTCGCCGGACGAAAAAGTTCGCAACGGGAGCGAAGCGGTCGCGCTTGCCGAACGCGCCTGGGGACTCAGCGCCGACAAAAGCCCGCAACTGTTTGCGGCCCTCGCTGCGGCTTATGCCGAAGCCGGCCGGTTCGACGAGGCCGTGACCACCGCGCAGAAGGCCGTGAACGCCGCGCAGGCTCGCGGCAACGAAAGCTTCGCCCAGGCAAACGCGCAGTTGCAGGAACTTTACCGCACGGGAAAGCCGTATCACTCGCCGCCGCCCAACGCTCCCGGGCGTTGACCTGGAAAGAGCGTTCGGAACCACGGATTTCCCGAATGACAGGGATGACGCAGCGGTTCGGGCGGAACGGCGTTTCGTCCGGCGGTGCGATGACCGTTCTCCCAACTGGAAACGATTGAAGGGGATCAACAACTCAATTCAAAACGGAAGCGCCTTATTGTTCATCGATGCGGAAGCCCGCATCCGTTCGTTGCGCACTCCGGCCGGGGTCATGCGATTCGCGATTCGCTGAAACTTTTGCTTCCCGCCGGCGTCTTTCCGTGGCGTATGCTTCGCCCATGACACGCGGGAAAAATATCTGGCTGGTGCCGCTGCTCCTCGCCCTGTTGGTGGGCGGCGTGGGCTGGTGGGCGGATGTCCAGTTGCGTCGGACGATTCAACAGGAGTTGCGATCCGACTTGCAGTCCGCGCTCGACGCCAACGTCACGGCCCTGGAAATCTGGATGGCAAACCAGAAGCGGATCGCCGCCGCGCTGGCCGAGGAGCCGCGCTTCGGTGCCGTGGCGGTGGAGTTGCTCGAACACCCGACGGCGGGATCCTCAAACCGCCTCGCCATGGCGGAGCTTGGCCGCCAGTTGAGCGTGACCCAGCGGCTGCCGGAACGGCTGCAGACGCTCGGCTACGAGCTGGCGCAGTTGGTCAGCACCAATTTCACGATCGTCGCGGATTCGGGACGCGGTCGTGGGCGTGGTCCGGGCCGCGGGCCGGATCGCCAGGGCACGCCGGTGTTCGGTGAATTGCAACCGAAGTACGCGGAACTCTTTGCCTCCGGCAAGCCAGTTCTAATCACGCCGTTCAAACTCAAGCGACCCGAAAACCCGCGCGGGCGCATGGGGCCCGGCGGCAACCCTAATGGGCCACCCAATTTCCGTCGTAACGAGGAGCCGCCGCCTGACTCCCCGGGGCCGCGACGCGAGCCGCCGCCGCCTCGCGACGCGACCGTGATGCAAGTGGCC
>CAIKLQ010000729.1 GCA_903828255.1 uncultured Verrucomicrobiota bacterium
ACAAGCTCGGCGGCCATGCTCTCGGCGGCTTGCCGACGTGGGGCGAAAATCAGGATCGGCCCGAGGTTTTCGGCCAGCGCCTTCGCGATCAACCGCGGCCAGTAACCGCGAATCTCGGTTGGGACGTGGTAGCTCAGATTATTGGTGTGGACTTCTTCGAGTGGCACCGGGCGTTCTTCGTGCCGGATCAGAACCGCCTTGCGACCGAGGCGATGAAGCCATTGCACGACGTGGTGCGGGTTGGCGACGCTGCCGCTTAGGAGCAGGAGTTGGGTGCGCGCCGGCGCGAGCGCGAGGGCAAGTTCGTAGTTCAAGCCCCGCTCCGGATCGCCGAGCATCTGGTATTCGTCCACCACGAGCAGCGCCGGACCGTCGCCAGAGATGAGCCGATGCTTCTGCGTTTCGAGCGTGGCGACGAGGACGGGTGCGCTTAGATTCTCCGCGAGATCACCGGTGGCGATCCCCACGTCCCAACCGCGCGCCCGCCACTCAGCGAGCTTGTCGTTCGCCAGCGCGCGCGTCGGCACGGTGTAAATCGCCTGGCCCCGGGGTTTCCCGCCGTTGGACCACAACTCGAAAATGAGCGTCTTGCCCGCCCCGGTGGGCGCTTGCACGACCACGTCCCGACCTTCGCGCAACGCGGTCACGGCCTGCTGTTGCCAGAGGTCGGGCACGGTGACTAGATTGAGCGCCGGCAACCCGGCAAGCCGGAAATCGAGCGATTGCACGGGAGGACGATAGTTGAAAAGCTGCGGGGCGTAAGGCGCAATTTTTCTGGTGGCCCGCCAAGTGCGGTTGCGCCAAGCACCAGGAAACTGAACCAATTTCTGGGTGGGCCGCGGACTAACGGCGCAGCCGCCGCCAACCGAACAACAAAGCCCCAAGGCCGAACAAGCGAAGCATGTCCGGCTCAGGAATCGATTGCACCGAGAACGAGATGTCATCAAGCAGAACGGTGGAGAAGCGACTTGATATCGGTTCCTCCGTGAACCGAAGTTCACCTAAACGTCCTCTGAAAGCCGAAATATCGCCTGCGTAAGTTGTATAATTTGGGCCCACATACTGTGGGTAAAACCCGATATGTACACCCTCAAACGTGATAGCAAGGTCGCCCGCAGTCCAGCTTGCGTTAAACCACAGGGAGTTGGCCCAAACCGGAACCAGACTCGATTGTGCAATTGCAGCGGAAGAGTCACCCGTCCGGTCGGGATTGATGCCAGCGGAAATCGTCACGGTAAAATTTCCGCCGATAACGTCCTCACCCCAGATGTAGGTGTGGCGGTCAATTAGGCCCACCGACGCGCTTCCGGCCGAAATACCGTTATACCAGATCTGTAATAGCTGATTTGTCCCAGCATACGCAGTCCAGCCTGGCAGCGCATCAGAAGTTAGGACCTGCGTCGTGTGGTCAGACGGGATGCTAGGAACATTCGCGGACTCGAAATTCAAATTCTGGAATGTGCCTTGGCCCAGAGCAAGCTGGCCAGCACTTAGCACTGCACTTGAAACAAGAAAGAGGTTGAAAACAATTTTCATATGAATCCTTTGATCTCTTTGGTTCAAACAATCATCGCTTGACGAATGGATCGCCCGCCACCAGTGTCGTTCCCCCTGCCTGCGAGTGCCCAGCCTGCCAGCAGGATATCGCGGCACTCTTTCCTGCAGCCCAAAGGCCAAGCAAAACTGCAGAATCAGGCACACAGTGGCACTCGTCAGTGTTGCCGACCGCCGCCACAGGGGTGTTCTCGTAATTCGCGCCGCCGAAGGCGTTGCTTGTATACCACTCCACGTAAGTACTCAATCCATTAGGAGGACCGTAGTTGCGCACCCCATTGTAGGATTCGTATGTCGTCATCGCGAACCAACCGCTCTGGCCGTGGAATTTCACTGTGCCGTCAATTGCAAATGTATTACCCAATACGCTGTGGCCTCCTGAAGAGAAATATCCAGCGACATTCGTCGGGTGCGTTATGTGGTTGGTGAGGACATCCGGTTGGCTGCCATCCACGTATTGAATAGCAGATTGGGAAACGCCGCTTTGCACCAGTGAGTTTGTGATAACTCTTGCTAAGCTCATGCCAAACCCGAGGCCGTCCACGCAATAATTTGTGTTCGCGTATCCGCGCGCACTCGGAGCTATGTAAAGTTCACCGGGACAATAATTCGTTCCGAAATATTCGAGTTTATCAATGTAGGCCATACATGCGTTAGTGTTTCCCATGTCGTTCGTCTCTCCCATGTTGATGTAATGCACGAATGGAACGTAGCTTGGAAAGATTTGACGAAGGCGACAGCCTACATTTGGACGTGGCTCGACTACCGTAGGGATGTCCGGGAAAAGGACTACGTACCGCGGCCTCTTAGTCGGGTTGGTCTCCATCCATGAAAGGAATGGGGCTGCGATCTGGTTGGTAAATTCTCCCCCACTTATCAACTCGTTCGTTACGGTGCCGCACCCGATCCCCAGCACGTTGGCCCCGTTCACCATCGGCCTGTGCGCAAGGTAATAGGCGCAAACGTTAGAACTGGTAAGAGAGTTTGTGTTGTAGACCAGCAGTAGGTCTTTGCTCACGTCCACAGGGTATTGGACGAGTGGCGAATAAACTCCAGCCAGAACTTGACCTCCGCCGGCCGCAAGGAGTGTGATGTTCATCATTTGTCCAGCGATGTTGGTTTGGCCGAAGGAATTGTCGCCCCAGCAAACCACTGTACCGTCGTTGCACAATGCGGCGCTGAAATTGTTGCCCGCGGCCACGGCCATTGCATTGGTCAAACTGGCCGGCACGATGCATTGGCCCTCATTGGTCCTGCCCCACGCTACGACGGTGCCGTTCTCCCGCAGCGCCAGCGCGTGCCGCCCACCGCCCGCAATCGCGACGACGTTGGTCAGGTTGCCCGGGACGTCTGCTTGGCCCATGTCATTGCTGCCCCAAGCGACGACCGTCGTGTTGCTGCGCAGGGCCAGGTGGAAGTTGGTGCCCGAGGCAATCGCCACGGCATTGGTCAGGTCCGCAGGCACTGCCCCATTGGTCCGTCCCCATTGAACAACCGTGCCGTCCGGCCTCAAGGCGAGGCTTTGATTCCCGCCTGCAGAAATGGCGATGGCGTTGGTCACGTTCTGAGGGACGTTGGTTTGGCTGAAATCATTCCGGCCCCAGCCTATCACGGTCCCATTTGATTTCAATGCCAGGCTGTGCGCCGTGCCCGCAGCAACAGCCACCACATCGCTCAAACCGCCGGGCACGTTCGTTTGGCCTGAGTCATTGGTTCCCCAACCCGACACAACGCCCTTCTCATCCAAAGCCAGCCCGTGGGCGCCGCCGCACGCCAGCGCAATCACATTCGTCAAGCCGTTGGGTGGCAGCGCAGGAATATTTCCC
Source organism: uncultured Verrucomicrobiota bacterium (assembly GCA_903828255.1). Lineage (GTDB taxonomy): Bacteria > Verrucomicrobiota > Verrucomicrobiia > Limisphaerales > JADLHS01 > CAIKLQ01. Next base: position 3,381 of record CAIKLQ010000729.1, read on the forward strand.
CATGCGGCCACGCCACCTGGATTGAGCACTCCCACGCTCCAAGTCGCGCTGTTCGTGCTTCCGGCGTCATTGGCCACGGTGGCCCAATACTGACCCGCTTGCAGCGGCGTGATCCCGCCCAGCATGAGGTTCGACGTACCGAGGGCCGATGAAACGACCGTTCCATCCTTGAACCAGGTGTAATTCAGTGGTTCCAGTTCCGAACCTTGGGCGGTGGCGTAAACGCTCAACGTGTAGGTGCTCACCGGCCCAATCAAAACCGTTTGCGGCGTGACAGGCGAATGGAGCACCGGCGGCAACACCAACACCAACTTCGCGTCGGCGCTGTAGTTGGTGCCCGCTCCGTTGCTCACGCGCACGCGATAAAGTCCCTGGCTCGACGCTTGCACGTTGGCGACGCTCAAGGTGGCGTTGGTCGCATCAGCGATGTTGTTGGTCGAGTTGAACTGCCATTGGTAGGCCGGTTCACTGCGACTCGACACCGGCACTTCGAATGTCGCGGAGTCGCCCGCAGCTACGCCTAGCGGACGCGGCTGGCGGAGGATCAGCGGCGTCAACACGCCACGGCGCGTGGCCAGCGCATGGCCGGGACCGGCTGCGATGCTCGTGAGGCCGGCGAGTCCCGGCGGCGCAAAAGGCAAACCCAAGCCCCAGCCCTCAACGGAGCCGTCGCTCCGCAGCGCGAGGCTGTAGCCGCGGCCGGCGGCAATCGCGACCACATTCGACAAACCCGCCGGGACATTGGTTTCGTCTCCGGCGTTGTAGCCCCACGCCACGACGGTGCCATTCCTCCGCAGAACCACGCTGTGCAAAGCTCCGGCGGCGATGGCCGCGATGTTCGTA
>CAIKLQ010000730.1 GCA_903828255.1 uncultured Verrucomicrobiota bacterium
CCCTCGCCTCCAACTTCAAGCTGTTGAAAAACAGCAAGTTGCAGATTCCAGAGGAGGCCAGTGCCAGTGAAAGTGCCAGTGAAATCATTACCGGGCTACTACTCAACAACTACTCCGGTAAAACTCGGCAATCACTCGCGACGACGGGATTCGCAGCCCGTTTGGTGTAGCTGATACACCCAACGCCGCGTTCAGACTCATAGCTTCGGACAGAAAGTCTGAACTATGAAACGTCGTTACATCCTCTACCGCCGCAAACGCGGCGGCATGTTCTACATCGAGGACACCGAGACCCGAAAGCAGGAAAGCACCGGCACGCGAAATCGCGCCGAGGCGACGTCCCTGCTCAACGCCCGCAATGAATCCGTCCGCGCGCCGCAACTGAATCTCCAAATCGCCAAGGCATATCTGGCGGGAACTGATTCCGGGGTTGCGACCCGGACTTGGCAGGATGCCCTGAATGCCATCATTGATACCAAGAGCGGCTCTACGCAATACCGCTGGCAAACCGCTGCCAAGGACAAGGCCCTCGACTTCATTCGCAATCTGATCATTCTGGAGACGCAGGCCGATCAACTGTTAGCCTGTCTCAAGGCGGGCACAGTCAGCACCAATGTCCACCTGCGGAAACTTCACAACTTCTGCATTTCCATGAATTGGTTGCCGTGGCCGCTTATTCCCAAACGTCTCTGGCCGGAAGTGAAATTTCAACCCAAGCGGGCCATCACGCTTGCCGAGCATCAACTCATCCTTGAGCGGGAGAAAAACCCGGAGCGGCGCAGCTTCTACGAAATGTGCTGGCATCTCGGCGGCTCTCAAACCGACATCGCCAATCTCACTGCGGAGAACATTGACTGGCCCAACCAAACCATCGCCTACAACCGGCAAAAGACCGGCAGTCTGGCGATGGTGCATTTCGGCGATGAAATCGCGGGCGTATTGCGCCGGTTGCCGGCGGAGGGTTCGCTGTTTCCCTATCTGCAAACCGTTCGCTGTGGCGACCGTGCCACGGAATTCCATCAACGATGCGTAGGGCTGGGCATCAAAGGTGTGTCGCTGCACTCCTACCGATACGCATGGGCGGAGCGCGCGAAGACGTGCGGCTACCCGGAGCGATTTGCTCAAGAAGCCCTCGGACACAATAGCAAGGCCATTCACCGCGCCTACGCGCGCAGAGCGCAAGTCAGATTGCCCTCTTTGGAAAGCTATGAAAAGCAGTTGTCGGAAAGTCGGATTGTTCAACTTCCTACCCTGCTAACTGGAAATCATCACGGCGCGACGAATGGATACAGGAACTGAACACCGATTCTTCGGTTGACGGCTGCCGTTGCCGAACGGGCGTCAATTTCCAAACGCAGGATTGTCGTTTGGCTTTTGAAACGTCATTATCCTCTAAACATACCGAGCTTAACAAAAGTTTTGGGGTGACAGCCATTGTCATACCATCGCTGGTATGTTTGCAGAATGAATGCGCTCGCCACACAACTTTTTCGCGAGGTCCGCCCAGATTTTTTCCGGGTGCTGGCCGGGCCGTTGGCGCGACTGTATGTGGACGCACTCGATGCGCTGGAGCGCGAGTCGAGCCAGCGCAATCAAGGTCTTGACCGGGCGGAGGCCCTGGCGTTGGTGGAGCAAGTTGTCGAGCAGCATGAAGATTTGGCAGAAGCGAGCGATGATTTGGTTTCTGCGGAGGCGAACAATCGGGAACGGGCGCGGGCGGTGTTAGACACATTACGGGCGGCCGGTTGGTTGCAGGAAGAGGAAAGGTCGGACTGGCAAAAGCTTATATTCTTCGACCCCAGTGGCACGGTGCTCCTGCATGCGCTTCGCCGGATCGCCTTTCCCGAAGCAGCGGTATTCTCCGACAAACTCGTCAATGTCTGCGCCACCCTTTCGCGCGGTGGTGAAGTCAATCTTGACGCGCTGCATGAAGAACCGTGGGCGCAGGTGGAAACCTGCGTGGCCAACCTCCAGGCTGGTCTCGCTGAACTGCGCGGAATGCAAAAGTCCATCGAACGCCATACGAAACAGCAGCTCGCGGCGACTTCGCTCAAGGAAAATCTTGCCCTGCTTTACGATCAATTCGCCGAGCGAATTGGACGCACCTGTTACGCGCAACTCGTCCATTCTCGTTTGCCCACAAAACTCTCGGAAACGCAACTGGCACTGGAAAGCTTGTCCAGCCACGCAGAACTGTTGACCAAGATGCAGTCGGAAGTCATGCGCCGCGACCCGGCTCTGTCGCCGGAGACGGCCATGGCCCGGGTGCGGCTACGCCTTAATGAATTGGAGGAAATGCTCCAGCAGATTGAGCCGCTGGCGGACATGATCGACCGCCGAACGGCGGAATTTGCCCGCCGTTCCCAAGCGCGCTTTCGTTACCTGCAAGAAACCACCAGCGAGAACCGCGCCCGTGTGCAGACGTTTTTTGAAACACTGAACCATCATTTCTCTGGCAGGCGCGTGGCTGATTTGGACTTGCTGGGACTTGAGTTTCCGGCGCTGTGCCTTCATGACGCCCGCATTTTCGGCGGATTGGAATCGCTCTATACGCCACGTCTGCGTCGGATTGCCGGAGAAATTGAGCCGCTGGAAGATAACGATCCGCGTCACGCCGACCACGCGCTGGCGCAACTTGAAAGCAACCTCCGCGACTCCCTCACCGTCAGTCGCGCCAATCATTTTATTACTAATTTGCCCGGCGACAGCGGAGCGAGTTGGAGTTCGGACGAACTGCTTCGTAAGCATGTTCACAATGATGAGGACGTGGCTGACCTGATTGCCTGCCTTTTGCACGCGCGTTCGGCAGACGCGCGATATGAGGTTCAAGTGCCACGCCGGGAAACCGAATCCGACACCGGCGACTTCGACGCCAAACTCCAATACCGCATTGAGCGATTCACTCTGGTAAAGAAATGAGCGACAACGAATCAGCAAACAATTCCACCGGTCTATTGGCGCGACTCCAACCGCAGGACCGCGAGCGGCTGGGCGAGGCGATGCGGCGGTTGATGGCGCATGGCTCAATCCTGGGACTTGAACCGGCGCAGACCGATCTCTACCACTGGTGTTACCAAAATCGTCCGTGGATGGACGAATTCGCCAACCTGCTCGACCTAAAGCTGCATTGGGAACATCAGGATCGCACCGTGCAGGCTGTGCCCCAGAGTTCGGCATTTTTGCTCCGTCTCAAGCTGGATGCCACATTGGTCTTGCTCACGCTCTGGTATGAATTTGACACCGCTATCCGTGACCGTGGCGAAACTCCGCCAGTCCGGCTGACTGCACAGCAACTCAATGATTCACTGGCCGCGAAGTTTGAACCATTGAAAAAGTTTCAACCCAGCCCCACCCGCCTGCGGGAAATCCTCTCGTTGGCCCAGCGGAAGAACTTGCTGCGATTCACGCCCGATACCGCCTTGGAGCGTTCGGTCATCGAAATCTTTCCCACGCTCAAACGCGTAATTCCATTTCAAAGCATTGACGAATGGAATAAGAACGCCGAGCGGTATTTGGCGGCAGCCAAGGACGCAGTTGCAGAAACCGCCGCGCTGCCTGAAGACAGTGAAGGAGACAAAGACGAATGAGCCGCACGATCCGCCTCACCCGCATTCACGCCCTTAACTGGTATGGCTACAAGGACAGCATACCGGTCGAGGGCAACCTGCTGCTCGCAGGCGTCACCGGCTCGGGCAAATCCATCCTGATGGATTTGATCCAACTGGTCCTGGTGGGCGACCAACGACTCGTCCGGTTCAATCAGTCTGCGACGGGCGACCGTTCCGACCGTTCGCTCAAGGGTTACAGTCTCGGCGACACCAAACAGGAAGAAAACGGTGTCACGCAATACATGAGGCAGAGTGCCATCACTTATGTGGCGCTTGAATTCACCTGGCCAAACGGCAAGCGAGCCGAGACATGGGGATTGCGAATTGAATTCACCAGTGCCGCCGAAGCGCATGGCAAGGTCACCCCATTCTTCATTCCGGCTGCATTGACGCGCGGTGATTTTCTCGACGCAGAAAAACGTCCGCTTGATTACACCGCGTTCAAGGCAGCAACCGAATCGCGAGAAGGACGGCTTTATACCGAAGGCTTGGAAGCGTATCTGCGCGACATGGCGCAACCAACGCATTTGAACTTTGACCGGGCCGTGCTCCGCGCGCTGCTCCCTACGGCCATGTCGTTCACGTTTCTCAAAAGCTTCAACGACTTCGCGCGTAATTTCATCCTCCCCGCCGACAAACTCGACGTGGGCGACGTGACCGCAAGCTACCGGACGTTTCTCGGTTACGAGCAAGACCTGAACAAACTCAACGACCAGTTTGAAAAGTTGAAGGCGATCCGCAGCACGTTCAACCGCCTGACGGAGCTCCGGCGCGATCGTGCGCTCGCCCGCTATCTCGAAGCACAGCTCCGCCACGAACACATTGCCGAGCAGCTCCAGACTGACGAGGGCCGGCTCACAACGCTGGAAGTCGAATATGCCGGGGAAGCAAAGCGATTGAAGGAACTCGATGAGGCGATTGAGCGGGATCGGGCTGAATCGAAGAAAATTGATGCGCTGATTGGAGAAACGCCAGAGGGCCAACTCTACAAGTTCATCAAAACCCGAAACGCAGAAGTCAGCCGTCAAATCAGCCAGCTCGGCGGGATTGGCACAACACTAGAACAAGCCCTGACCAACCGCCTTCGCAATGCTCGCGCCTGGCTAAAGGAGCTTCGTGCGTTACCGCTTGAACTTGATGCTACCCCCGTGGGCGTGGTTGAGCGCGCCATTCAATCCGTGGCCGATGAGGGAGTTGGCAAAGCGGGCGAAACATTGCCCGCCATGGGAACTGCGGCCCAAAGCGCCGCAGCCGCAGCCAGTCGCGCGGCAAAATCCAAGTTAGACCGGCTGGCGGATGTCCGTCGGCAGCTTGGTCAGTTACGGGACGAAATCGGCGCGCTCAAGGTCGGCAAATTACCATTTCCAACGCGCTTGCTTGACGCGCTCAATAGCAGCCTGCTCACGCGCGGCTCGGAGTTGCCCGCAAGACACCTGCGGGAACTATGTGAGATAATCGACGAACGGTGGCGTCCAGCTATCGAAGTCGCCTTTACACGCAAGTTTGCCATAGTCGTCGGCCCGGATCATTACGAGCAGGCAGAAAAGATTTACCATCAGCTCAAGGCTTCAGAACTCGGTGGCGAAACGGGCCGCGAGTCGCTTATCAACCCATCGAAAGCTCTGAAGCTGAAAAAGCCTGTCCGTCCCGGTTCGCTCGCCGAGAAACTGCGGTGCAATGACGCGGTGGCTGAGGCCATTGTGGGGCAACTGTTCGGCGATCTGATGTGCGTCGAACGGCGGGAAGAACTTCGCAACCACGATTACGCCATCCTGCCGGACGGCTTTATGACGCGCGGCGCGTTTGTTGAGCGGCCACGCTTCTACGACGGCCATCCGTTTGTCGGGCAGAATGGACTCAAGCAGCAACTGATTCACAAAGAGGAGCAGGAACGAAAATTAAAGGCTGACGAACGCGACCTCAAACCATTGGCCGAAGCGTTGCAGGCGTTGAACGATGGCTGGCGTGAGCACTTCGATATTGCGCCGAGCCTTTACCAGGATTTGGCCCAGGCTCAACAATTGCCAAAGCTAAAGACTGAGTTGGCTGAAAACATTGCCAAACTCAACCGGATTGACCGCTCGAAGTTTGATGAACTGGCCAAGGAACAAGCACGGCTGGAGACAGAATTGACCCAGCTCACTGGCGAACAACGTGAAAAGTTGCAAAGCCCCCTGAAAAGTCGCGTCGATTCCTTGAAAGCTTCGGTTATCGCGCAGCGCAAAGCAGTTGCAGCTTTGGCGGAAAAGTTCGACGCGATCCGCAACGAACGCGATGTTTCGCCATGGCTGAAGCGGTTGGAAGAATTGCACGGCGAAATGGTCAAACGCTTTCCCGCCAAAGAAGTGGCGGCAGGCGAATTTAGCTCGATGTATCACCGTTGCGACCGCGAGGAGGGGGAAACCTGGACCGACCTGAAAGCCAAACGCCGCGAGCTGGCCCTGGCACATTCCAAATTCGACGATTTGCCCGTCGAGACGGACACCAATGACGGCCACGACAAACAATTGGCAAAATTGGAGCAAAGCGACATCCCTGACTACCGCAGCAAAGCTGAAAGGGAGCGCAAGAATTGGGAACGGCTTTTCCGCACGCAAATTTTGGAGAAGCTCTACAGTGCCCTTCAAGAAGTGGTCAACCTCGTTGCGTTGCTAAATACGGCCCTTAAGAAGCGGCCCATCGGCACGAATACTTACGAATTGCGCTACCGCCGTAATCCTGACTATCAGCTTTATCACGATTTGTTGGAAGCCAGTGCGGTTGCCCGCGAGGACGATTTGTTTTTCGCGTCTGCCGACCAGCGGTTTTGCGACGCAATCAACCACTTTCTCAAAACGCTTACCGAAGCGCCGGATAGTGCCGAGGCCGCGCGACTGCTCGATTACCGCAATTTCTATGAATATGACATGGAAGTTGTGGAGGCGGACGGACGCAAGACGAGTGTGGACCGGCATTCCGGCAAGTTCAGCGGCGGCGAAAATCAGTCACCTTATTTCATCGCCATTCTCGCGAGCTACCTGCGCGCCTATCGTCGTTACAGTTCGCGCAAACCTGAGCCGTCGCTTGGGCTTGTGCCGATTGACGAAGCTTTCTCAAAACTGAGCGGCGAACGAATCAAGGATTGCATCACCGCGCTGAAAGCGTTCGATCTCCAAGGGGTCTTTTCCATGAGCACGGGCAACATTCCCTACGCGTTCGAGCATTGTGACTGGCTCGTGGTCGTGTCAAAAGAGGAGCGCCGCCTGGGCAAGCGCACGGAGATTCGGAACATATCCGTAAGTCTCGCGCGAGATTCGGATGATGCCCGCCGCCTGATGACAAGATAGCCATGAAAGCTCGTTCCCCCGTGCTTGAAGCCCTTGCCCGCCGCTATCAGCGCAGTCAAGCGGGACGCACTGGCGCGGCCAGTCGCGATGTGCTGGTGGATGTCGAAGAATTGTTGCGCGATGCGGGGGCTGAGGAAGGTGAGTCGCGGGCGGTGGCCGAACAACAGCTTCGCGCGGCGGAACAAATTGGGATTCTCAAACTTGAGCCCCTCCACAGGCGCGACCGTTCGTCGCTGCATCAGGTTCGTTTCTCTCCGTCCAACGAAGCAAAACTTTATGACAGCGTTGGCCGACAATCCCCGAAGTCTGTTCGTGACGTGCTGGCGGAACAATTCACCACTGCGGCTGCGCAAGAAGTGCCTGCGCGTTGGCGTGACGGCTGGAAGGGTTGGTGCGAGCGGCTTCGAGTGGCGGCCCTCGCCGGCAAGTCGGTTGAACCATTCGACCGTCATCCTAGCACGGATAACCAAAAGCTCCTGATGCTGCTGCCTCAATTGCTCGCTTGGGAAGGTGAATCACTCGTGCGGTTCACGAGTTGCGTCCTGTGCGGTGATTCTAAAACACTCGAATTACTGGCAGCGATGGACAGGGACGGCGAGTTTCGCGATAAGTTGCGTGGAAAGCTCGGGCGTCTGCTCGAAGAAATTACGAGTGGCCAGATTCGCTCATTGGATGATCTTGGCATTCTGCCAAACCCGCGTTTTGCCCTGATTCACGGCCCGTTGAAACTACGGTTGGATGGAGAATGGCTGGACTTGGGGCAATTGAGGGGGGCGTTTCGGCTCGCAGAATCAGACATAGAACGTGCCGAGAGCTTGGTCACAGCCGCCCAGCGCTGCCTCACCATCGAAAACGAAACGTCATTTCACGAACTCGCCAAGTTTCAATCCGGCGAATTGCTCATCCATACCAGTTATCCAGGTTCGGGCACGTTGAAACTGTTGCAACGATTGCCGGCTGAAATGGAATTCTGGCATTTTGGCGACAGTGATGAAGCCGGTTTTGATATTCTTCGCGTCTTGCGGGAAAAGTCGGGTCGCAATTTTCAACCGCTGCACATGCAACGCGGACGCGTTTCGTTTGAGCAGGAATCGCTGGGCCGTCCAAATCTGAAACATTGGCCATTCTACCATTGAGAGCGTATCAGCCCGCACTTGCCTATGGCTTCCCCTTTCGGTCGTTTCGTTCTCGCCAGTAATTCGCAATCGCATCGCTGGCTCGCGCCAGCCATTTCTCATCCCGGCGGAGTTGTTCGAGTGTTTCGGTTGCGAAGTATTTCGTGCTGTTCCGGGCGGGATGTCCCAGCGGCTTTAGCAATCCCGCAGTAACCAGTTTGGGGATTTCATGTGGATCGAAGCCAAGAAACCATGCCGCATGCGTGGCGTCGAGACGAGCGGGAACAATCTTCCAGCTCAGGAATTCGGTTTGTTGGGCGGTTATATTCATACGGTGACAGCCGCACGGCGCGCGGGCCGGGGCGATTGAGTTTGGGTTTGTTTGGCGGAAAGCTTCTGCGCGTCTTCGTCGGACGCATCGGCGTCAACCTGGCTGGGCGCTTGGTTCTTGGTGAGGTCGAGTTTTTCTTCGATCTCACTCTGACGGCGGTTCAGCTCCTGAAAACGATCCTCACGCTCAAACTTCCCGCCGACCTTTTCGCCAAGCTCTTTGACCCGCTTGTTGGCCTCGGTGATGTCCAGCGCCAGTCTTTCCGCGCGTTCCTCAAATCCCTGAACCGTCGCCTCCAGCGAGCGAATCGTGCCGAGCGCCGTGTCCGTGACCCGCGCGCCGTAACTGTTTTTGCCGCGCAAGACCATTTCAACGGTGTTGTTGAAACCCGGACGCAGGAATAAATCAAAACCAGCGAAGCACCCGATGCGGATGTCATCGCCAAACCTGGCCTTCAGCTTCTCCGCCCGGCGCATGATCAATTCGCCTGCGATGCCCCGGTTGTTGGATTCCTGCCCATCGAGTTCGATGCGGAATTTGTCACCGGACGTGTCCTGCCGGACAGTTAAGTCCTCTCGCAGGTTGGTCAGGCGCGTGGTGAAGATTTCTGCGTCCTCATGCGAACGCCGGAGATTGGTGCGGATGCGATATTGTTCCTCGGCATGGGCGGAACGCAACCGGGTTAGTCGGATCAACTCCGCGTCCACCTGGGCTTTCTCAATTACCAGCGGGTTGCCCGATGCGATGGCTTTGACCTCGGCGTAGGTCAAAGCCGCTGAATCCAAATCTTCCAGTCGCCGGATCGTCATGTCGCCGCTCATCACCTGCGCGATGAACTTGGCCTTCGTCTCCAACGTCTGCCACATATAGGCATCGAAGCTGCCCTCTGTGACGTAGCGGAAGACTTGAACGACAGAATTCTTGTTCCCCTGCCGCAGAATCCGTCCCTCGCGTTGCTCCACGTCCGCCGGTCGCCACGGCGCGTCAAGGTGATGCAAGGCAATCAACCGTTCCTGCACGTTCGTTCCCGAACCCATCTTCTGCGTGCTCCCGAATAACACGCGGACTTTGCCTGCTCGCACGTCGCGGAACAGCGTGAGCTTTGAAGCGTCAGAGTCGTAATCCTGAATGAAGGCAATATCGCTGGCGGGAATGCCAAGCCGTTCCAACTTCTGCGCCATGTCGTTATACACGGAGAAGCCCCGGTCTTTCGGCGTGGAGAGATCGCAGAAGACCATTTGCGCGGAACGCTCCGGTTTGGATTCCTGCCAGATGTTGAAAATCTTTTCGACCGCCAGATTCACCTTGCCCTGTGGTTCGTCCGGCGCGGATGGCTTCATTAGCCGGAGATCCAACGCCGCCTTCCGCCCTTCTGAAGTGATTTTGAGCATGTTGTCTTCGCTGGGGTCAACCCGTCCCGTCCTTAACCTCTCGGCGCGTGCGGCGAGTGATTGGACGAACTCCTTTAGCTCCTCCGTGGCCGGCGCGTTGCGGATGGTCGGCTTTTCGCCGTCCAGCTTCGGGCGCGGCAGATTCAACATCGCCGCCGTTTGCACGTCGGCGGACTGGCGAAACATCTGCATCAACTCCGGCACGTTGATGAAGCGCGCGAACCGCGTGTTCAACCGATAGCCCGCGCCATCCGGCGAAAGTTCCATCGCCGTTACGGGTTCGCCGAACGTGGCCGCCCATGAATCGAAGTGATGCAGGTTGTGTTTCTTCAACGCGTCATGCTGGAGATAACGCTGCATGGTGAACATTTCGGCCATGCTGTTGGCGATGGGCGTGCCGGTGGCGAACACCACACCTCCACCGCCATTCAACGACTGGACGTGACGCACTTTCAAAAACATATCGAACGCCCGCTCACTGGCCGTCTGCGGCAATCCCGCAACCCGCGTCATCTTGGTGACGTAAAACAGATTCTTGAAGTAATGCGCCTCGTCCACGAGCAGTCGGTCCACGCCGAGTTCCTCGAAAGTCAGCGTGTTGTCTTTTTTGTGTTCGGCAGCCAACGTCTGAAGTTTGGCTTCCAGCCGCTTCTTTGCCTTTTCGAGTTCTTTCACCAAGCGGCGGTTGGAACTGTCCGCGTGCTGTCTTCGGATCATCTCCAACTCGTGCAACTGTTCCTTAAAGAACCGCTCCTGCGTCTCGCGTGAAAGCGGGATGCGTTCAAAGCCGGAATGGGTCACAATGACCGCATCCCAATTGCCGGTGGCGATGCGGCTGAACAACTTCTTCCGGTTTTGCGATTCAAAATCCTCCTTGCCGGCGGCCAGAATGTTTGCGCCCGGATACAGCGTCAGCAATTCGGTGGAGAACTGGCCGAGCATGTGATTGGGCACGACAAACATGGGCTTGCCGGAAATGCCGAGCCGTCTCGACTCCATCGCAGCCGCGGCCATCGTGTAGGTTTTGCCCGCGCCAACGACATGGGCCAGCAGCGTGTTCGGCGTCTGCAAAATGCGCCAGACACCGGCCTTTTGGTGTGCGTGAAGTTGAATCGCTCCGCTCGCGCCGGGCAAGGTCAGGTGGTCGCCGTTGAACGTGCGGACGCGGGTGTGATTGAACGTGTCGTTGTAAAGACGGCACAACCGGTCGCGCCGCGAGTCATCCGACCACACCCATTCCTTGAACCGTTCCTTGATGCGTTCCTGCTTTTCGCGGGCGGCCTCGGTCGCCTGCGCGTTCACGACGGGCTTTTTGTCCACGGTGTCATACACGGTGGGCGTTTTGAGATTGAGCGCGTCTTCAATCAATTCGAGCGCGGTGTAACGGTCAGTGCCCCAATCTGTCGTGTTGGCAGTCGCGCCCTTGGCTTCCCAATTGGCGTTGATGTGCCACGCGCCGAGCGCGTGAATATGGCCGATGTCCACGCCGGACGGGATGTTGAGCAATTCATTCGTAAATTTCTGCACGTCCTCCGGCGGCAACCAGGCTGCGCCGAGCCGCACGTCAATTTCCGTCGCGGCCAAATCGGCGGGCTGGACGGATTTCAATGCCTCGACGTTTTCGGCAAAACGCGGGTCGGTTACAGCCGCCGCATCCGCGACGGCCAATTTTTCCCGCACGTTGCCGGAAAGATACTGGTCGTCAGTCTCCCACTGGTTCGACTGCGGATTTAGAAAGATGAGTCCCTTCAAATCGGGCAGAAATTCAGCCGTCGGTTTGTTGAGCAAATCGGCCATGTGATCGAGGTCAACACAACCACGCTCGTTCAGGGTGACGAGCAACGCCTCCTTTGGTGTGCCGACCGACTCGACCGACTGCCGGTGATGGATCGTGCGCTCAGTGAAAATGGTGGCCTTGGCCGCTCGTTTCGTTTCGTCGTTGTAATTTTCGAGCGACAGCAGCAACGGCAAATCCGGATCGCCATCAAAGGCTCGCTGGTTGGCCCGGAGATTGACCGGACCAAAGCGGGCGACAAAACGGTCGTAAGCCAGATTTAGTTGTCGCCGGGTTTCAAGGACGTGCTCCTCGGCGCCGCCGTCCATCTGCGACCGAAGACAATCCCGAACCGCATCCCGCACCAAAACCATCCCGCGAATCCGTGAACGCATCTCGGCTGGCATGTCGGTGAGCGGACGCAGAACATCTTCCTCACGAATGCAAACCATGCCATCGTGGAGACAGTAGGCATTGGGTTTGACGAAATCGGGCGCGGGAATGGCTTCATCCAGTGATTGCTCGGCGACCTTGTGTGCCTGCGCTTCGTAGATGCCTTGCGGCAATTTTTCGATGGCCGCGGCCAGGGCGTCCGCCAGTTTGCGATCGTCCGGTTCCAAAGTCGGTTCATTGCCGCCATACATTCCGCCGGTGAGGCGCATTTGACCGAGCATCATTTCCGGTCGGGCGGCGAAGTATTCGTTGATGGTGAAGTCCTCGCCCGTGTCGTTGGCATGACTGGCGGTTTCCTTCCACACCGGGCCGTTGGGCACTTCGCCGGGGTGTAGCCGGCGAAGCATCACAATGTCCGTCGTGACTTCCGTGCCCGCGTTCTTTTTGAAAGCATCGTTTGGCAGCCGGATTGCGCCAAGCAACTCCGTGCGCGTGGAGAGCAGTTCGCGCAATGTTGAATCTAATTTGTCCATCGTGCCCCGCGACGTGATGAACATCATCAAACCGCCGGGACGAACTTTTTCAAGAGCCGCCGCGAAGAAATAATCGTGGATGGAAAACTTGTAGCTGTTCCAGCGCGGGTCGTGGACGGGGTAGTCGCCAAAAGGAACATTTGAAATTGCGAGGTCGTAAAATCCGTCGGCGAGTTTGGTCTGCTCGAATGGTTGGGCACGGAGGTCGGTGTCGGGATAAAGCGCTTTGGCGATGCGCGCCGTCAGCGGATCAATTTCGATGCCGGTGACAGTCGAGCGGCGGAGCATGTCTTGGGGCATGAGGCCGACGAAGTGGCCGATGCCGCACGCGGGTTCAAGAATGCGCCCGCCTTGGAAGCCAAAGCGCTGGGCGGCGCGATACATGGCCCCAATAACGAGTGGAGCGGTATAATGCGCGTTGAGCGTGGTGGCGCGGGCCGAACGGTGTTCTTCGTCCGAAAGAATTTCCGAAAGCCGGATTTGCTCTTTGCGCCAGTCGTCGTTGTCCACGTCGAACACCTGGGGCAGCGCGCCCCAGCCGACGTATTTGACGAGCAAGGACTTTTCCTCCGGCGTCGCGGGCCGTTCTTCCGCATCGAGTTGCCGCAACATCTCGATGGCGGCAATGTTCTTTTGAAACTTTAGCTTCGGCCCGCCGTCGCCGAGCCGGTCAGCCTCGGTGATGCGGTAGGCGTTGAGATTTTTCGGAGATTCTTCCTGATGACGATGGGCTACTCTTCGGGAGCGAGCAGGATGTATTTCTCGCGCACCATCTCCCACGCCTGCGTCTGGGCTTGCTGCGCCGTTGATCCGCGCTGCATCAAATCCGTTCTCAACGTGACCATTTCGGTCTTGGTCATTTCCTCGGCTTCCTGAAGAAGCTGATGCAGGAGCCCCTTCCGTTCCAGTTCGCGCACCATTTTCGGACGGTGTTCGCGCCAGTGTTTCTCGGCCATCCGGCCGTATTGCGTCAATGGGGTCATGGGGCGGCCTTTGGGTTGAAAAAAGGTCAAGCTGGTCGTCCGAACTCGAATGGTTTCGCCGTGGCGCCATGATAGTGATGTGAAGCGCGTTTCAAACGCGGATTCATGGCCGGAACAGTTCGTCTATGCCGACGGTGAAAACCCTGGCAAAGAAGAAGCACTGTTTGTCGGTGGCAATCGAGCGGCGGTTCTCGATGTTTGCTACGACATCGCGAGAGATGTCGCATTCCATAATTTGCATTTTGGCGGCAAGCACTTCCTGCGTCCATCCTTTGGCATAACGCAGCCTGCCCACCTTCGGTCCGATTAAATTGGCATCGTGTCGCATAATTTTGTGTGTCCTTCATACGATTTTTATTGCCGGTAAATGTGTAGCTCATACACGAGTTCGTCTTGGGGCTGATGCGAACCAAGATCATGCCAGTGACCTCCGAACTTGGGCGGCGGCGATGTGGGAGAACATGCTTCCATAATTCATTTCCCAGCTTCGGTGTTTTTGAATCCGCAAGACCTCGCGCACGAGTTGCGCGAACGTCCTTGGTTCATCGCGCCAGATGCCTACCGCCTGTTCAATGCTGGCCTTGAACGCTTCAACCATCAGGTGAAACGTCAGGTTGTCTTGTGACGGTGGACCGGAGAGCAACTGGCGCAATTCCGCAAGAGCGAGTTCCCCGTTCATCGGCAATTCCTCCCGCACACACCAACCAGCGGCAGGCCGGTTGCCATGCCAGCGATGGTTCAATTCGGCTGCAAGGCCGTTTGCTTGATAAGCGGGAACTTGCGCCGCCAACCCATCGCGTGCCGAAACAACCGGAACAACCGCAGCCTGAAAACAGCCGCCGTGTGGTTCGGTGATGGAAGGCATCAAAATCAAATCAGCGGCGGCGAGCAAAGCGTCGTAGTAGTCAATTCGACCATCAGAGAATGCCGCTGATTCGGGGTGGTCGGCGCAAAGACGCGCGATTGACTCAAGACGTTGGTCGCTATGTTGATCACCGGGGACGGTGGCGAAGAACCAGAGCGCAGGAAAAGTTGGATTCGTGGCAAGAGTTCTCCGTGCGCTTTCTACGGCTACTTCGATCATTTTTTGCGTCACACGGCGACCCATCATGACAATCAAGGATCGTCCCTTCATCTGTCGCCGAATCTCTGGCGGCAATCGCCGACGAGCCGCTGCTTTATATTGGCGTAATGCTCTCGTTGCATCAGATACGTCGTTGGACAAGAGTTCTTCGAGTGCAAGCAACTCTGGAGACAGCGGGACAAAATTCGCATTTTCGACTGGAACAGCGCGGGAAAGTTCGGCTTGGAGATGAGAGGCGAGAATCTTTGTGTAGGCCGGTTCGTTTTGGAGCGACCAAACGAATCCACGATTTACGCCAGCGACAACATCGGCTTCACGCATGGCCGCTTGTAAAACCGTGGCACTGCGCAACACGTCGGCACGAGCATAGGCAATTTTTTCAACCGCATGACCGAGGAACTCATCGTAGATGTTATGGAGATGCAGCGCGCAGTGATGCCGGGATCGCAACAGCAGTAGTGCCGGACCGGTTTCCCAATCAGCACACCAAATCCATTGGTGAGGTTGCGCACCCGCTTCGCGCAACAGCAAATCCACTGCGTTTGCAAACACGAGCGTGTCGGTCGCCAGTCCGCTTGTGGCATAAGGCGAAGCGTCGCCCTGAAAAAAGCCATCCACGGCTAAAAACAAAATCGGCTGACGGTCAGGCGCATTGGCGAGAAGAAGGCGAAGCGGCTTAAAGACACCCGGGAAAACTTCCAAACGCAGCGTGACGTTAAGATCGGTCACCTTGCCGTAGGAGAGTGCTGCTTGAGCCGTGGCCATGCGCGACTGCCAAGGGGCGATCAGCAGGCCAAGCTTCGCAAACACGCGGCGTTCCTCCCGCACAACAGCGGTGATACCGGTGCAAGGCGTGAAGTCAGTTTCCCAGCGCAAGCTGAAAAAACTTGTGGATTGAATGAGTTTTCGTAGAGACTCCGAGAGTATGGTTGTGGGCGTTTTCATAAGTGATGCGCCCTTTATATTCCAAGGAGTCGTTCCAGAATGTGTTTTCAGGTCGGCGATTTTCACAGAATCGGCCAGTCTACAAATCATCTGATTCCCGCAATCGGCTATTTCGGCAATTTGAGAATCTCTCCCATTCGACCGTCCTGCCCCATCAAGCGAAGACAAAAAATTTACCTCGTCGAAAGATTGTGGTAACTAATTCATGTCACCAGAGCCAACATGCAGTCAGAATTGTCTTATGACCAAAAAATTCTATCGTTTGGGTTACACAAATCCACCCAGTGACGGGCAGAAACTTCGGCTCCACCACAGTCGAGACGGGGCCGCATTTGGCGAATTGTCTGCGAATCTACCATTCAAGGGCTATTGCTACGAAACCGTCATCCATAATTACCCAAACCATTCTTTGGCGCGCGACCACTTCAATTTCTTGCAACAAACTGATCTTTTGGTCTGTGCGACGCGCCCGCCTTTGGATGATTTCCTTGGCGACCCGAAGTATAAAAACTACGGGAAGGACTGGCGATACATCTGCCCGAGCAACGACGATTTGGAAAAGGCCATTTTCAAAGACCTTAAACGATACTTTTCACACATTTCGCGTGGCTGTGTAAAACTTCAGGATGAAACTGCCGGTCACTTGTTGAAAGGCTTTGAGGCGATGGCTCAGATCAATTTTCACAAACGCGGCATGGGCACGATCAATAATTTCGTCGTAGAAATGGGCGGTGTTACCCGTGAAGTGAAGCCTCCAAAAGAATACAACTCCGTTGGATATTTCCTGCATCTGCCCAAAATTTCTGATTACCCATGCTCTCTCATCCTGTCATTCAGCATGGGTGGCTACGAAAACCTGCTTTGGAATAGAATAGTTCGGCTGCGATTCGACAAATGGCTGGAATCTCCGGTGTTTGGCGTGGCTTTGCTCAATTTGCCCGAAGAACCCCTGCAACCGTTGACTCCGAAACTTGCCGATAACGCGAAGGTTCAAGTCGTTATAGAGCATTGGCTTGGCAACGGCGATTCAAGTGAAGCGGCTGTTCCCAAGAAGCAAAGTCAACGGAAGCCCTCCAAATGACTTGCGCGACAATTGGCAGTTCACAACGTGTCGTCTCGGAAAAGAATTGTCTCCGTCTCTGATTCTCGCTTCGGTAGCAGACCAAGCGGCAAAATCACCACCGACATTTCATGGACGGGATTTTTGCGGGTGCGAGTGAACATCCAGACGAGCACCACGGCGCACACCACAACCAGTCCCATAAACAAATACTCGCCGTGTTCCTGGATCATTTTGTCCAAGAACTTTGTCACGCGCGCCACGTAGAAAACTGGGTGTTGCATAAATTCGCGATGTTTCAATCAGGCTTTAAGCCAGCGATTTGATTTCCAAGTCGCTACGAGAGACTTGCCCTTTCCAGCCGCATCCAGCGGTGGCCCCAAAAACTCGACCAGCAATTCGATGACGGATGCGAGCGGAGGCATTTCACCCTTTGGCCCGGTCTTGCGCCAAAACGCCTGCCAGCCGCGAATCTTCGCCGGGTCAGAGCCAAACATGGGCGTCAAGCCGGGCGGCAGTTTTTCAGGAAACGCGGTGCCACGGCGCGCAAACGTCCCGGCAATGGATTTGGTTAGTGCGTCACCCGCGAAGGGAAATTTCTGCGCCAGATAATGCAGGTCGAAATAATCTTTGAAGCGCGAGTTTATCATTCCCAATTTCACAATGGCCTCCAGTTTCTCGGCCACGACGGTTTCGCGCGAATAGGCCCGCAGCTTGGGAGCCGCCATGCCGAGCATGACGGGAAAGGTGATTTCCTCAGGGGTAACGGGCAGCGCGTCCCCGAACCCTACGTCCACCTGCAACGGCACAACCGCCTTGCCGACGGTGGCCCGCAGTTTCACCCGGATGCCGGCATATTCATCCTGCGCCCGAATGTCCTCGCACACCACCGAGCGCGGATCGAAATCAACGCCATCGGCTTCGACCTCCAGCCGACACAACTCCCTGAAAATGTCCGCCAACCGCTCGGGTGTCGGATGCCCGAAGCCGAGCAGATCCAAATCCCGCGTGACACGGTGCAGCGCCGGTTCCCAAAGCGCGAAGAGCATCGCCCCTTTCAAGATGAATTGTTCCCGATGACCGGAGCGGGACAAGCGGTAAAGCAAACGCTCCAACGTGAACCGCACGAGCAGCACGTTGTAATCTTCGCCGGTGCTGGTCCGGCGTTGAGCCAGGCGGGCATGGACTGAAGCAGCGAGATTTTTCATGCGAGGCTGTCGAAATAGGGGCGCATGACATTGAGCACCCGGCAGACCTTGGCGAAATGCCAGAGTTCCTCGGAGGTGGCCTGCTTGTTCCGCCACGCATCGCGCAGCGCCTCGACCGCGATGTTGACGCCGATGCGGTTGCGAAAACGGAAACAATCGGCAACCGTTTTGGCGACGGAATAGACCGGCACGGTCACGCCTTGGATGACGTGCCGTTTGATTCCTTCGGTCATCATCTCGTCGGAAAGCGTCACCACGCGCAGCGCCGGGTTGGTTGATTTTGGCGGGCGCGTTCCGCGCGGAATGGCAATCCAGACTTCGGCGGGATTCTCCGTGGTCAGACCGTGGAAGCGCAGCGCGGACAGGAGGCAGATGACTCCTTTCGGCGAGAGCTTTGCCGCCTCCGCCAGCGAGTGGTTTTCGGTGAGCGGTGCGCCGGCAACCACATAAAGCCCCCGCCCGGTTTTGAGCAGCTCACCCCGGTCCACCAGTTGTTTGAGATAGACCCGCGGAACGCCAACGGATTTGAGGTCACGCGGGCGCAGCACTCCCAGCTTGCGTGTGAGCTTCAGCACTTCGTTTTGGTGGTTCTTGGCCACGAAGCAATTATTACATAATGTATGCAGATAGCAATAAGTGAATACATTCTGTAAAGCGGCCACTTGAATGACTGGCAGGCGGTCAGGGTGGAAAAACACACGGAAGCCCATCGTGCGGACAGGCTTCCGTGTCGGTTGGAGGCGATGGCGATGGGAGCAGTTTCTCAGACAGCGACCCCTTCCGGCTTTTGTTGCTGCTGGCCTTGGGTGCGGGCGACGGCGCGGCGCGTGGAACGCGCGATTTGGGCGATGACGCCCTCCTTCTGCTCTTCCGGCAAATCCTTCACCAGAAGATCGTAGGCGCGTTTCAATTCGGGATTGCGACCGATTTGTTTCAGAACGCCTTCCCGGATGCGCTGCTGGCGGTCCAGTTCACGCACTTCATTGAGAACCACGCTGCGTTCAAGCCGCTCGCGCGGCATGGCCTGGACGTAGTTCCAATATTTCGGGTTCTCCTTGATGTAGGCATCGATCTTGGCATCCACCTCCGGGTTGGACCGGAACGTGGGCTGTTCTGCGGGGGCGGCATTACCGCCAGCGCCCGTAGGCGCGGATGTTTTCGGTTTTGTCATAACGATTCGTTTTGTTGGTTTTGGTTGCGCGGCATTTGCCGTGTTCGCCGGAACGTGACGTTCAAACCGTCCCGCTCCGGCAAAGTGTTTTCATGGTTTCGGGGAATCATTTGATTCCGGTGAAATGGCGGGAACATCATTGGTGGTGGCAGAAGGCGACGCGGTGAGCTTCTGCATTTCCCTTTCAAAAGCCGTCACGCGCTGCTCGGCGGCGGCGAGGCGCGCGTTCAAAAGCGCGTTGTTTTGGGCCACGGTCTTCATCTCGCCGAAAACCTTCTGCAATTCCTGGTAGGACTGCGCGAGCCGGGCGGCCTGCTGCATGACCTGTGCGGTGGCCTCGCGCTGACGGTTCATTTCCGCGACGACAACATCGTTGGTTGGCGGCGGCGCGAACGCGGCGTCCGGCGGTGGGTTCAACAGCGTGGCGGCGTTCGGCGAGCCGGGGTGAAGATTCCAACGCGAGGAAACCTCGACGCGATAGACCGGATGCCGTTCCGCCATCATGTCAGGATGGTTCGGATCAACCTGGCGACCGACGTGATAAGCGCGGACAACCTCGGCATACCGCAGGGATTCAGTCGGGGCGACCGCCACAGGCGGCGCAGGACGAACGGCGAGTTGCGGGCGCGAAGCGCACGAAGCGACGAACACGAGTGGAATGAGCGACAGATATTTCATGGTTTGGTGGGAGTTGAGGTTGGTTGGAAAGTTGGTGGGACAGCGGACAGCGCGGCGCGGGCATTGCTGGTCGCGGTGGCGTCGGTAAAAGGTTTTTCTGAACCGCCAATTTCAGCATCGGCACGATCAATCGTTTGCAGGACGTAGAGGTAGAATTGTTTTCCACTCGGCACGCGGACATAAAACCCGTCCTTTTGAATCGCGTCGTAGATGCGCTGCGCGTAGGTCGAAAGCACCTTCTGCGCGCCTTCAAACGGCGCATTGTTCAACGTCGGACTATTGATCGGGCCAAATGATGTCTGCTGCTTTTCGGTCAACGCACCGGCTGCACCGGAAAGAAACGTGGCGGCGAACAATTTGATTTCGGCCATGTCGTCGGACTTGATGACGCGCCCACGCAGACCGGCGCTGCCGTCGGTGATGCCCCAACCTTCCTGGTCGCCGGAGAACTCGCGGTCGAGGGCGATGGCGTTTAGGCGGAGTTCCTCGCCGCCCTGCCACACAAAAGTCCAGTTGTTGCCACTGGCGATGCGCTCGCGATGCCGGTCGGCTTGGGCTGTGCCGTGAACCTCCGTGCCGGCGGGAATCACCAGCTTGCCCGCGTGATAAATGTTTTCGGTGACGAGGCCGATGATCGGCGTCTGAATCGAAGCCGAGTCCACCGTGACGACCGTTTCACAGGAAATGAGTCGGCCATACGGCGCGTAAATCGAGCTGACGGTTTTCTTGTCGGCGCTTTCGATTGCCGAATCAGCGAACAGGCTGATGGGCGCGAGCGTTGGAACTTTGGCTTCCTGCGGTCGCGGCTCGATGATGACTCTCGGCGCGTCGTTGGATTTCACCACCGGCAGCGGTTCAGGTTTGGGCGTCGGCGGTCGGAACGGCTGCATCGGCAACTCAACCGACTGCACGACCTGCGCCTTGTCGGTGACGTTGGTCCGGGCGGGCGCAACTGCGATGTCATCAGCATTGCGATGGCGGTCGCGGAACACGCTAAACAGCACAAGGCCGCCGCCAAAGATCACAACGAACAGAACGAGTTTGCCGCTTTTGGTTTTGAAAAAGTTGAGGAAATCGCGTGGTTTCATGGTTGATTCCTGGGTGAATGGAGTGGCTTGATGGGAACGACGACTTGGTTGGTAACGGCGACTGGCGGCGGTGGCGGCGAAAGTCGCGTCACCAGAACGGCGAACTCGTTCTTGAGCGAAAGCTCATTACGTCCGCCGTCCGGCGTGCCGGTTATCCCGAAATACACTGTGCTGGCGGATTGCGGCGGCAGCATGCCCGGCGCGTCGCTGATGGACTGGTAGTAGAGCCGGTTGCCGACCCGGACACAGAAACTCTCCGGCAGGTAGCGAATCTCCTTGTCCGATTTGTTCTTCAACGTGGCGTGGAAAACGAGCGTGTCCTCGGTGTTGAACC
The DNA here is from genome assembly GCA_903828255.1 of uncultured Verrucomicrobiota bacterium. Classification (GTDB taxonomy): domain Bacteria; phylum Verrucomicrobiota; class Verrucomicrobiia; order Limisphaerales; family JADLHS01; genus CAIKLQ01. The sequence goes on from CAIKLQ010000730.1 coordinate 21,023, forward strand.
GGAACACTTCCTCGATGCGGATTTCGTAATCATTGAAATCAGTGACTTGAGGTTTGCCGCCGAACGTCCGCGCCTCCGCGCCAGCGAGAGCATCGGGCTGTTGCTTCTTCAGCAACGGAAATGCCTTCGCCTTGTCCAGCAACGACAACAATTGCGCCGGTGTCGTCACAGGCGCGGGCAAAACCGCCTCGGCGGTCACAGCTTCGTCTAGGTTCAGCGAGAGAACTGGATTGTCGCTCTCCACCAACTCAAAGACGTAGGTGCGCTTGTTCCAACGGATGTTCAGATTCGTCGCGGCCTTGCGCGCGAGTGCGCGGACGGATAGGAACGTCGAGCCTTTGGTGTGCGCGAGTTGGAACTGCCCCGGCGTCTTGCCGTCGGCGGTCACGCCCACGGCATCAATCGCGGCAATCGGGCCGGGAAAACTGATGGTGGTGACGCGGTTCGTAGCGACCGGCACGGTGACGACCGCGCTTTCGTCCAGCCGGACGTGCTGGATGGCTTCGGGCGATTCCGCGAGTGCGACGGCAGCGGACAACAGGAGGATGCTAATTGATGATTTCATATTTGAAGTCGCCGACGGCGGTCGGGAAGCGACCGTTGACGGCCATGTTGGGGTTGCGGATGAGACGGAGACTCAACTTGAAATTGAAC